>CANPZE010000053.1 GCA_947589315.1 uncultured Lachnospiraceae bacterium | reverse complement strand
GCTTGGAAAGCCGTCCTCCGGCAAGGGCGCTGTAGGGTGTCATAGCGATATTCTGATCGGCGCAGAAAGGCGCCATTTCCCGTTCCTCCTCGCGGGCGATCAGGTTATAATGCCCCTGAACGGACACAAACTCCGTAAGATTATGCTCTCTCGCATAGAAATTCGCCTTGGCAAGCTGCCATGCAAAACAGTTGGAGATACCGATGTACCTGGCTTTACCCGCCTTGACCACATTATGCAGACCTTCCATAATCTCCTCCATGGGCGTGTGATAATCCCACATATGATAGATGTAAAGGTCTACATAGTCCATGCCGAAATTGGCAAGGCTCTGGTCCAGATAATTCTCGATGTGTTTCTGCCCGCCAACGCCCGCATCGATCTCGTCCTGTGTCCGCGGCGTAAATTTTGTGGCAAGCACGACATCGTCCCGTTTCGCAAAATCCCTGAGCGCACGTCCGACATACTGCTCGCTGGTGCCATTCTGATAGGCAATAGCGGTGTCGTAAAAATTAATTCCCAGTTCAAGACCATGTTTAATAATCTCTCTTGTCTGCGTTTCGTCCACCGTCCATTTGTGCTGTCCGGTGGCGGCGTTACCAAACCCCATGCATCCCATGCAGATACGGGATACTTTTAAATCTGATCTGCCCAAATTCGTATACTGCATTGAAAAACCTCCTTTCTTTTAATCCTTCAACAGACCTCTCACACAATTGTACGTGATCTCATAAATTGTCATAAACACGTAGTTCACGCCCGCCTGCTCCATTGCTGTCCGCTGTTTCTCATTGACTACCGTATACGGATAGATTCCGAACATGAACGGGAAAAAAGTGTACAGAAAATGCTGTTTCTCTGTAATCGGCATCTCTGGAAAATACTGTTCCAGACAGCACATGACCGTGCGCAGGGAACCTCCGTAAGCCACCTTAAATTCGGTGAGCCGTTCCAAGCTGCTGCTGCTTTCCAGGTCATAGTGGTTCATCGACATGATCTTAAGCAGCTGGGTTCGTTTCTCCAAAGAATGCGCCATCTTATCAGCAAATTCATCCTTGGTAAGCGTTTCATTTTCCTCCATAAGCTGATCGAGGTCGGCAATCCAAAGCTCATTTTCTCTCTGCAG
The DNA here is from genome assembly GCA_947589315.1 of uncultured Lachnospiraceae bacterium. Classification (GTDB taxonomy): domain Bacteria; phylum Bacillota; class Clostridia; order Lachnospirales; family Lachnospiraceae; genus Jutongia. The sequence goes on along the minus strand of CANPZE010000053.1, from coordinate 16,321 downwards.
TAAAGCGAGGAATATTTCTTCTTTTGTCTGAAAGTAATTATAAATCGAAGTTCTGGTCAAGCTTGTTGCGTTCCCGATGTCTTTCAAAGTGATTTCTTTGAAACTTTTTGTCTTATAAAGTTCCTCACAGGCATTGATGATTTCTTCCTTTCTTGCATTGGTAAGTTCCGGCGACCCCTTTGGCATCTTGTTTCCTCCTTGCTTTTTATTCCACAGCTATATGATGATGTTCACGATGATTCCGCCTGCACGGTCATGCCCGATAATCCCCAAATGTCCCACTAACGTCCATGTGGGTTTCTCACCATTCATCGCACCGACCACCGCAATCGGCATAGGAGAAAGTGCAAGCTTGGAACCAATATTTTTCTTCATAGCGTTATTACCTCCGTTATTATTCTGACATTGTGTCAATATAAAGTGTAACACTACTCTGACACTGTGTCAATATATTTTTTGAAACAACAAAGCTTCCGTTTATGCACTCCTTTTGAGCACCGTTCCCGATGCTCTGTTTGTCATGCGATTTTCAAGATACTCAAAAGCGTTTATCCGCTTCTATTCTATACTGAAATGCATTTCTGCAATTCATTCAAAAATATTTCATTTTAGACTTGACTTTTAAATACAGAACCACTTTAGTAATCCGACACATCAAATTCCCGGTTCTTGTAGTAGAATTTTCTATCTTCGTCCGTTATCTTTCTGATCACTTTACAGGGATTCCCCACTGCAATTACATCGTTTGGAATATCCTTTGTGACCACACTGCCTGCCCCAATCACAACATTGTCACCAATGGTCACGCCCGGCAAAATGACAACGCTTCCGCCAATCCAAACATTGTTGCCTACTGTAATGGGGATGCCGTATTCGTAGCCGGAATTTCTGCTGGCTGGATGAATGGGATGCCCGGCCGTATAAATCGACACATTCGGTGCGATCAGAACATTACTGCCAAAGGTCACTTTGCCAACGTCAAGAATTGTCAGGCCATAATTGGCATTAAAATTTTCGCCCGCTTCAATATTCCATCCATAATCGCAGTGAAATGGCGGTTCAATCCATATCTCTTCACCTGTTTTGCCAAACAAATTCTTCAGGATTTCCGGAATTCTCTCCCGTTCGTCCGGTTTAAGAAGATTAAATTCATAGAGGATCGCTTTACAGGCCTCCCGTTCGTCCTCCAGCCCATCCAGCCATGCCTTGTACGGCAAGCCATTCAACATTCTTTCTTTTTGATTCATTTTAATCCCCCATTCTGAAGCGTTTTGTGCAACGGCGGCGATACATCCTTGCGGAAATATCTCCCCTCTCTTCCCATTATGAACCCTGATAAGGGAAATTTTAAGGGAAAGAAAAACCTATAACACATTATAGCACAAAACAATCATGACGTGGGAACTGATATGCCATACTCATTTGTGAAGAGTTGGCTGCCATTACGGAGCTTGATGAAACAGCGCTGAACAGGCTGATTAACCGTATCCTGATATGAAATATGAAATAAACTTCATATTTTTCTTGACAGGATTATATGTATATGGTAATATGAAGCTAGCTTCACGAGAAGTCAGCTTCATATTGCACTGAAAGGAGGGGAACGGTTGAAAAATAAAGTGAAAGAATTGCGTACACAACGAAAAATGACCCAACAGCAGTTAGCTGATCTGGTTCATGTTTCTTCACGCACCATTATTTCGATCGAGAAGGAACAGTACAGTCCATCGCTGATGCTGGCATACCGGATGGCGGAGATTTTTGGTGTGAGTGTTGAGGAATTGTGCTGTTTAAAAGAGAACAGGGAAAGAGAGGACAGACAGTATGAAGATTTATAACAAAAAGAAATTTGTTTTCGGTATTTTTATGGCAGCTTTGGGCGTGTTAAACATTATAACAAGCATTGTCAGCAAAGATTTTGATATCAATTCTATCATTTTGATCATAGCATTATTTGTAATGGGTTTTTGTGCAATAATACAAAGTGTATCGCAGAGGCTCGCCAGAGAGGACAGATTAGAAGAACTGGATGAAAGAAACCGACTGATCGAATTAAAGTCAAAGAAGAAATCTTTTGAGCTGACGCAGATGATATGTCTCTCAATTATGCTGATTCTTATGATAATGGGGATGCTATCCGCTGATGACAAATTCATTGCGGTGGGCGCAGGATTGGCAGCTGCTTTCGCCATTTCATTGTTTGCGGAAATTTTTACTTTTATGTATTATGAAGATCGGAATTAGAGGGGATATGTTACGATGAAACAAAAACCGATGAAAGACGAGTGAGAGGAACAAATAGGCTTGCAGGCAAAAGCGTATTTTCTGGAACTTATGGCTGCGGCAACGCAGATATTGACAATTATGTGTCTGATAAAAAGAACTCCGACATGGAAAGGTAGTCTGTCTTTATTGTTTTTCGGAGTGGCGTATGCCCTGTTTTATAAACATAAGCCGTGTTCAGAAAAGCCGTATCAGCAGGCTGGCGCAGTTGTTCTGGCTGCAAAGGATTTACTGCAATAGGAAGTGAGCTTATCAATTTACGTAAAAAGTTAGATGCCGCTGGAAAAAATGCCCCATACATTGCAACTATATGGGGCATTGGATATAAACTTAACACCAGGTAGATTGGTCTCGCTGACATTGCAGTACAGGCCCACTCATTTGACGATTTTGCTCTGTTTATTTTCTTGTGACCTGACAAGACAACCGTAATCCCTGCGGCAAATCTGTTTACAGTGTCTCCGGGCAATAGACATCAAAATTTTCATTACAAGCCTTTCCGCCTGCTAAATACTTATAAACATCGGACAATGCTCCCGGCTGTTTGACTACTATCCCCATCCCGCCAAGTTTCAGCATCGGCGCTATGTCCGTTTCATATCTGTCCCCGATTGACAGACACTTTCCCGGCTCACTTGCCGTCTTCTCCATAATGTGTTTCATAGCATGGTATTTATCAAATATTTCATATGGATAACCATAATCGGAACAGACGATTCCATCAAAATTATCCAATGAAATATTCAAATGCCGAAACACCCTTTTCACATTCTCCCATGAGTTGCTTGTAAGGAGCACTGTATGATATATCAAGTGAAACTCCTGAAGAATATGGTTCTCGACCGCTTTCCCTGCATCAATTTTTTTAACATCAAAATGCTCTTTCCTATAAGCCTGCCACTGTTTTATGGACATTCCGCTTTTTTCAAAAAATTCCGTGGCTGACTTGGACTTGGCAGATATATATGGAAAAATATCATGCTCCTGGAAAATGTGTTCCGTTTCATCATATGAAAGGCCATAATACTCCGAATAAAAATCCATCTGCATTTTATAATTCATATCAATAACATCTTGCAAATCATATAATGTACCGTCCATATCAAAAATAATCAGCTTACTTTTTATATTCATCTTTTCCATATTATTTTTCCTCAAAAACCTTCATCAAAGCAGGCATGCTTGTTTCTTGCATTGCCTGATCCCAATCCGAAAAATATAATAAAACAATACTTTCTGCACACCAATTAGCCAGCTTATATTGATCATTTTTCTGAAAAACATAATCATTCATTTTGTAGACCCAAAAAATAAATAACGCAGCTGCCAAATGTTCCCTTTCACAATAAACAGAAAAATATTCAAACATTTCCTTATAAAGTTCTTTTGTCATTTCCTGTCTTTCGCGCAATTCAATAATAAACGGAATCACGTACTCAAACTCCTTCGGTCCAACAGCGCCTCTCGGGTCAATAGCAACACACCCGGTTTCAGAAAGCAGTATATTGCGTCTGTGCAGGTCACGGTGGAGATAAAATTTCGGTTCTTCTGCAAAATATATTTCCCATATCTTTCTTGCTTTCTTCTCCATGCACTTCCGGAAACTGTACCGGAAAGTAAAACGGTCGGAGGCCCGCACATATTCCTCAAATTCATCCATAACTGTAGGCAGCTCTTTTATCCCCTCGGATATACGTTCAATTGGCATAAGGTTCTCATTGACAGAATCAAAGAACCTTCTGAGTTCCTGGTTTGCTGGTTGAAATTTCACCTGCAACCCCGGTTTTACTTTTCTCAAGACAAGTGCATGAAATTCTTCATCATATCCAATTAGTTCCGCCATGATTTCTTTGGAAGCATACTTATAATAAATAAATTCCTTATGAAAATGAAAGGCCGATGGTGTAAATTTAAATATTAGCGATCCATGGCTGTGTGTTTCTGCCTCATATACAATATTGGCCTCCGTCTGGCAATTCATTCTGTAACTTATGACAGAATACTTATTGGCCATCTCGCCCATGAACCTCTGCACTGATGCAATCCAGCTGCTCACTCCCTGCCGTCCGTCCGAAGACAGATAATTATTTACCGTCTGCAGGGTTGCGTCTTCCCTTGGGCACTCCACAATATCTTTATACATAATTTCAAGCAGTTTCAGATCATGCGGATATGTTAATTTCATTGTATAAGGATAATCAAAACAGTAATATGCCTTGCATTCATAAGGCATATTATGGAATATATACTTTTTCAATTCAGCAAAATCAAAATTTTCATAAAGCACAGGGAAACGGTAAGCATCCGGTTCCATCACATTAAAATACTCATCCCTGTCCACTCTTTCCCCATCAACTCTATGCAGGGCAGGCGCAAGACGCCATGTAGTCAAAACATAATCATACTGTTCTAAAAGCCGGAAATACTTATCATATTGTTCACTGGTTGCAAGCGGACAGACGGCGTTTGTAATAATCAGCTTCTGACATTCATAGTGTTCATGAATATATTTTATACCATTGGCAACTGACAGAGGACGGGAATCCCCTCCGCAAACAACCGGCAGCCCATACCTGTCCCGGCAGAACTCAACATAATTTTCTGCAGCCACAATGACTATTTCATCAGCAAGAGTGCTGGCTCTGCATGCATCAATAACATAATCAATGACAAAGCGATTGTCCATGATACAATACTGTTTCGGACAATCTGCGCCAAACCTTGAACCTGTCCCACCTGACATAACTAAGATTACATTTCTAATATACGTTTTCCGTTCTGACATCATTATCACCTCATTCATCTAAATTTTTCTTTAAGCTTAAAACAGTCCGCAGGGTTTCACGAAGCTTGTCCCTCAACACGACCGCCGTGACAGCTATTACTGCTAGTATCGCATACCTTACAACCGGATAATCATACGTAGACAAAAACAAAAATCCAACCGCCATAAAGGCAACGGATGACAAAATCAAATATCTTGCATTATAAGGCATTTCTCCGTTGAGTTTCAGCCTGCATATTCTCCTCATAAAGCAATAGTGCGCAAACGCATACAGGATATAGCAGACCAGCGTTGTATAACCGGCCGCATAATAACCATAAATTCCGATAAAAACATAATTTAAAGCAATATTCATTATTGCAGCGACCGCTGTCGCAGCTGCAATATAACCAGAATATTCATAGTAAAATTCAAAACATGCAAATAGCTGATACAAAAACATAAAGAAAACACTCATGGCTGCCGGAGGTACAATATAAACTGCTTCATAATACTCTCCTGGAGCAAAAATCTTGATTATCTCAGGAGCAAAGATAATCAATGCTATATTAATCAGCGCAATAATTGCAAGGGACGGATACGCCATTTTTTTCATTTCCTGAATTTTTCCTTCTTTAATGCTCTGATATAATAAGGGATTAAGTGCATTAACCAAGGAACCATTAAATATTATCATAAGCATAGCAACCGAGTACGCAAGGCTATAGATGCCGGCTGCGGAATCGCCTATCATATGCTGGATCATGATCCTATCCGCCCCACCCAATATGGTAGAGGATAAGTAATGCGGAAGCAAAGGAACTGCCAAAACCACCGCATGTATCCAGTATTGTTTTACAAAAAATTTTCTCCCCTGTGCCATATGCACAAAAAACATCCAGCCATATGCCAATAATTCTACTATGACCATTCCCAATATTAATGCAGTCACTTTATCATCTGACAACAAAACTAAAATAATTGAAAGAAATGGTTTGACGACAGTTACCAGAATCGTAACTGCTACTAATGCCACATATCTGTACCGCACTCTCTGCTCAGTTGCCCAAAATCCAAATACTGCCTCACACCAGCTCAAAATAAGTAACGATATCATATGGCATGTACTGAAGCCAAACAACCTATTCCAAAAACTGGGCATACAAAGATATATGCATATCCACATAAGAACCAGTACCAATGTCAATCCCTGCAAAGAAGATGTGTATGACTTCCGGTCCTGGTCATATTTCACCATTCCCTGCATATAGATTCCATTATAAAGACTTAATGTCAAGATGGCTGACAGAATGCCAAACCAAGTATTAAATACATTATATTTTCCATATTCCTCTGTCGATAACAGGCGCGTAAAAATCGGTACCGTTATAGCTGAAATTCCCTTTTGGACAAAAGAACACACCGTGAACCAAATTGCAGCTCTTCCTGGGATTGGGATTTGTTCATATTTTTTTCTTATTTTTTTCCACATAACAATATCCTCGCAAAATTTATCACATGATACCTCGATCATTCTTTCCCTTCTCAAAGCTACATATTTAAAAATTTTACAATTCTCTCGCAGCTTGATCCATCCTGATATTCGTGCAGCCAATCACAAAGCCGCCGTCTGTCTTCCCTGTATTGATCCCGTCCCTCCTTTACCTCCTGAATAAAACCAAACAGATCGCTCATCGTATAAATATGGGATCCTGTCAGGAAGAATTCCGGGTTATCTACACACAGGCCATGCTTCATTTCCTCTACATCACATAAAACAAATGCCAATGGACGATCCAATAAAATGAACGAATATGCTATAGACGAATAATCACTAATCAACGCATCCGCATCCTTAAGCAGACGGTAATTATCTATATCTAATTCCTTGACCGTATCCGCCGTCAATATAACAATATTATCTCCTGCATGTTTCATCAATAGCTGAATAGTCTCTAAGTCCTGCATCGGATGAATCTTTATGATAAGAAGAACATTCAATTTTTCTAATAGGTTCTGCAAATCCTCAATTTGTTCCTGAAACATAAGTAAAGGAATTCCATATGGATAAGAAGCATTAGAATCATTTCTCTCCGCCCCTGCCAGTTTGCGGAAAGTCGGCATCCACAAAATTACTTTATCATAAGTTTTATTTGTAATCTTCCTTATCTCGCAGGGGGTATCCTGATAAAAAACATCATGCATGGGGTATCCTAAATGGACAAGTTTAGGATTAGGGTAAGGTAGCGACCTTTCTTCACAATATATCGGATCAAAATTCGCTGACGCTGTCAGATAGTAATCTATTGTTTCTGGCAGATTCATAAAATTTTTTGCATTTTTCAAGCTAAAGGTACCATGATCAAAGAACATGCTTACTTGATCCTCTCTTACCTTCTTTGTAACATGACCATCTGTGGTAAAATACTTTGCACGAACTATATAATAATTTTTCAATATAGACGGACTATTAACCCAGTATACTTTAACATTTTCAGGCATTTTGGTGGAAACTTTTTTCCTTTTGTTTCTTGTCAGCCAAACAATGGTATATTTTTTATTCCACATTTTTTCAATCAGGTAATTATAAAAAGCGCCTCCATTACAGTCAAAATCATTATGGCTTTCAATAATAATAACATCCTTTAATGGTTTCTTCTTTGTGGCCGTAAGAATAATAAACTTCTCCATTCTGGAAAATGTATTATAAGTAAATCCTTTTATGTGTTCCACTGCATAAAGTATTCCAAATTTCTTCGCTTCATCAAAAAGGCGCCGAGTATTATCAATCATCTTTTTCATCTATTCTATTTCACTCCTAAAATGATTTGCTTATAAATAATCGCTATCTATCTTGAACCAAATCATTCCTATAAAACTGCGGATCAAATAGTTATTCTTGCATAATAACCAAATCCCCTCGCCGTTCTTAGTAAGGCAGACCGGCTCTGCTGTCTTTCTGCACATATTATATCCATTCCATACAATAAAATCAACCGCTGGAAGAAGATTTGCAAAATTAATTATAATTGTCTTGCCCGCCTTCGTTTTCGCTCCATCCAGAAGCCCCAATATCAGGATTGCTTTTCCCATTTAGGATTTGTTTTAGGATAATCTCTTACAGCCCAACCGAGTTGATGTTCTATGACTGTTCTTTTCATCCAAATATTTTCATTGTTAGACCACTTTATCATTTTTAGAATTTGCGAAGCTGGACGTGCGAAAAATCCTTATCTTGGCAACACATTCCGCTTCAAGCTAGTATAGGCCAGCAAAATATAGACGGCATAGATCAGAAAAAATACCCCTAACGCAATCGTTACGATAGCCGCCGGGCTGCTAATTCCTATCATAACTCCCGGCTCCGGTTCATGGCACAATTTTAGAATGCAGGGAACCGAAATCAATACTGCCGGAATAGCGGGCATAGCATAATAAATGACAAACTGCTTCCGCAGAGCGCAGGCCATATCTCGCCGATCCATACCAAGCTTATGCAGAAGTATGAACTGACGCCGATAGCGGTCTGTTTCGCTGAGCTGCTGGATCGTCAGGATCGCAGCGGCGGTCATGATGAGGGCAAGCGCTACATAAAACAGCGGAAAAACGAGCAGTAATATCTGCATGGCTGCCATGTTTTCTTCATTGGCTTTGGTATCGACAAATACGTAACCCTGCGGGTCCTCTTGCTCCTCATAGTCCCGGTCTGACATATCGTTCAGGACAGCCAGCTGCGTCTCACTCACCGGCTCCACCGTTTTAGCGGCATAGGCCGTGTGATGTATCTCCAATCCGTCTACCGCCTCATCTGGAACGACCAAAATATAATCCCGGCCATTGGTCATATCATAGAACCCCTGGCTGAGATGCTCGGTATGGATACTCCCCGCTGTCAGGGATGTTCCGTTTAAGGAGATACTTTCGGCATAGCCACACATTGCTTTCTTAAGAAAGGATTTACAGTGGATCAGGTACTTTCCCACCTCCGGCTCCACGGTCGAATAGCCCGCCAGAGACCGCAACATGGCATAATCACTGAAACGGAGAACTGGATCGGAATCATACTCATACCTGTTATGATCGGCATGTTCACAAATATAATCCATAACCTGTGTTCCACCGCTTAAGTATATCCGGTATAAAACAGATTGCTCCATTGGAATATTCTCCGCAATATAATCCAGATAAGATGATAAATCTGTTTCCCCTCCTTCGGCCGAAAGATAGAGATCGAAACATGCATTGTCTACTGCCCGGCCCCTGACAAGTCCATTTATCATGAAACCGCCGCCTTCCGTGAGAAGTGTGGCAGTAAAAATCACGGAGATCACTGCCATAACGATGCCCATTGTGGCCAGCTTGGCCGTCAAGGTACGGAAAACCAATAGATTCTGTCCCTGATATTTCCTAAAGGGATGCCTGTCAAAAAAGGCAGGGATACCCGAGGTGAAACTTAGGAAGAAGCCAAACAGGAAAAAAATAACACATCCTGCCCCGGCAAAGCCGGCTGCCATGCCGCCTGTCATGAGCAGGCAGATTCCGGCCACGCCCAATACAATGGAGGCACGGAATATTTTGCAGCGTCCTTTTCCTGTCCGAATGACCACATCTTCATTTTGCTTCTCATAATAGATCAGATCATATATTTTCATCCTGCGGATACGCTTGCGGTTTCTTTGGAGAGCGTAAAGATAGATGGCAAAAAGATAGGCGACCGTCAGCAGGATGGCAGGAACAGAAAAAGCCAGCGCAAAATGGTATGGCAATCCAAACAAGGACAACACAATTGCCCGCATAACCTGATAAAGCAGTCCGCCCAAAGCGATGCCAAAGAACAGGCTGACCACGCCCACTGCAAGATTCTCCAGAAAGAAAATCCACGCCACCTGATTGTTTGTGATACCGCTTAAGATATACAGCCCCAGTTCCCGGCTGCGCCGGGTCAGCATGAATCGGGTGGCATAGGACACCAGCCATCCAAAGATGCCGACTACCACAATGCTGGCAAAAACGATCACTAGAGGCAATGGGGCCAATGCCTGTGACAATCTCTGCACTTCATTGGAAAATGCCAGTCCGTTGAAGACGTAAATGAGTGCGGCCGCCATCACCATCGTGGCAAAATAGACAAGGTAATCCTGCGCCTGCCGCTCTGCGTTGCGCAGAGACAATTTAAAACACGTCACTGACATCACCTCCCAGTGCGGCCAGCACATCCAGAATCTCATGATAGAACACGGCTCTTCCTCGGTTTCCCCGAAGCAGTTCGTTAAAGACCCTGCCGTCCTTAAGAAAAAGCACCCTGCCTGCATAGCTGGCGCTGTAGGCATCGTGGGTGACCATAAGGATCGTGGCGTCCATGTCCCGGTTCATCGTGGACATGATCTCCAACAAGTTTTTAGAGGCTTTGGAATCCAATGCGCCTGTCGGCTCATCGGCCAGGAGCAAAGACTGTCCCGCCACCATAGCACGGGCGCAAGCAGTCCGCTGCTTCTGCCCGCCAGAAACCTGATATGGAAATTTTGAAAGAATCTCTGTAATGCCCAGTTTCCCAGCCACCTCCCGTACCCGATTCTGCACAGCCCTTGCGCTGATATGATTTAAGGAAAGCGCCAGACCGATATTTTCCTCAATCGTCAAAGTATCCAGCAGGTTGAAGTCCTGAAATACGAATCCCAACCGTTCCCGGCGAAATTTTGCCAGAGCGTCCTCAGACAGATTGGCGATATTGACCCCATCCATCAGAATTTTTCCTGCGCTGACCGTGTCAATCGTAGACAGGCAGTTAAGCAGCGTGGTTTTGCCGCTGCCGGATGCGCCCATAATGACCAGAAATTCCCCGTCCTCCACATCAAAACTCACTCGATCCAGCGCCTTCGTAACATTGTTTTTGCTCCCATAGTATTTTTCGATGTTCTGCACCTGCAGCATGTTACAGCCTCCTTTCCGATGGGTTTATAGTACATCAAAGGGAGCAGAGTTTGTATCGAATTCATATTGCTTTTTCTTACATTTTCGTAAGATTATCCTCCGCCGGAAAGGTGATGGCCACACAGGTTCCCACATTCTCCTCGGATGTCAGGCAAATGTTTAGCTCCAGAAAACCAGATAATTTTTTGCACAGGTATAATCCCATGCCGGTAGCCCCGCCCCGCGCCCGTCCATTCGAGCCGGTAAAACCCCGGTCAAACACACGGGTCAGTTCATGAGCCGGGATACCAATCCCGTTATCCTGAACAGTGAGCTGTATCTGTTTTCCGAATGGCTTAGCAGAGATGGCTATGACCGGATCTTCCCTATGATAGCGGGCGGCATTCTGCAACAGCTGCCCGAGGATAAAAATAGCCCACTTTTTGTCTGTGTAGACCTGCTCCTCCAATCCTTGTGTTTCGATTCTGATTCCGCTGTGTATCAACAAAGTCCGGTGGTTCTCGACCGCCTGAGAGACGATTTCGGAAATCGCTGTCTTACGGATCACGCAGTCCCGCTCCGGACTTTCCGCACGGGCATAGAACAGCGCTCTTTCTATGTGATTTTCAATCTGCACCAATTCAAGATCCAGCTTCCGCCGTGCTTCCCCATCCAGCTGACGGCAAACTAACCGGGCAGCGGTGAGAGGCGCTTTGATTTCATGCACCCAGCTCTCCACATACTCCCTGTATTCCCGCTGTGCCGCTTTTGCATCGGATACCGCACCGATCATCGCCTGGCCCGCACAGCGCATCAGTTTAAAAAGACTGCGTTCATAAAGTCTGTCCGCAGCCGGGACGCATTCGGTGAACAGATATTTTTCATCGAGGTTTTCCAGAATACTTTCCAGTTCCATAAGGCGGGTTCTCTGACGCAGATAGTCCGTTACTTGTACGGCTAGAAAGAGCAACAGAAAAATCAGCAGCAGAATTACAAGAATCCCCATCTGTGTGCCGGTTGCAAAGAGAAAAAGTGCTGCCGCTGTAAAACAGATAAGCCAGAGTATGATCCTGCCCAGCCGGTCAGACAAAAATTTTCCAAATGTCATAGCTGATACCCCATTCCCCGACGGGTTCTGATCAAATCAGGCCGGTCCAATTCCGCCAGCTTTCCCCGCAACCGTGTCATGTTGACGCTGAGTGTATTGTCGTCAATGTAAACTTGGTTGTCCCACAGTGCATCAAGCAGATCGGCGCGGGAGACGATCTGTCCGGTATGCTCCATCAGACAGACCATAATCTGCATCTCATTCCGGGTAAGCTCCACCGTCTTCTCTTCCGACATCAGAATCCCTTTTGTCAGACTCAGGCGCACTCCTGCAGCCTCCATGACGTCCGTACATTCAGATGTAGCGCCGCTACGGCGCAGCACCGCCTTGATTCTGGCCATAAGAACAGGCACATTGTATGGTTTTGTAATGTAGTCATCCCCGCCCAGGCTCAGCGCACGTACTTCATCCAGACCAGAGTCCCGGCTCGTAACAAAGATTATCGGCACGGAAACGGCTTTCCGCAGCCTGGCACATAGCGCAAACCCATCCTGCCCCGGCAGACCGATATCCAGAAGGATGAGATCCGCAGTTTCCCGCACCGCCTGATTCGGAATCGTACTAAAATCTATAACCGGAAGAACTTGGTACCCCTCATTTTTCAATAGCAGAACAAGTTCTTCTCGGATGACAAGGTCATCTTCGACAACCATTATTCGACATTTGCCCATTGCCATTTCTCCTTTCATTGCCCATTGGCGAATTTCTGTGCCGCCCTTTTGAAATGCCCATCTATCCGCTGCTTCGGCGCAAGACATATATTCCATAGCCCAATTGCCTTTTTGTAAAAAATATCAATATAATTATATACGGAATGGCAGACAATAACAACTTACAGTTTTAATTCCTGCCGTATTTTCCTCGCCGGTGCCCGCCCAAACTGTAACGAGGGCAATTCTGGTATCAGGCAGAAAAAATTAAAAAAGCGCATTTTCCACTGTCGATTCGAGTGAAAGATATGCTTTTTTTGCCCGTTTCATTTATTGTCCAGCTTACCGAGCAGCTCATACAGAATCCCATATAAAGTCTGCGCTTTTTCCGGCTCCAGATTCACACAAGCGGCGAGTCGCTGCGGCACAGAGAGCGCCTTTTCACGCAGAGCAGTTCCTGCATCGGTTATAGAAACAATCAGGTCGCGTTCATCTTCGGTCGAGCGGCGTCGCGCCACATACCCCTTTCCCTCCAGTCGTTTGAGTAACGGTGTCAGCGTACTGGAATCAAGATACAGGTATTTGCCGACTTCCTTCACCCGCAGCTCTTTATGCTCCCACATCACCATCATCGTGATATACTGCGTGTAGGTCAGGTCAAGTTCATCAAGGTACGGTTTATACGCTTTTACAATTTCCTTTGCGCAGGCATAGAGAGGAAAACATATTTGGTTTTCAAGCTTTAGTGGATCAAATGGAACTGTCATCGTTCATGTTTCTCCTTACGATATGATTTTCCTTGCAAAATCAGCGGCGGCCTTTTGGTCGCCCTCATTCGGTCTGCCCTTATGCAGCATTGCAAAAGCGCCCCGGCATGAAAACTCTTCTTTTGCAACAGGGATTTTCTTTTCTGTAAACAGCTTTTCCACATACTTGCGGGTGGATTTGACGGCAGCGGATGTGCTGAAATTCACGACTTTACCCACAGACACATGGATGCCGCTAATGAATTTTTTTACTTCGTCATCTACATCGAATGCGTAAGGCGCACTGCCGAGGAACAGGATATCCACATCTTCGGCCAGCGGTTCTGACACCGTTTTTGCTTCCACGCCAACAGCTTTCGCAATCGCCTTCGCAATTTTCTCTGTGTTGCCGCCTCTTGAATAGTACCGTACTGCGATATTCATGTCAATCCCACCTCACATTCCCAGCGACACAATCCACTTTTTCCATATGTCGCTATTTTGTATGCCATGCACAACGATACCTTCTTCCAGCGTTGCCCCATCGCTCGCACTGGCCCTTAAGTCAGACAACGCCTTTTCAAATCCGCTGCTGCCAGAAGTCGCAAAGAGAATGATCCTTTTTCCTGAAAAATCATAACTCTCCAAAAACGTATTGATGATTGTCGGCGCAGTGTACCACCAAATGGGGAAACCGAGGAAAAGTACATCACAATCTGCAACAGGGGCGTTTTTATCTGCCATTTTAGGACGAAAGGACTTGTCTTTCATTTCAATAGAACTGCGGGAGTTCTGATCCTTCCAGTCCAAGTCAGCCTGTGTGTAGGGAATCTCGGGACGGATTTCATACAGTTCCGCATCCGCAATTTCCGCAATCTTCTTTGCCGCATCAGCGGTCACACCACTTGCACTGAAATAGGCTACTAATACTTTACTCATTTTTCTACCTCCAGATGTAAATTTAAGATACCTGCTGTTCGGCTTCATAGGCTGCCCGGACAGCATGGGCGAGTTGGTCTGCACAGGAGGTCGGCCTGCGCCCGCAGAGAACGCCGGATAATTTTTCTGCGATCTGTTCCACCGTCCAGCCCTCGATCAGCAGGGGAATCGCTTTCAGATTCCCATTGCAGCCGCCCGTGAAGATAACATTATGCACCACATCCCCATCCAAATCCAGACTGATCAGCTGGGAGCAGGTATTTTCGGTCTTATAGTCATAATGGAACATTACAGCACCTCCTCAACCTTTGCCTTTACCTTGTCAAGCGATTCGGTCGGCTCAAAGCGCGCGGCGATTTCGCCGTTCCGGTCAATCAGAAACTTCGTGAAGTTCCATTTGATTTTGCCATTGTTTTTATAATCGCTGTCCATCTTCTTCACAATCGGCTTGAGAACCAACCCCATCGGGCCGGAAAACCCAGCAAATGTGGTATTCTTTACCAGATATTTGTAGAGCGGGATCGCAGTTTCACCGTTTACATCAATCTTGGCGAACTGCGGAAAGGTGATGCCATACCGTCCGGTGCAGAAGCTATGGATCTCCTCATCGCTGCCCGGAGCCTGCTCCCCGAACTGGTTGCAGGGGAAATCGAGGATCTCCAGCCCATCCTTCTGATGAAGCTCGTACAGATCTTGAAGCTCGTCATACTGCGGTGTAAATCCACACCCGGTTGCTGTGTTCACGATGAGAAGGACTTTCCCTTTGTAATCAGAAAGCGGCACCTCGCTCCCATCCTGCGCTTTAATTTTGAAATCATAGATGTTCATATCCTCGCCTCCATTTTATTTTTGCAAGATTTAATCTTGCGCTACTGATATGGCTAATTATATATCTTAATTTTTGCCTTGTCAAGACCTGTAAAATAAAATATTGGGTAGTATGATTAAAAATTGTGATACCTTACATGGTCACTCAATTTGGGGAACGATCACGTTTCTTTCTCTGATTTAAGTATTAGAAATAATAATATTATAGAAGAGAAAGTTAAACTCATTGATAATAGATTCCACCAAATCGCAATGGGCATATTACATATTTTGACATCTGCCAGCACATAAAAGCAGCTTAAAAATCCAAAAAAATCAGCACTCTTATCAGCCTCCGATAATCCTTGCGCTTCTATCGCTCGCCCCAATAAATGTGCAGCAAAAAATACACACACAATTCCAATAGCAAAACAGGACAAACTCCTCTTTGCGATCTTTCTCTTGAATAAAGTGATTTTTCCAATGATTTGATATATCATAAATACGGCAAAACAAATAATTATCATTTCTGCTCTTTGCCAAAAAAGCTTTTTATAAAAATCTATTTTTACTATACTAATGTCTTTCATTAAATGTTCCGTTCTACCTATAGCCGACATCATATCAGCATCGTTGTCAAACACACACCACAGCTGACTAAAGCATGGCTCTTGCCCCTCAAACTCATTCAACAGTAAATCAGGAACGTATATTTTAGCCGCTTCCCCATCATCCTCTTTTACAATACCAATTATCTTAAACGGTATTGTATTTAAATAAACATACTCTCCCACGCAATGGCAGTTTCCAAACATTTGATATGCTGCATTAACACTGATAACTGCTAATTTTAGTTTTCTCTCTACTTGTCTGCTATTAAAAAAAGTCCCCTCTTTCATTTTTTTGTTAAAAATCCACTGATAATTTTCATTAGTCGCAGCTACCGGTATCTCGCTTTGACACATACCATTTGACACATTTAGATATGACTCGCAAAGATAAGTGCATTGAATTTTGCTTTTATTTAAAATATCTACATCCGATTTGGAGAAAAAAATATTTTCTTTTTTAATAGACAGGCAATATACATCGTGATAACAAAGTGTTTCCACTT
>CANPZE010000052.1 GCA_947589315.1 uncultured Lachnospiraceae bacterium | reverse complement strand
AGATCTGAAACGCGAAAAGGACACTGGCCAAGATCAGCTGGAATCCCTGATATGCATTGTAATTCCCATATACCGTATTGACCAGTACAGCGCACCTGTCACTGATCACCACCTTCAGGAAATAGCCCCACAGCATCAGAAACAGACCGGACCGGACGGAACTGTAGCTGAACTTTCCGGGAACCGCAAGCTGTTTCAGAAGATTTTTTGACCGTTCGATCGGCCCGGCCACCAGCTGAGGAAAAAATGACACAAAGAGCGCATACTTCAGGAAGTTCTTTTCCGCGTAAATGTCATCGCGGTATACGTCTATCGTGTACCCAAGCGCCTGGAATGTATAAAAAGATATCCCCACCGGCAGCAGAATATCAAAGACAGGGATCTGCAGCCGGATATGGAACAGAGCCAGGGCGTTTTTCATTATTTTAAGTCCGAAGTTAGTATACTTGAAATAAAACAGGACCGCCAAATTTAGAATTATGCTGGACGCCAGCACCACTTTTTTGCAAGCCGCTTTTTTCTCTTCCCTGTATGATGTATGCTTGAGCCATTCCAGCAGAATCCCTCCGCAATAGGTGATCACTGTCGAAAACAACAGCAGAAGCACATGTTTTGCGTTCCAGCACATATAGAAATAATAACTGGCAATCAGGAGCCATATATTCTTTAGCTTTGCCGGAAGCACAAAATATGCCAGCACGACCATTGGGAAGAAAATTAGAAATTCAAGGGAATTGAACTGCATTTACTTCATCCTTCCCACAGATACGCATTTCTCCCATATCCTTATACCTTTATTATGCATAGTAAAACCTATTTCGGACAATTATCAATTACTATACAGGCTGTTATCTTCCTGAAGAATTCCCTAAAACTCTATTTATGATTCGTTTCCCCAGTTCCTCGAAGAAAATAAATTCAGCGCACCCATGAAAGAGTACAAAAAAGAGGGTATTGGGCACAACTAAACATAATATCATCTTAGTCAAAAAGCTGAGATAATCATTGCTAAATCTTACCGCTGAAGCACAAATACTGGTAAGACAACATGTTAATAGCGTCACCAAAGTATAAACAATCCACTTACGGGCGTATCTTCCTGCCTTCTTTTTAAATGCATGCTTATACAACACATATGGTTCAACCCAAAGACATGTTGATACTGTACTTATAATTGTCCCCAAAAAGACACCTGCTGCCCCAAGATATTTTGCAAGCCATACGGACGTAACGAGGTTAATCGTTATCTCAAATATCGGTTTATAACGGTCATAATAGAATGTAGCTGTTGCCTCCCAGAATGTAAGAACCGCCTTTCTCATACCGGTCAGATAAAAATTGACTACAATGATCAAGACAGTAAACGTATCAAAGAGTAAATAATCTCCTAACCAAAGTGATATAAACGGGTTAAACAGCACCCACAGACAGCACGCCGCAAATCCATAGATCCAAAAGTCCGCGAAAAAAACCTTTTCGAATGTCTTCTCCAGTTTTTCCCTATCCTCCGGAAGATCGGATGCATTCAGGTTCCCCACACTCGCCGTCAACGAGGAAAATACCTGGCTGAAGATCTTATTCAGTGCATCTGTGATCAGATAATAATTGGAATATAACCCTACTGCTGCCAAGCCGACAAACTTAGACAGAATCAGATTATCACTGGAAAATACAACCATACCTCCGATCTTATGTATTAGCATGGCACCGATATTCTTCCTAATCTCATGCCCTGTTTCCTGCGGAATAGGTGAAATATCCTTGTCCTTCAGATACGGGTACATCTTATCCGCTTTGATCGATATTCCCACATTTTCCGCAAATGTAAACAATGCCTGTAAAATCAGGAATAAGATATAATTACGCGTCAGCAACAGTGTGATAATCTGCGCGACATTTAACAAAAAATAAAACGCGTATCTATAAACCGTTGCAATATAACGCTTTTCATCGCAGATGATCAGTGCTCTCTTATACGAAAAGAAATAAGAAATCACCGTATTCGCAGTAAAAAGCCAATAAATCAGCGTTAACTGCGGGATATCTGGGACGGTATCCATGAACACTGTATAGAACGGCGTAAACAGCAGTCCGATAATACCAATCAGACAGCCAATAAGAATATAAGCTTTCCGGTATAACGCCATCAGGCTTTTTATCTGCTCCGTATCTTTTCTCGCCAACGGTCTATATAGGCTAAAATTCATAGAGGAACCAACGCCCAACTCTACAAGGGAAAAGATCGTCAGAATGTTGGAAAACAGCCCATTAAGGCCAAGATACTCCTCATTCAGGCATCGAAGAAAAATGATACGGGCAATAAAACTGATGATTATGCCAATTACCTGGCCGATCCAGGCTGTATAAAGATTTTTCAGCGAACTATCTGTACGAGACATGATATTTCACCCTACTAGGACAACGTCTATAACGATTATTAACTTTTACAAGCTGATACTCTCGTTGCCGAATTATAATTTTATCTGAATAAAATGAAAGTGCATAAACCAAAAACCACATACACGATTGATAATTTTCCATTTGGTTCATCATTAGCATACTAAAGAGTACAACTGCAAGAAAGCTGGCTATTCCATTATGGTTATTCCTCATCAGTTTTCTTGCTATTATGATATGCATATATATGTAAAAGCATAATAACAATACCCCTCCAGAGACAAGCATCTGCAATATTATATTGTGCGCATGAATTTGTCCCAAATAGTTCCATGTCCTCTCTTGAGTCAACGCTCCCAAACCTAACCATGGATTCATTTTAATCACAGCTATGGCATTATCCCATATAAAGGTTCTACCAGAAAAAGAAAGACTCTTATGCAAAACTCCTTGAATCAAAAAGGCCAGGTGATCCTGGGTACGTAGTATAACAACCGCAATAAAGAAGAGAACTACCATTAACATATAAGTCACAACATTCAAGAGACTGCTTTTTGCAAACAATTTGGGAAACACAATTGCGGGAAATAAAATAGTCATTCCTACTATACCAGTTGCCGGCTTGCGAATAAGTATTGTTGTATAACATACACCTATGAGCATCCAACTTCTAATTGATAGTTTTAACTCCCCTAAGCGATAATAATCTCTTATTATTGCAATTGCTAAACCCGCAATATAATATGGTACCTGGGCATTATCTAATCCTAGTACCCAATTTTCCGATCTTTCATATCCGATGCCAACAATATCTGTATACATGCCTTCGGGAAATAAGATAATAGAAATCAAATTTACATATAATAATACTTCCAATATCGGTAATACCACATCAAAGCAAAGCATAGGGTCTTCATCTAACATTATTTTGACTAGTAAAATTATGGCAACAATAGTTACTACTCCAACAATGGCACTATAGATCCAACCCTCATGGAAAACTGTAGAAATAAATACTATAACATTACTACATATAACTGAAATTATAAACTTGTCTATTCTCCTGTTTTTTCCAACAAATAATAAAAAAATACAAGTAAACGAAAACAATTTCCACATATTAAATGCTAAATCGAGGAACTTTATCTCATCAAATATTCTCGTCTCTATTAAGGGAAACAGTAGAATCATATACCCCAGTTTTCGAATCGATAATACTTTCTGTCTCATATTATTGCTCCTTATCAACATCCAAATACATTACATCCTTAATCTGCTTAATTACTTCCTGATCATTATTGCCATACTCAACCGTATAACAATCCTGATTCACGCCCCATTTTTCTAATTGATAAAAATCTTTTGGTCCGTAATTTTTATCTACAACTGATACGATCTTACATTTTGCAAATACCATTAGATCTAAAAAACCACTGCGCAATGCGATAATCGTACCACAATACTCAGCTAACCAGTATGCTTCGACCAGATTACACTGTAATGGCTGGGTTCCTCTGATCGGAATATCCTTTTCATTGGAGGTCAATGTAAATACACTATATCCATTTCTTACTAAAATATCTGTAATCTCACCAAATAATTCAAAGACATCACATTTAATCGAATTGGCAAATGGATTCAGTAAGACAGTCTTATTTTTTTTGATATCATACTTTTCGACCAAATTCTTAATGTTTATATGGGGAATCTCCGGATATTGCATCTTTGAATCAGGGGCTATCTGAAACACTAAGTCTTTTATGAACTGATTAAGACTATAATATTTATTCCCCCAATAATTCCTTTGTATCATATTACAATAATGCTGTGCGAAAGTAATCCGATCTCTATGTATAAATGAATATAAATACTGCCCCAACAAGGTACGGGTAATTTCCCACAGAGAGCGCATAACTTTCCTATCTATACATACTAAATCCTCAAATGTTTCATTCCAGAAAGTACATATCCTTTTTACCCCTTTAGTACAGACAATCGTTATATGTTCGTATCCATTCTGGCTTTTATATTCGTCTAAATAGGTGAGCGCACATATCGAATCGCCTAACGCATCCGATAATACTATATAATGAGTCATCCTATTACGTAAGAATAACCAAATATAAGTAATTATGCCAATTAACAACTTTATTGGTCTTTTGCATAACGACAATATAAAGTTAAAGTGACTAAGATAATTATTTCGCCTCATCTTCCACCACCTGTAACTCCAATTTTACATCTCGTTCTTTTCTTATCGCCACCGCCATCCTAAGACCTGAAGGTTTGTCATCATTAATCAGAATTCTTTCCCCATATG
The DNA here is from genome assembly GCA_947589315.1 of uncultured Lachnospiraceae bacterium. Taxonomy (GTDB): domain Bacteria; phylum Bacillota; class Clostridia; order Lachnospirales; family Lachnospiraceae; genus Jutongia. The sequence goes on along the minus strand of CANPZE010000052.1, from coordinate 13,528 downwards.
GCACATTGTACAGAATTGCATCATATCGAACGCAGTGCTCTTTTAAAAATTGTTCTGTTCTTTCTTTCATCTCACCTGTCCTAGATGTTAAAAAAATAATCATATCTTCTTTGTCAATATTTTTCAGGAACCTTTCCGCTCCCTCCAGAAAACTGTCATACCCGTCGATCTTATAACCGTTATGCTTTACGATAGTTCCATCCAGATCCAGTATCCATGTATGACGCAAAGTTGAGAGTGTCAACACCCCTTCATTATGATTTTCCTTCATCAGCTAGTCCTCTCAGTTCTTCCCCAATCGCGCCTCCCGGATGGTTCGGCTTGAAATCTTCCAGTTTGATTCCCAACCGTTTGGAAAGTTCCATCGCCAGTGTCTGCAGCACCACCAGGTTTAGAATCGTAGAATTGTTCGGCACAATGTTCCACGCGTCTCCCTCATGTTCCAATTCAATAGCTATGTAATTTCCAAGTTTCCTAGCCAGAGGGCAGTTTTTGTCAAACGTAAGGAGCCATATCTTACAGCCTCGTTCTTTTAAAAATCCCGCCAGATATACTGTTTCCGCCGTTGTCCCACTCTTGCTTAACAGAATTACCAGATCCTTTTTCCGGACCATTCCCAGATCCCCATGAACGGCAGAATTGGTATGCATGAAATTTGCTTCCAGTCCCAGAGAAACCATTGTTCCCACGAACTTCTCGCATACCGGTACATTCTTACCCAGACCGGAGGCGATGATCTTTCCCCCGCCTCTAAGGGTATCTTTACAGTCCCTGATCAGCCGCTCAAAAGCGTCCAGATCAATACTGCGAATTGAGTGATCCAGTATGCTTATCATATTCTCAAAGTATTCTCTCATATCGTCTCCTTAAAGTACTTCTTCCAGATAATAAAGTCCGTTGTAGAATGCCCCACAGATGGAATCATAATCTTCCCAGGCATATGTCGTAAGGGACAGCCAGATGACAGCATGGATCAGACGGATGGAATTCCGATCAATCTCACTTTCTAAAAGACGGAAAAACTCTGTCTCCATCTGCTCCCAGCCATTGGAACGGATATCCAGCTGAACCTCATTTTCCCCTATGGTAAGCGTAAACTCCTTCCTGTTAAACTGATCATAATTTCCCACAATCGAGTAATACAGCTTTGCCCAGTCGTAAGCAGGATCTCCGTAAATCTCGGTTTTTCCAAAATATCCCCGAGGATCGATCAGGACCGGTTCCATGTTTTTGTCCAGCATCATATTGGAAAATGTATTATCTCCATGAAGAAGGACAAAATCCCCACAGTTATAATGGGCAAATCTGTCTTCCAGTTCCACCTTATGGAAGAATACATTCCGGCATTCTCTGCCGTTGACCGTGATCGTTTCCCTGTCAGCAAACGGGATCAGATCCCGCACTTTATCCAGACGGTTCCATGTCTTCTTTATGTATGCGTCATAAATGCTGAAGTGATCCACAGGCTTCTTCCCAAGACTGTGCAGTTCCCGTAGACAGCCAATCAGCTTCTTCAGCACACGTTCCTGTTGCTCTCTATCTAGCTGGTATTCAAAGATATTCTTTCCATCGACTGACTGCATGACAAACGGTTCATAACTATAGATCTTGGGAATATGGGTAAATCCCCGTTCACTCACGATTCGATACCAGGCTTTCTCCCGTATGGCAAGCTGCCGTCCCTGTTCATCGATCCCCGACTTGATCAGCTTTCCGTCATCCGTCTTCTCAATCCTGTTAAAAGGACGGCACTGGAATTCCGGCCGTCCCCCATTCAGTTCCTCTATACGCGACAGCAGTCCAAACTCCTCTGTACGCTTTAGTGATACCGTCTTAAATTCCTTTTCCTGTTTCTGAAGCCAGCGGACAAATTCGCCGTTCTCCGGCACACCTTTTAGGGCATCCTTATTCTGAAATAAAAACAGACCTGCCACACCAGTTTCACTGGACGGTATCTCCTCAAATTTGCCGTCCTGATATCTCCACCGGCATGGGAAGCCATCCGAAAGTCCTATGTAATTTCCTTCCTCCTCAGGAAAAGAAAATATTTCCGGGAGCACCAGATCCGACCAGATCAGCATAAACGGTTCTCCTTCTGATATCTTCTCCGTTGCTCCGCTGATCCCCGCGCATGTTCCCTGACCATGCGCATCCACGATCAGGTACTGGACATCAGCAAACACACTCAGATACCGGTGCATCACATCCGCTTTATAATCCGCAATAATAATAAACTTCGCTTTCGGGAACTGCCGGAACAGATGGAACAGCATAGGCAGGTTATTAATAGGCACAAGCGCCTTGGGTTTATTCGCTGTAAGATGTCCCAGCCGTGTACCTTTCCCACCAGCCTGAACAATGATATAGTTTATCCTCATACATCGTCTCCTAATAATTGAATAGATTTCCTATTGTAAAATCAACTCAAAGCCGACCTAAGCTTTGCAATATTATCTCTATAATTCTCTGTTCCGTTTCGAAAAACACTCGAAGACCCCGCTACAAAAATATTGGCACCATATCTTCGAAGTTTTGAACCGTTCTCCTCAGATATGTTGCCATCTACTTCCAGAATAATATCATTTCTTCCTCTCTCTGTCAGAAACCCGTTTAGTTTTTCTACTTTCATTACGGTACTTGGCACCATCTTCTGTCCTGCATAACCGGGGTTTACCATAAGCACATTAATCCCATCAATATAATCCAAAACTTCTTCCAATACCCAGACAGGTGTTGCCGGGCTGATGGCAAGAAATCTCTTGCAGCCATAAGGGATCAGCCAGTCCAATGCTCTCTGAACCTGATATGTACTCTCATAATGAATCGACACGATATCATTCTTCTCTATTCCAATCCACTGAAGCTTATACTCTGGATTCCTGATCATTAAATGAATATCCAGTGGTATCTCCGTCAGTTCCCTGAGTCCTCGGATATAATCCACACCAAGGCCGAAGTTTGGAACGAATTCTCCATCCATCACATCAATATGAAGATATTCAATTCCCGCATTTTCAAATATTTCTATGGTTTCTTTCAAGTGCACAAGGTCCGCGCACATCATCGAAGCGGAAATTTCACTTTTTTTCATTACTTTTCTGTATCCTTTTAATCAAATTTGGAGTTCTTCATTCCAGACAGTCATTACTTTGCAACATGCCTCCCTATGCTGTGCCATAAGTTCCAAGCCATCTATCAGATGCCTCTGATCATAGAAATGGGTTATCAGAGAAACGGCATCAAATTCCTTCTCAGCTAATATTTGAACCGCTTCTTTCCAATCTGATATGCTTTCGTCTCCATAGGATGAATTCCATGTTCCGGTTAGGCAAAGTTGTTTTCTAAGTATCTGCCAGTATATATTCTGGGGCAGGCAAATATCACCCGTTGGATTCCCCATAAGGACAATTCCCCCACCTGGAAGTGCACTTGCAATGGCTTCCTTTATTGCGGCTGGTGTTCCTACTGCCTCAATTACAACATCGGACTGAGGATAGGCTTCATCTGACCCGTTAACATAGGTAATCCCAGGAAACGGTTCCACCAGTTTTCTTTTTTCTTCATTGCGCCCTATAACCCAGACCTTTTCTGCTCCCCGGATCCTAGCCCAGTCCGCTGCCGCTATCCCAATCATGCCTGTTCCGATCACAGCCACTGTCTTTCCCTGAATCTTCCCGGCTTTCTTCACTGCATGAAGGGCAACAGAAAGCGGTTCCAGCATTGCAGCTTCAATATAGGATACGCTGTCCGGTAACTCTACCATGTTCCATACCGGGGCGGAAACGTATTCCGCAAAGCCTCCGTCTCTCCTGGAACCGAGATAATCGTAGCTGCTGCACATTTCATAATGACCCTTATAGCACTGCGGACATTTTCCGCATGGGATCAGCGGAAATATGCCCACTCGTCTTCCGACTAAATGCTGATCCTTCTCATCTGCTACAGCCTCTACTATCCCTGAAAACTCATGACCTGGGATTGTTGGAAAATGGTAGGTTCCTTTTGTCATAATTCTGGGAATATCAGAACTGCATATTCCCGCTGCCTTCACTTTCACAATTCCCCAACCCGATGGACATTCCGGAATCTGGACATCCTCATACCTCAAATCCGAAATGTCATGTAATACATATGCTTTCAATTTATCTCCTCACAGTTTCCAGCTCCTACCTGAAGCCGGAACTTCTCCAGATCAGCTGGAGTAGTTATTTTAAAGTTTTTCTCGTCTCAGTCAAACAGATTTATTTTCATTCCTGACTTGAATGCAATCTCGCAGCTACCTCGTATAGAAGTCAGTTCTTCCTCAGACTAATTCTCATGAATGGAACACTTAGCTCATATCGAAGAATCCTCCAGTATGTATCCTTTGGAAAAACAATATCGCCGTACGGGTTCTCTGCCAACACCATTCTCCTGACCTTTCTTGCATACAAGGTCGCATTGTTGGTGGCATCATACTGCCGACGCACTCAATCACGACATCGGCATCATTCCATCCTGTGGGCAACGTAGGTCTGCAGAGCGTCTTCCTTTGCGGAATTCACTGTACTATCCACGTCAAGCGTTTTTGCAAAATTAAGATCTCTCCGGTAAACTCATGACCGAGGATTATCGGAAAATGATATATATCCGTCACAAAAACCCGAGGGATATCACTCGAACAAATTCCACGCGCTTCAATTTGGGGAGCACCTCACTCAGCCGAGCACAGGATCCGCGACTTCCTTGTAGACCAGGCACCCCTTCTTCTAAAGCCAATGTCATTTTCGGATCTTTAAATACTTTTCCGCTAAAACCAAGTCATTCTGTGTTGTGATCTTGATGTTTCTTTCGTCTCCCTCAACCGTCACGATATCGAACCCATTCAGCACGGCGATCTCTGTGCTGCCGTTAATCTTTAACAGAGCTTCTCGGGGCATTTGAAGATGCGCCTCATAATACTTCCAAAACGCAAACGCTTCCGGAGCTTGTCCAGCGACCAACGTGGAACGGTTCAAAAGCTGTGTGACCTTCCCATGTCCGTCTGTCAGGTAGAACGTATCCTTTGCTGGCAGTACAGGCATTACGCCATCATGACCGGGTAGTGCTGCAAGACATTTGGAGATCAGCTCCATACTGATCAGCGGCCGTGCTGCATCGTGAATGATTACAGCATCTACGTCTTCGTAACACTCCGCAACTTTTCTGAGCCCGTTGAAAATGGAATACTGCCTCGTCTCTCCCGGATCGGCAAAAGCGGTGAATTTTGTGATGCCGTTCTGTTCCATCCACACCGTGATCAGATCGCGCCACGCCGCATCTGCAACAATAACCGTTCCCGTGATTGCCGGGTGCCTGTCAAACGTTTGAAGCGAATATGACAAAATAGGTCTACCGCATAGCGGTAGATATTGTTTTGGCATTCCTTCTGTTTTCATCCGGCTCCCAATCCCACCGGAAAGTAGGATCGCTATCATCAACTCGTAACCTCATTTCCTATAGTTCTGCGTTATGCTCCTCTTTAGGTTTCTCCCCAAAGCAAACTTCCGCAAATGCGGTCACAGACCAGTTTGGTTGCAACACTGTTCTCACATTCACCTAAAGCTACATATTAATACTTTCAATCTGCTTCTACCCAATAGGCTTCTATTTTATGTCTAGATTTTCTCTTGCTTTCAGGAGGCGGAGTCATATAATCGCCATACATATTTGTAAGATACACTTCATAATTCCGCATTGTACAAAAAACTTCATTTTCAAATTCTACTAAAACTGCAGGATCCATATCCGCTTTCCTGAGAGTTTCATTATCAAGTCCGCTACCTGCAATTACACCAACATACTCGCAATCATCATATTTATATTTATTTGCAATATCGTTACCTAATCTCAGCCACTTCTTATGACCTATCATTCGTATAAATGGCAAAAACGGCGTTATCAAATACTGCAGCATAGTTACCGCCTTAGATCTGCGTTCCCCGCCAAATTTAGTCACACAGCAAAGCATACAATCCATAATAATACGCATTCTCCTGTAGTGTAGTTTTCTCCAAAACCGACATGCGGGCACTCCATCCAGCGCAAAGATGTCAATCCAACACCCAATTTTACTCTGCATACGAATATTCTCAAATTCTACTTGTGTCCTTGAATCGTATATTCTCATTAGTGAGGGCGATCCTGTGATCTCAGGATCACTTATAACCTTATACCAACTATTTATAGTGTTATTTTGTACTAAATCCAAAAATTTCGCAAAATCCGGTCTCGGCATACAAAGATCTATATCATCATCCCATGGTATAAATCCTTTATGTCGAATGGCTCCTATCAATGTCCCCCCAGATAAATAATATCTCAAATGATTTTTCTCACAAAAAGCATGAAAAGCTTCAAGAACCCCTAACTCTGTTTTCTGTATATCTGCTAATGTCAATAAGCTATTTGACAAACTGAAACACCTCCATATTTTAATAATTTATGATTTGCAAAATAATCTCTCACATCATAATAATCTATTATTTCTCAGTACACCTTATAACAATATAATCTCTGAAATTATTTCCAATACGCCCATATTTAAGAAGCGTATTTTCTCTCCAAAGAACCTTGGAATAAGTACCCGTTTGATATGTATTCTAGTTCAATTCTCGGTAACTCTTGTAAGGTAATCTTTTTTCTCATATTCATTTTTCTCCTCATAAATATGGTTCTTTAAATTACTCTGATTATTAAAAAGCTTTTTCATAAAAATCATTTAATAACGATAGATTTATATCCGTTAATGCAAATCCCTGATCTTTCATTACAAATACACACTTACTAATCAGTTTTTCTTCCACACTATCTTATTAATAATCCCCGTATAGCTTTGAATCAACCGTACCACTTTCATGCTGACATTCTCATCAGAGTAATCTGGCACACTGACCGCCAGATCTCCGTTATCTTTCATCTGCACCGCCATGTCCACGGCCTGCAGAACTTGCTTCGTAGTAATGCTCCCCAGGATAAAATTTCCTTTGTCCAAGGCCTCCGGTCGCTCCGTTGAAGTCCTCACACACACCGCCGCAAACGGTATTCCTTTCGCGTTGAAATATGCCGATTCCTCTGGCAGTGTTCCGCTGTCGGACACCACGCAGAAAGCGTTCAGTTGCAGGTGGTTATAATCTGTGAAGCTAAACGGCTGAAGGCTCCTCACCAGCGGATGAAACTGGAAATGCCTCGTCTCGATAAACTTCCTGCTCCTCGGATGGGTGCTGTAGATCACCGGCTTCTGATAGGTCTCCGCCATAGCGTTCACCGCATTCATCAACGCCATGAAACTCTGTTCATTATCGATATTCTCTTCTCGGTGGGCAGACAGCAGGATATAACCGTCTTTCTCAAGTTCCAAACGCTCCAGCACATCACTCTTAAGAATTCGATCCAGATGGGCGCTTAATACCTCCGCCATTGGGGAGCCGGTCACATAGGTCCTTTCCTTCGGCCGTCCTTCCGCGTTCAAGTATCTTCTGGCGTGCTCGCTGTAACACAGATTCACATCCGCGATATGATCCACAATCCTCCGGTTCGTCTCCTCCGGCAGGTTCTCATCAAAGCAGCGATTCCCGGCTTCCATATGGAAGATCGGAATCTTGAGGCGCTTGGCCGGGATCGCGGATAATGCTGAATTGGTGTCTCCCAGAATGAGCACTGCATCCGGCTTCCACGAAAGCATCTCCTGATAGCTTTTCGCGATAATGTTGCCGATCGTCTCCCCAAGATCTTTTCCTACAGCGTCCAGATAGACATCCGGATTCCTCAGCCCCAGATCCTCGAAGAAGATCTGGTTCAGTGTATAGTCATAATTCTGACCGGTATGGACAAGCCTGTGGTCAAAATATGTATCGCATTTCTTAATGACTTCCGACAGCCGTATGATCTCCGGGCGTGTGCCCAGGACTGTCATCAGTTTCAGTTTCTCCATAGATTATTTTCTCTCCCTGTCCAGTGTACCGGCTGCAGCCGGCCGCGTATTCCCTATCCCTGCGCCTTGTTCACCCGCAGCGGATAAGTATCCGGCCTCTCCGGATCAAAGCACTCATTGCACCACATGAACGTTACCAGGTCCGTATCGCCCTCGTTGATGATGTTATGGGTATACCCGCACGGGATATCTACCACCTGCAACTTCTCCCCGGACACATGATAACTGTAGATCTCCTCCGAATCCGGTTTCCGGAACTGGATCAGTGCTTTTCCGCTCACCACCAGGAACTTCTCATTCTTCGTATCATGCCAGTGATTCCCCTTTTCGATCCCCGGTTTCGAGATGTTCACCGAGAACTGTCCCCGGTCTGCCGTCCTCAAGATCTCTGTAAAGGATCCCCTCTGGTCTGTATGCATGTTCAGCGGATACACAAATGCGTCTTCCGGCAGATAACTTAAGTAAGTGCTGTACAGCTTCTTGCTGAAGCTCCCTTCTGTCATGTCCGGCACCTGCAGCGTCTTCCTTGAATCGCGGAAAGATTCCAGCAAGTCCACAATCTCACCCAAGGTTGCCTCATGTACCAGTTCTACTTGACACCGGCTATCACTGTCCCTGTTTTCCAGGCCATTCAAGGCCCGCACCAGTTCATCCACCACATCGTCGATATAGACCAGTCTCAGCTTCGTATCTCTCCCGTTCACCTGCAGCGGCAGGCCGTGGGCCGTGTTGTAGCAGAACGTGGCTACGGCACTGTTGTAGTTTGGACGGCACCATTTTCCAAACACATTGGGGAAACGGTAGACCAGAACCTTCGCTCCGGTTCTCCTGCCGTACTCCAGCAGTAATTCCTCTCCTGCCAGCTTGCTCTTCCCATAGGGGTTATCCTGTTCTGCCTGCGTGGAGGAAGAAAGCATTACCGGGCAGCGGTTATGTTGTTTCTCCAACAGTCCGAGAAGTTCTGATGTAAACCCGTAATTCCCCTCCCGGAACTCCTCCACCCGCTCTGGGCGGTTGACCCCAGCCAGATGGAACACAAAATCACAGTCCCGGCAGAAAACCTCCAGACTTCCTTCGGAACTGTCCTTATCATATTCATAGATATCTCCAAGCTGCAGGTTCCGAAGTCTCTCTACCAGATTCCTTCCTATGAATCCCTTCGCTCCTGTCACCAGTATCTTCATCCGCGCAGTTCCTCCCACTCCGCGATCTCATTGCGGATATATTCCAACTGCAAAAGCTTTGCCTTCACCTGTTCTACATCCAGAAGAGCCGTGTTATTGGAATTAAACTCGCTTAAAGTATTTCTCTCACTGTTCCCGGTGATAAAATATTTGTCGTAATTCAGATCCCTCTTGTCCGCAGGCACCCGGTAAAAATTCCCCATATCAATAGCATGTGCGCATTCCTCATTGGTCAGGAGGGTCTCATACATCTTTTCCCCATGGCGGATACCGATCACTTTTACCGCATTGTCCGCATGGAACAGTTCCTTTACCGCCTGCGTCAGTACCCCGATCGTACAGGCCGGTGCTTTCTGCACCATGATATCCCCAGATTCCGCGTTCTGGAACGCGAACACCACCAGTTCCACCGCTTCCTCCAGGCTCATGATGAACCGGGTCATCGCCGGCTCCGTGACAGTCAGCGGCTTTCCTTCCTTGATCTGTTTGATGAACAGCGGCACAACGGAACCCCTGGAGCAGAGCACATTCCCGTAGCGTGTACAGCAAATGGCCGTTTTCTCCGGTGAAACCGTTCGGGATTTAGCCACAATCACCTTCTCCATCATGGCTTTACTGGTGCCCATGGCGTTCACAGGATATGCGGCTTTATCAGTGGACAGGCAGATGACTTTTTTTACTCCTTCCTCTATCGCTGCAGTCAGGATGTTTTCTGTCCCCAGTACATTCGTGCGGACTGCTTCAATAGGAAAAAACTCACAGGACGGCACCTGCTTCAGAGCTGCCGCATGGAAAATAAAGTCCACACCGTGCATGGCGTTCCGAATACTGTTGATGTCCCGGACATCCCCAATGTAAAACTTGATCTTATCGCTCAGTTCCGGGTATTTCTGCTGGTACAGATGGCGCATATCATCCTGTTTCAGTTCATCACGTGAAAAGATACGGATCTCTTTCAAGTCTGAATCCAAAAATCGGTTCAGTACTGCATTCCCAAAAGACCCCGTACCTCCAGTGATCATAAGTACTTTATTTTCATACATTCTTCCTGCCTCTTTCCCATGCTTCATATGCGTTGATTATTCTTTGATATGCCTTGCCCGTTGTAAAGTGCTCCGACATATATCGCTTTCCATTCATGCCTTTCTTTATAAATACTGAAGGATCATCAATAACAGTCCTGACAAGATCTATGTATTTATCCGCATTATTACTCTCACACCACCATCCAAAATCCTGATCTATAATCAATTTTCCTAAATCCGTATTTATATCCGTTGATGCCAGCACTGGCATGCCTAAATTCATATAATCCAACAACCTGGAAGGAAAATTCGGTATTGTAAACCGGTAATCCAAAAAAATAAGAGCTACATCACTAGCCCTCAGTAAGTTTCTGTACTCATCGCTTGGAAGTCCTTCAATCACGGTCAAGTTTTCCGCTTCTGAATTCGCCTTATATTCTTTTATCTTATGGAATTCTGTCCCTGAACCACACATAACAAAATGTACTCTCTCTATCTTTTGTGCTTTGTCAAGAACCCGAAGAATAAATTCAACACCCTGCGGCTTTCCAAAATTGCCTCCATATGTAAAAATAATCTTATCCTTAGGCAGGTCATATTTTTCACGCAGAGAATCCTTATCCATCGTTTCCAATGGAACCTCGTCAACTGTATTAGGGCATATCTCTATCTTATCCTTTGAAATATCTTTGTTATGCCGTAAAACAAATCTCGCGTTTGCCGGAGACATACAGCCGATCTTGTCCGAACAACTGTATAACTGGCGTTCTTTCCTTCGAAAGTACCTATATAGCAGCCCTCCTATTCCGCTCTTTCTCATCATGCCAAGATCCACAGCATTCTGCGGGAAGATATCTTTAAGCATAAGATAAGTAAACGCATTATCCCGCCGTTTCATATATCTGACAACAGGCGCCAGTGTTATAGGAGGCGTAGAATACAGTATAATATCACAACTTTCGTCTCCAAAATATTTATTAATGGCATTTCTATATTCCTGACCGATCAGCAGGGTCGAAATACCTTTTTCGATAATATTCGTCTTTGTGATATTGCCAGTCCTTACATAGAGTATTCTCACATTACCCGCAGTTTCCAGACGGGTCTTCTCCCCTTCTCTCCGTTCATTTTGGCACACAATACACACATCATGTCCTTTATCGCGAAAATATCGAAGCAGGTCCGAGTATATCCCATGATCTTCAATATTCCTTATCTTTCCAATCGTTAGAAATATAATCTTCATCTTTCGGCTTCTCCTACAAACTCCCCCATCGTCGCCTCCCCGGCCGCATTAATCCCTTCCCTTTTCAACACAGCCAATACTGTCAAAAAGATAATCTTCCAGTCCTCTAAAAACGTAACACGATCCACATACTTCACATCCCAGTCAAATTTCTCTTCCCAGCTGATCGCGTTCCGTCCATGCACCTGCGCAAGCCCTGTAATCCCCGGCCGCACCTCATGCCTTCTCGCCTGGTGTTCATTGTACCGTGACAGATATTGAACCAATAGCGGCCTTGGCCCCACCACACTCATATCCCCTTTTAGGACATTGAACAACTCCGGAAGTTCATCCAGAGACGTCGACCGCAGCTTCTTCCCAAACCCGGTAAGCCGTGCCTCATCCGGAAGCAGGTTCCCGTCTTTGTCCCTCTGGCTCGTCATGGACCGGAACTTATAAAGCTTGAAAATCTTCCCGTCCTTCCCCGGCCTGTCCTGAGTAAAAAGAACAGGACTGCCCAGCTTTTTCCGCACCAACAGCGCCGTCACCAGCATCACCGGCGAAAGCACGACTGATGCCAAGAGCGCGCACAGGAAATCCTGCGGCCGTTTTATGTATTTCTCATAGACGCCCTGCCTGTGCATTTGCCTTCTCTCCCTTGTCCTTATATTTTGCCGGTATTGCATTGCCACTTATCATGTCATCCAACTTTCCCGACATTCCATGTCCCGGACATACCAAAGAAATCTGATCACTGATTGATTCCAACCATGGCATGTCCTCATACCAGAATGCCTTCGTATTTCCCCCGGGCAGTCTGGTCAATGTCGGGATCGGAAGGATCTCATCCCCAGAGAACAGAATACTTCCATCAAGGATATAAGCCGCAGACCCCAATGAATGCCCGTGCATAAGATGACAAAATATGTTATGTCTTCTCCATACAATAACGCTGTCCTGAATAAATTTCTCATCTGACGCATCAGCACCGTATCGCGGAATTATGCCGTGCGGCTCCTGCTGCATCCCACCACTGTGCATTGCCAATAAAACATCTCCCACCGAGGACAGGTTTGTCTGTGGCGACTGTATACGCACGCTGCAGTCACCGGAAGAAACAACATGGCACCTAAATCCATCCCTCAAAGCCGCCAGACCACTGATATGGTCAAAATGCTCATGCGTCAGCAGGATAGTCAATTCCGGGGTTACGCCGTCAGCAGTCCTTCTGGTGGGCATCCAAAGTTCAGAAGACATGCTATCGGCATCCTCACCCTCATACCGGCCCAATAAAAAAGAGACCATATCACCGCTGTCAACCGCGTCAATGATAAGCGCCTCATTTCCTTCAACTATAACAAATGAATTGGCATCAAAAGTTCTGCCTGTAAACTGATAGATGCTCATACCGCTATCAGTATCTATCCTATTCATCGTCTTTCCTCAGGCTGATCATCAATGTTTTTCTCCCTCCGGTAATCACCAACCTGTCCTGCTGAAACACCGCCGTTTTCTCCTCGATGCCGGAGTCCTCCAGGGAATAGCCTTCCACCAGATAATCCGTGCCGTACATGCACACCTTTAACGGTCTCAGCGTCCCCGTCCTTCCGTAATCGAAGCTTCGCAGCAGCCTGTATATTTCCAAAACATCCTTATCCGGGTCCAGTTTTCCATCCTCAGGAAGACACTTGTTCAGGTATACATGCTCATTGGTAAGTATCTCCTTCCCGCTTATCCTTTTCTCCAGAAGTTCCGGGATAAAGGACCGGAACAGCTCCGTCCCGGCTCTCATTCCGTCACGTACCACTTCGTAAGCCGTGGTGTCTTCGGAGAGCAGAATCTTCTGCTGGACAATGATCTCACCGCGGTCTACCTCGCTTGTGACATAATGCCACGTGACGCCTGTAAACGGCTCGTTGTTATAAATGACCCATGTCGGAATATTCATCCCCCTGTATCTGGGAAGGTACCCGTAATGGAAATTAATGATCTCCACATCAGGCAGCTCACATATACCGGCTGGAAAAAGGTACCTGTTATTGGCGCTGATAATCAGCAGGGGCCCTGCCTGCGAAGCTTCCAGGATCGCTTCCGAAATAAGTTCCTTTTTTAACAATGTCCTGTACCGCAGGGCATATTTTTC
>CANPZE010000051.1 GCA_947589315.1 uncultured Lachnospiraceae bacterium | reverse complement strand
GAGAAAGGGAACCACTGGCATGATACAAAGAATGAGAAGTTCCTGGTGGTGAGCGGGAAGGCCCTAATCCAGTTCCGGAAACCGGATTCGGAGGAGATCTATAGTTACCATGTGTCCGGGGAAAAGATGGAAGTGGTGGATATCCCTTGCGGGTATACCCATAACATCATCAACGAGGGTGATACGGATCTGGTAACATTCATGTGGTGCAATGAGTGCTTTGAACCGGAAAGGCCAGATACATACCCGCTGCGGGTGAACAAGGCGCAGGGATAGGGAATACGCGGTTGGCTGCTGCCAGTACATTGGGACAGGGAGAGAAAACAATTCATGGAGAAACTGAAACTGATGACGATCTTGGGCACACGTCCGGAGATCATACGGCTGTCGGAAGTCATTAAGAAATGCGATACATACTTTGACCACAGGCTTGTCCATACCGGTCAGAATTATGACTATACACTGTACCAGATATTTTTCAAGGATTTGGGTTTGAGGAATCCGGATGTCTATCTGGACGCTGTTGGAAAGGATCTGGGTGAGACGATCGGCAACATTATCGCGAAAAGCTATCAGGAGATGCTTTCGTGGAAACCGGACGCGGTGCTCATTTTGGGAGACACCAATTCAGCTTTGTCAGCAATTCCTGCCAAACGCCTCAAGATCCCGATCTTCCACATGGAGGCCGGGAATCGCTGTTTTGACGAAAACCTGCCGGAGGAAACCAACCGGAGGATCGTGGACCACATCGCGGATGTGAACCTGTGCTACAGCGAGCACGCCAGAAGATATCTGAATGCGGAAGGCAGGCCGAAGGAGAGAACCTATGTGACCGGTTCCCCGATGGCGGAGGTCTTAAGTGTCCATCTGGATCGGATTCTTAAGAGTGATGTGCTGGAGCGATTGGAACTGGAGAAAGATGGTTATATCCTTCTGTCTGCCCATCGGGAGGAGAACATTGATAATGAGCAGAGCTTCATGGCCCTGATGAACGCCGTGAATGCCATGGCGGAGACCTATCAGAAGCCTGTGATCTACAGCACCCATCCGAGGAGCAGGAAGTTCATCGAGGCGAGGCATTTCCAGTTCCATCCACTGGTGAGGAGCCTGAAGCCGTTCAGCTTCACGGACTATAACCACCTGCAGCTGAACGCTTTCTGTGTGGTGTCTGACAGCGGGACGCTGCCGGAGGAGTCGGCATATTTCAACACCAAGGGGATGCCGTTTGCAGCGGTGTGTGTAAGGACTTCGACAGAGCGGCCGGAGGCGTTGGATAAAGGGAACTTTATTCTGGGGAGCATTACCACAAAGCAGGTGCTGCAGGCCGTGGATATGGCGGTGCAGATGAAAAGTAATGGAGACCTGGCGGTCAGCGTACCGGACTATGCGGATGAAAATGTCAGTATGAAGGTAGTGCGGCTGATCCAGAGCTATACAGGGATTGTGGACAAGATGGTGTGGAGGAAAGAATGATGAGGGAAGATTCTGTGCAGCAGAGGAAATACCAGCGGTGCAGTAATTGCGTGATGGACACATCAGATTCGAAGATACGGTTTGATGAGAAAGGCATGTGCGACCACTGCCACAATTATTATGAGAACATCCTGCCCAACTGGCATCCGGATGAACAGGGCCAGAGAGAACTGGAAAAGATCGTAGAGAAGATCAAGAAGGATGGTCATGGGAAGAAATACGACTGCATCATAGGGCTCAGCGGTGGAGTAGACAGTTCTTACCTGGCTTATTACGCGGTCAGGGTATTGGGACTGCGGCCGCTGCTGTTCGGCTGCGATACCGGTTGGAATTTGAATGTGGCGGTAAACAATATCGAAAAGATCACGAAGGGTCTGGGATTGCCGCTGTACACAGAGATCGTAAACTGGAATGAGATGAAGGACCTGCAGCTGGCGTTCTTCAAGTCACAGGTTCCCTACCAGGATCTGCCGCAGGACCATGTGATCTTTGCTTCTCTTTATAATTATGCAGCGAAGAATGGTATCAAATATGTCCTGACCGGCGGCAATAATTCAACGGAATGTGTCCGTGAGCCGATCGAATGGGTCTATCAGAACGATATCCGCATGATCCGGGACATTCATAAAAAATACGGGAAAAGGCCCCTCAAGACACTGCCCATGTGTGGAATGTTCAAGGCCCATATCTATTACCGTTATCTGAAGGGGATGAAAGTAGTAAAGATACTGGACATGATTCCCTATACCAAGAAAGACGCCATAGCCACTCTGCAGAGGGAGTTTGACTGGGAACCGTATGCGAACAAGCATTTTGAGAGTATCTTTACCCGATTTTATGAGGGTTACTGGCTGATCAGAAAGTTCGGATATGATAAGAGAAAATGCCATTTCTCCAGCCTTGTCCTGACCGGACAGCTGGATAGGGAAGAGGCGATAAGAATCTTGGAACAGCCGCCCTATGACCAGGGACAGGCGATACAGGATCTGGAATATGTCGCCAAGAAGCTGGGGATCACGAAAGAGGAGTTCACCGAAATGATGGAACAGCCCAATAAGACCTATAAGGATTATAAGAATACATCCTGGATGATCGAACTGGCCGTGAAGGTATCAAGAATGCTGGGAATGGAGAGGCGGCAGTACCGCTGAGAAGACACAATGATAGCAGTAATCAATTACGGAATGGGGAATACCGGTTCCATCATAAACATGCTGCACCGGATCGGGACGGAAGCGGAAGTGGCAGAGCGGCCGGAAGACCTGGCTTTTGCGGACAAGATCATACTCCCGGGCGTAGGAACATTCGATGCAGGGATGGGAAACCTGGAGGAGTTGGGATTTGCGGAAGTGATCCGGGAAGAGGTTCTGGGAAAAGGGAAACCGATCCTGGGGATCTGCTTGGGAATGCAGCTTCTGGGAAACCGGAGTGAGGAAGGGAAGAAAGAAGGTCTGGCGCTGATCGATTTTGACAACGTCAGGTTTTCGTTTGCTGCGGAGACGGGACTTAAGATCCCGCATATGGGATGGGATATCGTGGATATCAGAAAAACGGTCCCGTTAGTGGAAGGCATTACGGAAAGACCGAGATATTATTTCGTACATTCCTACCATGCAGTATGCAGGGATTCCACAGATATCCTGATGAGCTGCAGTTACGGATATGAGTTTACGGCGGCCGTTAACAGGGGGAATATCTATGGGACACAGTTCCACCCGGAGAAAAGCCACCGTTTCGGAATGAAGATTATGGAGAATTTTGCGAGGTGTGTCTGATGTTTCAAAGACCAAGGATCATACCATGCCTGTCGGTCATAGATACAGATCTGGTAAAGACAACACAGTTCAAGGAGCCGAGATACCTGGGAGACCCAATCAACGCTGTGAAGATATTCAACGACAAAGGCGTCGATGAGCTGTGTGTACTGGATATAAGAGCCAGTGTGAATCATGAGAGGCCCAGAATGGATTATCTGAAGGATATCGCCAGTGAGGCATTCATGCCGCTGAGCTACGGCGGGGGAATCACCACACTGGATGAGATCAAGGAGATATTCCATATCGGATATGAGAAGGTTATTTTGAATACATCTGCGTTCCAGGATAACGGACTGGTAGAGAAAGCGGCACATGCGGCCGGTTCCCAGAGCATTGTGGTGTCCATCGATTATAAGACGGAGATGTTCGGGAAGAGGAATTGCTATATCAGCAGCGGAACCAGAAAGGTGAAGCTTACACCGGTCCAGGCAGCGAAGATGGCGGAAAGCCTGGGGGCGGGTGAACTTCTGCTGAACGCCATCTCCCGGGACAGTATGATGGATGGATACGATCTGCACACGATCCGTGAAGTAGCGGACGCTGTGAGTATCCCTGTAATCGCTTCCTGCGGGGCAGGAAAGATCGGGGATATCAAGGCCGCCCTGGAAGAGGGACATGCCCACGCGGTGGCGGCCGGGAGTTTGTTTGTGTATTACGGTGAGGAGAAGGCGGTATTGATTAATTTCCCGGAGGAGAAGGAATTTGCGGGGGAAGGGATATTTAGGTATTGAATATGGAGAATATTAAGATAGCTTTTAAGGATAATGCATTTGATTTATTAAGAATTCTAGCAGCTTTTCAGGTTATGTTTGGGCATATGATAGAACATCTGGAATTGGGATCGGCAGCAAATGGATTAGTTGAGTTTATGGTTCGAGTATCTCAGATTATTCCAGGCAGGGGAGTGATTATCTTTTTTGCTATTAGCGGTTATCTGGCAATTCCATCAATTGAGAATTGTTCGCTATGGCAATATTGCAAGAAAAAATTTGCCAGAATATATCCTGGGCTGTGGTTTGCTTTTATTATTAATACAGCGATAATTTCCGCATTATATGGGATGCCGCAAGGACTTCGGGACAACTTGATCTATGTTATAACACAGACTACTTTTTTTCAATTTTATACGGGAGATTGGCTGAGAGGATATGGAGCAGGCACTGCAAATGGGTCTTTATGGACGATATCTGTGCTGATCCAGTTTTATATAATTGCATATGTTTTTTATAAGAAATGTTACCATTGGCGTTTGGGGGGGGTGGATCGCCTCAATTATAGGTATGCAGGTGGTTAGTGTATTAATTAGTAACAGTGGTAACTTTATGCCAGGGATACTATATAAGTTAATTAATGTATCATTGATTCCATATTTCTATATTTTTTTGCTGGGAATGTTTGTTTATAAATTTAGGGAACAGTTATTGCCAGTGATAAAGGAAAAAGTATGGATTTTGTCTGCGTGTTACATAATGATCAAAATATTATTGATGAATATAAAATTGCCTGTTTCTATGGGAGTGAATTATGATATTTTTAGTGCCAGTCTATTATCTTTTGTTGTGATAGGTATTGCATACAGACTGGGAACGATCAGATTTAAAAATGAGATATCTTATGGCATTTTTATTTGGCATATGGTAGTCATTAATATTGCTATGGAGATTATTAAGATAAATGGTTGGGGACAGAATATATCTTTGAGAGAGATATTAGGTCTGTTAAGCTTGATATTTATAGTATTGATTTCTTATTTGTCGACTATTTTTGTAGAAAGACCACTTAGAAAGATTATTTTAAATAAAGGAAAGCGAAAGAATGAGTGAATTACTGCGTGTAAAAAAACATCCAGAATTCAGTATTGATGATGATATTTAGGATATTTCGGATAAAACAAAAAACGCAGGGAATCCGAAATGTGTCGTGAAATACTTAGTGAGATTTGTTTTCTGAGGTGCTAAAGAATAAGCATATCTGCAAGTTTGAAAGAAGATAAAAGAATAATATCACATATCAACTGGCATTTTGCTACATGGAGGTTGACTCTGAATGAGAGAAAATAAAGATCCAAATATTGATTTTGTAATTCTCTGGGTAGATGGAAATGATTTGGAATGGCGCAAAGAAAAGGCACGATATGCGTCTAAAAAGGATATATCAGATGACCGTGATTTTAAATATAGAGATTGGGATAATTTACAATTCTGGTTCAGAGGAATAGAGAAATATGCGCCATGGGTCAGGACAGTTCATTTTGTAACATGGGGACATTTGCCTGATTGGCTTAATACAGAGCATCCTAAATTACATATAGTCAATCATAAAGAATATATGGATCATGATGATTTGCCGTGTTTTAATTCAGAAGCATTAGAAATATGTATTCATCGGATACCTGGTTTAGCAGAGCATTTTGTTTATTTTAATGATGATATGTTTTTGTTGAGAGACGTTCTCCCGACAGACTTCTTTCAAAATGATTTACCATGTGATTCCGCTATCATGAATGTTCATTGTTGCGAATTAGATATAGGCGGAACACTTTGCAATTTTTTGAATATTGGTATAATCAATCGCTATTTTGTAATGAAAGATGTATTAAAGAATGATTGGAAGAAATGGTTTAATTTGAAATATGGATTAAATATGTTAAGGAATATTTACTTATTGCCATGCCCAAGGTTTCCTGGAATGTTAATGCAGCATTTACCTAATTCATATAATAAAAGTGTTTTTGAAAAAGTCTGGAATTTGGAACCGAATATTTTAAAAGAGACTGCTCACCAAAAATTTCGCAGTTTGCAGGATGTAAATCAATGGCTGTTTAAAGAATGGCAGTTGGCTTCCGGCGAATTTGTTCCAAGGAGTTGCAGGAAGCTTGGAACATCTTTGCTTGTGAGGGATACGGATTTGGCATGTAATATAATAGAGAATCAGAAATACAAAATGCTCTCTTACAATGACGAAGAAATATCTGATGAAGAATTTGCGGATGCAAAAGAAAAGATAAAAGCAAGTTTTGGGAAAATTCTTCCGGAAAAGTCTTTATTTGAAAAGTAATATAATTAATAAAAGGTGTTTTATGAATATTATATATGTATCATCAGGGTGTTCTGATAAACAGTTTAATTGTTTGGTTAAGAATGGTTATAACCATGATTTACCACAGGCTCAAAAGTACCATCGCCTTCTTATGGAAGGACTTGCTGCTATAGATGGAATAGATATAACAGCTGTTACAGCGCGTCCTATAGATAGTGCGTTAACTAAAAAAAGGTGGTTTAAATCTGAAAAAGAGATAGCAAACTATATCACATATTATTATCTGCCCTTAATCAATATCAAGGTAATAAGACAGGCTTTATTATATTATAGTGCAAAGAAGAAAATAAATAGAGAACTCTCTGATAAGGAAACAGCAGTGGTATGTGATATTTGGAATCAATCTATTGCAGAGGCTGCAAAGAGAATCTGCCATAAAAGGAAGATCCCCATTGTAGGTATTGTAACAGATGTGCCGGGGCACAGATCCAGCGCATATGAAAAAAGGAGTGTAATTGGTAGACTTATTTCCAAGATGACAGATGCCAGATTAGTTAGTTCAGCGAATAATTATGATGGGTACTTGTTATTAGCTGAGGCAATGAATGCTGTTGTTAATAAGAAAAACAGGCCATATATAGTATTGGAAGGTCATGCTGACAGAAATATGGCAGAAAATCAGAATCGTTTGGAAAACAAAAATAGTCCAAAGGTTCTATTATATGCAGGAACACTTCACAAACAGTATGGAATAAAAATGTTAGTAGAAGCGTTTGAGCAATTGCAGAATGTGGAGTGGGAATTACATATATATGGTAAGGGAGATTATGCGGATGATCTGGAGAAAATAATATCAAACAATGCATCTATTAAGTTTTTTGGAGACCGCGATAATCAATACATTATAAGTAAAGAGATTGAAGCAAGTCTGCTTGTTAATCCACGTCCTACGGACAGTGATTTTGTTAAATATTCATTCCCTTCAAAAATAATGGAGTATATGTCTTCCGGAACTGCCCTGGTTACTACAAATTTGCCGAGCATGCCGGAAGAATATAAGAAATATGTCTATGTGTTTGAAGAAGAGACTGTGAACGGGTTTAAGAGAAAACTTGAAGAACTCTTCTCGCTATCTGAGAAGGAATTGTATATAAGGGGGATGGTGGCAAAAAGGTTTATACTTGAGAATAAGAATAATATAGTTCAAGCGCAGAAACTTGTTAATATGTTAAAGCGGTTATAATTCTTTCATTGATCTAAATAATATATCCATATAGATTTGTTTGAATATAATTTCATTAGATTTAGAAAGGCCTGGGTAAAAATGCAGATTAGAAGAAGGCAACTGTTATTGAATATTGTTGTGTTTTTGATTATCTTTTATATTACAGATAGTTCAGTACAGTTTGGAACATATGATAATATGCTATTTATTAGAGGAGCCCAACTGTTTATTATTATTGTAGGGGTATTATGTTTAGCAATATTAAAAAAAATCTATAAAGGGAATCTATTAGAGGCGTTATTTGTGTTTGCTTGTGTCGTTGTTTCTGCGCTTGTAAACAGAGATATGCAAGCAAATAATATTTTTGTGATAATATTGTTATTTACTGGATTATTCTTTTCTTTACTTTATAACTTTGAGGTGTTTGTAAAGTGTTATGATGATGTATTACTGGCTCTTTCAATAATCTCATTAATCTTTTTTTGCATTGAATGCATTGCCCCAGTGCTATTGCACATTTTTCCACAAATTGAAAATATTTCTGGATATAAGTTTTATAATGCTATCCTGTTTGTAACATCTGTCGAAAACCAAACAAAAGTACGGCAGAATTACGGTATTTTTAGAGAGCCTGGAGTATATCAAATGTATCTTGTATTAGGGATTCTCTTTCAAATATACAAAAAGGATGGTTTTCAGTTAAAGCGAGTAATAATATATATGCTAACATTACTGACCACATTATCAACTACAGGCTATATTATGCTATTAGCAATATTCTTTCTATTATTTGTTAAAAGTGACGGATTAAAAAAAAAGCAAAAGAATATTGTAATAATGTTACTTCCAATTTGTCTCTTTTTTGCATTATATTATATTGACAAAGCTGACACAGGGTATAGTATATTTGGGAAATTTCATGGTTTATTTAGACTGCGGGAAGCAGGAGAAACACTAAATATATCGATGGTAAATCGAATTGGTTCGGTAATAGTTAACTTGCATTTGTTTTTAAGACGTATGATTTTTGGGAATGGTCTTACTGAGGTATATCGTTGCTTCCCTATAGTGTCGAATGAACTATTTCATGTATCACTTAAGTATCCAACTGACACGTTTATTTATCATTTTTCAAGATTCGGTGTGTTTTATGGTTGTTGTTGGGGATGGGCATATTTCAGATTGACAAAGATACTTACTAAAAGAAAGTTTGAAAGAATAATAGTATTTTTGATTTTTCTAGCTCTTTTGTGTACAGAGAACTATACGAATACAATTATCATTTATATTCTGTTTTGGTATGGACTAATAGAAAAAGAGAAGGGAATAATGTTAGAGAAGGTATAATATGAGAAGGAAAATTATTATATTTCACCATGTCGACAATTGGGGCGGAGGAACCGTAAGTCTACTTACAGTGGTGAATAGTTTGAAGACAAAATATGATGTTGTCGTGTATATACCGCATAAGGAGTCGGATACATATATTGAGTTGACAAAATGGAATATAAATGTAAAGACATTAGAGGATAATATTGGTACAATTCATTGTTATAGCGGAAGTTTTCCTACATTTGGGAGAACTTTTTTAATTTGCTTGGCCAAAATTATTATGCATTCGTATAGAAAAGTCGCTGAAATTATAGAGCAGGAGAAGCCAGATATTGTTATTGCAAATTCTATGACTATCTCATGGATTGGAAGGATAGCAAAGCGTTATGGGAAAAAAGCAATTTGCTTTGTAAGAGAAACGGCGTCTTTTGAACCTGGTATGAAATTGATTTATTATTGCTTGAACCATTATTATGATGGGATAGCGTATTTATCAAATTATGATTTGGAACAGTTTAAAGGGAAGGCAACCGTGCAAAGGGTTATTCCGGATACTGTATGTCCTGGTACATATACTCATGTTGAGGTCGCAAATGAA
Source organism: uncultured Lachnospiraceae bacterium (assembly GCA_947589315.1). Classification (GTDB taxonomy): domain Bacteria; phylum Bacillota; class Clostridia; order Lachnospirales; family Lachnospiraceae; genus Jutongia. The sequence continues at coordinate 8,847 of CANPZE010000051.1, read as the reverse complement.
GCTAGGAAGAAATTTGGGTTAGATAAAGATAAGTTCTATTTGCTTTTCACGGGAGGTAGAAATATACGGGTTAAAGGGTGGAATGTCATCCAAAGTGCCATGAAACGGATTGAAGATTATAATATTGAGTTATTAGTAGTTGGGACAGAAAAATTACCGCAGGAAGAGTTCCATAATATTCGCTTTTTAGGGACAGTTATAGATATGGTGACATTATATAGCGCTATTGATGTCCTTATTTTTCCTTCCGTGGTTCCGCATCAGGCAAGGCCAGTGTATGAAGCAGGTTTTGTTAAGAAACCTGTGATTATTACCGACTATCCACAGACTGAAGAATTCGTGAAGAATGGATATAATGGATTAACTTTTTCAGAAAAGAATGATCTGGAATTATCAAGAGCAATTTTGCGATTATATAATGATAAAGAATTGCTTAAAGGTTTAGGAGAAAATAATTATGTGGCGGCCTGGAAACAGCATGATCCCGGATTATGTGAGCAATGGTTATTTGATTTTATTAATGATGTAGAAGCAATATAGTTCTATTTATACGTCGAATTTGTTATATCACTGTGTTTAAAAGTAAAGAGTTATTGAGGCGAGTGAAAAAATGACAAAAATTATAGGGATTGTGACTTTATATGGAGATATGAACTTTGGAAATAAACTTCAAAATTATGCGTCGCAGAAATATTTTGAAAATATGGGTTATACTGTATGGACATTTCCAAACATGAACCATGTATTTACAAGTAGAGATCCTATATTGTTTGCAAAGAAAATTGCACATAAAGTTTTACAGTTTATAGGACAGGAACAGGAAGTTGTAAAGAAGCAAAAAAAAGATGATATAAGAAGCGCATATATAAGAACGTTTTCGGACCAGTATATCCATCTTTTCCCCGCGCAGAAAGATATTAAATCGTCAAGAAGAATACAAAAAAAGTTTGATTATTTTGTTACTGGCAGTGATCAGGTTTGGCATTATTCAGGGAAGTCAAGACGCTTGATTAAGTATTATCTCCTGTATTTTGCTAAACCTGAGCAGAGGCTCACTATTGCTCCCAGTTTCAGTTTTTTTACATTGCCAAAAAAGTATGAGAAAATATACAAGAAAGGCTTGGAAGGCTTCTCGCAGATATCAGTCCGCGAGGAGAGAGGGGCTGAACTGATCAAAGAGTTAACTGGAAAGGATGCCGTAGTTCTTGTAGATCCTACCATGCTGATTAATACAGAAGAATGGATTAGAATAATAAAAAAACCATGTCAGTATGAGAATAATAGTTATTTATTAGTTTATGCTTTGAGTGGACTAAAAGCAGAAGTGCAGGAGATTATTACAAATTTTGCACATAGCATAGGTACTGTTATTGTTGATCTCATGGATGATAATAGCGATTATTATATCCATACGAGGCCGGATGAATTTTTATATTGGATATACCATGCAAAAATGGTCATCACAGATAGCTTTCATGCAACAGTTTTCTCTATTCTTTTTGGAAGGCCTTTTGTCGTAACAGAGAGAACGGATATAAAGGGAATGGGAAGCAGGATAGACACTTTGTTGAGTAAATTCGGTCTGCAGGGAAGGCGGCTTGAAGTGTTGGAGAGCGCATTTCAAAGTGTAAAATTAGATGAAATAGATGTTTTATTTCAAACCAATTATGAATATGTTCCACAGGTATTAAAGGTGGAACGTCAGAGAGCGGCGGAATTTTATGCAGGGTGTTTGCATACAGCAGTGGAAAATCTTTTACAAATAGATCAAGCCTGATGTATTCAAGTCTGTTAATAAAAAGAAGAGAGGATTACGTATGCATTATACAGATGCGAGAAATGTCCAGATGCTGATATATCTTATGAAGATGCACGGCATAAAAAGGGTAGTAGCAAGCCCAGGCACCACGAACCTCACTTTCGTAGCCAGTATCCAGCAGGATCCGTTTTTTGAGATATATTCTTCGGCGGACGAACGCTCGGCGGCGTATATTGCCTGTGGCCTGGCGGCGGAAAGAGGTGAACCTGTTGCGTTAAGCTGCACGGGGGCCACGGCTTCCAGAAATTATACCCCGGGTTTGACAGAGGCTTTTTATAGGAAACTTCCGGTTCTTGCGATTACTTCAACACAGCATGTTGGCCGTATTGGGAATCATGTGGCTCAGGTGATCGATAGAACTGCAATCATGAATGACATTGCGAAGATTAGTGTGCAGATCCCGTTGGTGCATGATGTCGAGGATGAGTGGGCATATACGGTTATGATTAATAAGGCGTTGTTAGAACTGACCCACCGTGGTGGTGGCCCTGTACATATCAATCTTGAAACAAACTATAGCAGGAATTATACGGTGAAGGAGCTGCCGGCTGTCCGGGTCTTAAAGCGTGTAGAACAGGGGGATGCACTGCCAGCGATAAATGCCGGGACGGTTGGGATTTTTGTTGGTGCTCACCAGGTTATGGATGCATCTCTGACGGATGTCATCGATGGCTTCTGTGAAGCGTATAATGGAGCAGTGTTCTGCGACCAAACGAGTAACTACAGAGGAAAATACAGAATACTTCCTAACTTGGTTGGCAGGCAAGTACAGTATATGGCACCGTGTCGGAAGGTGGATCTGATGATCCATATAGGTGAAGTGTCAGGAGCCGATATGGTTCTGAATGCACAGGACATTTGGAGAGTAAATCCGGACGGCGAGATCAGGGATGCCTTCAAAAAACTGAGTTACACCTTCGAGATGACGGAGAAAGAATTCTTCAGCCAGTATGCAGCTATGAGAAAAGAAAAAGGCGAAATGTCTTATTATCAGACATGGGTCAGTGAAAAAAAACGCATGGAATCCTTAATTCCTGAGTTGCCTTTTGGGAATATCTGGATAGCGCAGCATACAGCGGGTGAAATCCCGGAGAAAAGTGTATTGCATCTGGGGATTCTTAATACGTTAAGAAGCTGGAACTTTTTTGAAACGCCCGAAAGCGTGAGGGGGTATTCCAATACAGGTGGGTTTGGAATCGACGGGAATTTATCCTCGCTGGTTGGTGCTTCATTAGCGGATCAAGAAACATTATACCTGGGGGTGATTGGCGATTTGGCTTTCTTCTATGACATGAACGTTATGGGGAATCGGCATATTGGAAAAAATCTGCGGATTATGCTGATCAATAATGGTAGGGGGACAGAATTCAGAAATTATAATCATTATGCAGCTCCATTCGGAGATGCAGCTGATGCGTATATAGCTGCAGCAGGACATTATGGAAAACAGTCAAGGAATTTGGTTAGGCATTACGCAGAGGATCTTGGGTTTGAATATCTGTCGGCCAGTAACAAGGAAGAATACTTAACGGTCAAGGAGCGGTTTATCTCGCCAGTTATTGGAGATAAGCCGTTATTTTTTGAAGTATTTACCGACAGCAAAAATGAAAGTGATGCGCTGCAGGCCTTAGATAATCTGGAGACATCGGCCTCGGGAACAGCCAAGAAATATGTGAAAGACATATTAGGGGAAAAGGGTGTACAGACGATCAAGAGGTTTATAGGAAGAGAGTAAAGACAGGAGTTTGACAGAGATAAGAGATATGAAAGTTCTGGTATTAGGAGGTACAGGAGCCATGGGAATGGCTCTGGTTCCGTTACTGGCTGATCGCGGTGATGAGGTATTTATTACCAGTAGAAAGAAAAGGGAAGGTACGGATTCTGTCCACTATATTCAGGGAGACGCCCATCAGATGGAATTTCTGATGCAGCTGCTTAAGACACGATATGATGCGGTAGTTGACTTTATGGTGTATCAGACTATGGAATTTGCGCAGCGGCTGGAGATGTTTCTGTCATCAACGGATCAGTATGTCTTTATCAGTTCCGCAAGGGTTTATGCGGAAAGCAGGGAACCTATCAGGGAGGATTCACCGAGACTATTGGATGTATGCAGGGATGGGGAATATCTTGCACAGGAGGAATATGCCTTATATAAAGCAAAAGAAGAAGATATGATCCGTAATGCAGGCAGCCAGAACTGGACAATCATCCGTCCTTATATCACGTATAACGTAAACCGCCTTCAGCTTGGGGTTCTTGAAAAGGAGAACTGGCTGTACCGCGCCCTGCATGAGCGTACGATCGTATTCCAGCAGGGAATCGCGGACAGGATGACGACCCTGACATATGGCCGGGATGTGGCGAAAGTTATGGTGCATCTGATTGGAAATCCGAGTGCGCTGGGAGAGACGGTGCATATCACATCACCGGATTCCATGAAATGGGACGATGTGCTTAGCGTTTATCTGAATGTCCTGGAGGAGAAAACCGGCAGGAGGCCGGAGGTTCATTATCTTTCCGATCCTCAAAAACTGTCAACTGTCATGGGAAATGTTTATCAGGTGAAATATGACAGGATGTCGGACAGGATATTTGATAACCGGAAAGCGGCGGCGCTGATAAACGAAGAAATTGGTTATACCAGGCCGGAAGACGGGCTTAGGGCCTGTCTGGAAGGTCTGCTTGATCATATGGAAATGGGGCGGATAGACTGGGCCAGCCAGGGATATATGGACAGGATAACGGGAGAGATGGCGGCTATGGAAGAGATATCCGGCAGCAGGGAACGTATGAGATATCTGCTGTACCGTTTTGCGCCCGGTATCGCGTTGGCTATGCGCAGGATCCGCAGGAGGTAATTCACAGTTGATGGAAAAAGAGAATAATGTTGGGACATATGAGAACGACCGCGGAAGAATAGCCAGGAATACGGTGTTCCTTTATTTCCGCCAGATGCTGACGATGGCTGTTGGGCTGTATACATCCAGGGTGATCCTGAATGCGTTGGGCGTGGATGACTATGGGATCTATAATGTAGTAGGCGGCTTTGTATCCATGTTCAATGTCATATCCGGCGCTTTTTCTGTTGCGATCACGCGTTTCATGGCCTATGCCCATGGAAATGGAGGTACTGACAGGCTGAGAAAGTGCTATTCCTCCGCTATGATCATCCAGACAGCCCTCGGTACGTTTATTTGCCTGCTCCTGGCAACGGTGGGGATCTGGTATGTGGTTAATATCATGGTCTTGCCAAGGGGCAGAACGGTTGCTGCTTTGTGGGTGTTGCTGTTTTCTGCGGTATCTTTTTTTATCAGTCTTATAAGTATCCCGTATAATGCGATGATCATTGCCCATGAGCATATGCAGGCGTTTGCTTACATTGGGATAGCGGAAGCTGTATTGAAGCTTACGGTTGCCATTATAGTAAAGTACAGCCCATGGGATCGGCTGATCCTATACAGTTCACTAATGGTCCTTTCTGCGGTGATGGTGTGGATGTTATATGCGGCATACTGCAGGAAACATTTTGAAGAATGTCACTTTTTAGGGGAGTTTGACTGTAGCCTGTTTAAGGAAATGATGGCCTTTGTCAGCTGGGCGTTCCTGGGGAATGGGGCGGTCGTCCTGAAAGACCAGGGGATCAACATGATCATGAACCTATTCGGCGGAACGGTCGTCAATGCTGCCAGGGGAATATCGCAGAGCATAAACAATGCGGTCCAGAGTTTTACAAACAATTTCATACAGGCGATCCAGCCGCAAATTACACAGTTATACGCTTCAGATAACAGAGAATCCATGCTCGATCTGGTTTATCGGAGCTGCCGGTATGCATATTACCTGATGCTAATACTGTGTCTTCCGATGATTAAGAATATTGAGTATGTGCTGCAAATATGGCTGGGACAGGTGCCGGAATATGTCGTAGAATTTGCCATTTTTACATTGATGGCGTCACTAGTGAACAGCATTATCAATCCGTTGCTATATGGGGTGCTGGCAACCGGCCGCATTAAAGTATATGAGATTGTCATGTCGATTACCTATACATCCAGTCTGCCGCTTTCTTATCTTGCGCTGAAGGCTGGGTATCCGATGATCAGCGTATATTACATCATCTTGGTTTTGACGGCCACGGTCATGTTTATCTTGGTATGGCAGTCAGCCTGTACATATGAGTTGTCGTATAGGAAGTTTGCGGTAAATGTATTTTTGCGGTTGGGCACAGTAACGCTGTTGTCTGGGGGAATAACGTATTTGGAAAGTGTGCATACGGCAATCCGTTTTATAGATTTTTTGACTGAGTCCGCAATATCCGTGGGTGTTACCGGGATCATGATTCTAGTGTTTGGACTGGAGAAGAATGAGCGGAAAACTCTGCTGGCGTTTATGAAAAGGAAGATTCCATTTATAAATTGACCCTGTATAAAAGCGGCAGACGTCTGCTTTTGTATAAGTATAAATAATAACATTAATTGGAGGCATACAGAAATGTTTAAGCTGTCAAACCTGCGCAAGGAAACAGAGGGCGGATGGACATATCTCCGCTGCAATTTTACGGTTACGGGAAAGAAAAACCCGTTTGAGGAAACGACTATGTGGGTGGCTGTGGAGGAGAAAAATGCGGACATGCTGTCGGACCGCGTCTATGATCCTTTTGTACTGGTGCCGGTTGTCTTGGGGATGTACTATAAGCATAACGTCAGCATTGAAGGGAATGTTTCACCGAGGCTGTATCATAATGTGAAGCATTATCTGATAAATATTTTTGACCGATTTTCTGACCATACAAAGCCTATAGAATTGACTGTGGGGGGGTATGACATGGTAGAGAATGGGCCATCCAATCTGATCGGAACCGGGATTTCCTGCGGCGTGGATTCATTGGTTACGATTTATGATAATTATATTAATGAAACGGATCCGAATTTCAAGATAAACAGCCTGTTCTTTGTTAACTGCGGAACCCATGGTGATTTTGAGGATGAAAAGTCGTATAAGAAATTCCAAGATAGGGTAGCGCTTAACCGCAGCGCTGCGGAGGAACTTGGTCTGCCGATGTACCTGGTCAATTCGAATTTCCATGCATTTACCCATAAGATCGGCGAACAGAAGATCGGGTATCTGGCAATCTATTCGTGTGCTTTGAGTTTGCAGAAATATATAAAGAGATATTATACTTCCAGTAATCTCAGCTATGACGAGATCGCTCAGTTCTCAAAGTTGTCGCGGGATTTTGATATCGCAGAATATGCCGAATCTTATATGCCGCACCTGATTTCGACGGAAAAGTTTGAACTGGTAATTGATGGCTGTCAGTATACGAGACCAGAGAAAACGGAGAGAATCAGCGACTGGGAATTCGCCCAAAAGCACCTCAACGTATGTGTAACACCCATCGAAGAAGGTCATAATTGCTCCTGCTGCAATAAATGTATGTGGACACTAATACCGCTAGAAGCAATGGGGAAGCTGGAATTGTTTGATAGAGTTTTTGATCTAAAGGTTTACCGTAAAAATGCATTTATATGGAAATGCAGGTTCCTTGCTCATTATGGAAAGGATTCCATGGAGACATCTGTAATTAAGTATGCCATGGAGCATGGGATGAAATTGCCACCCCGGATTATCGTGAAGATGTCAGGGGGATTGAAAAGAGGTTTAAATAAGGTGATTCATGCAAGATGATTATATAGTTATTTTAAGAAATAAGTTTTGAGTAACTGATGGCTGTCCGATGTAATAGATAACATAAATGCTAACGGGATAAGTGACATGTGAAATACAGTGCATGAATGAGGAAGCAAAAGAATTGATAAACGATACATATATGGTATTTGGACAATGATTTAAAAGAAAACAGATATAAATATATTTACGGGTATAGGAATAATGCTTAACGTAGATTTTGCAGGTTTTACTGGGATCAACATAAAGGAACATTCAGATCGTCCATATGCTCTGCCTAGTACAGTGGCAACTATATGGGGCGAGGATACGGGGTTTGTATAAATCTGCTTTCAAAGTCAGGGATGCAGATACAGTGATCAGGGTTCCTGCATCATGTGCGATTATGGCCGAGGAAGAGAATTTACTGCGGATGAAGTGGCAGATTCCTGCAGGGAATCAAATATATTTAGCCGACGGGATATATCGGAAATCCTGATTGGTACATTTGGAAGTGTGTTGGACGAATATGAAATCTCAGAGGAATGCTTTCAGATTATCCTTCAGAGGCTCTAAAATTCCCCAATCCCAATCGTAGGCTTCGAGACTCATTGTGATACTGTTACTAAAAAGAAACTGCGAGAGATAAAGGAATACCTGCCAGATAAGAACATTTATATCGAAATGGGGTTTGCGATGCCAATAATCACCACCGTTTTGATTTCCCTCTTACAAAATACTGGTATCTGGTACGAAATGCGACCTAAAGTATCTGGCGGGATTAGAAGATGATCTGAAGAAACATGCGGCAAATATTGACAGCAAGTGTGATTCTATAATTGTCAAACTTTATAAATAGCATTTATAACAGGCAACGCTTACGATAAGGAGCCATACTATGCAGGAATTCGGACTAACGCAAAATAGTAGTGAATAGAAAACCGAGCCTCAAGCCCGGTTTTTCTGGTAGTGTAAATTAGTTTGTGTCTTTGGTAAAAAATGGCTCCTTTTTGGTAAGAATTATGATATGTAAATTTTTATCGAAAAGGAGCATTTTCTATGGCACTTGCAAAGGAGCAGATCCGACAGATCATCTCTCAAAACGACATCTCCAGTGTCGCTGATGTCTATTCCCTTCTCAAGGAAAGCTTCAAGGACATCCTTCAGGAACTTATGGAAGCGGAAATGGATGCTACTCTCGGCTACGAAAAAAATCAAAAAGGGGATACTCAAACAGATAATAAAAGAAACGGCCACTCCACGAAAACCATTAAAAGCCAGTACGGCGAATTCCAACTGGATGTCCCCAGGGACCGCAACGGCGAGTTTGAACCCAAACTGGTTCCCAAATACCAGCG
>CANPZE010000050.1 GCA_947589315.1 uncultured Lachnospiraceae bacterium | reverse complement strand
ATCATACAGGATATGGAACGGATTGTACAGGTTATGGACCAGCAGGCCCAGAATGTACAGGAGGGGCAGGAAGTCCTGGAAGAATTTGAAGAGCAGATTCATATCCTGGAAGATAATTTTGCATCGATGAACCATATCGTTAATGAAATGAATTCCCAGATGGAAGGCAATACTAAAGTAGCGCAGGAATTGAGCAATTCCACAGAATCCAGCTCTCATAATATCAATACCGTATTGGAGCAGGTTCGTATGTTGGGAGAATATTCTCAGAATATTTCCCAAATGGTATCTGTTATCACACAGATTTCCGATCAGACCAATCTGCTGGCGCTGAATGCATCAATTGAGGCGGCAAGGGCCGGTGAAGCCGGTAAGGGCTTTGCTGTAGTAGCCGATGAGATACGGAGCCTGTCAGAGCAGACCAGCGCGGCGTCAGGAGATATTATTAAGATTGTTGACGATATCTGTACCGGAATTGAAAAGGTGGTAAAGGATATTGATCACACAGAAAATAATTTCCAGAGAAATATAGAAATTTCCGAAGAAGTCCAGACGGCGTTGAAATCTGTCCGGGATTCCTTTGCTGAACTGTCGGCCATGGAACAGCAACTGTCCCAGTCTGCCGCCACTTTTATAGAGGGCAAAGCTGTTATGGAAAAGTCTTTCAATACCATTGCTTCCAATAGCAGTGAATGTATGGAGATCAGCAATCAGATCAGGGAGATTTCCGGCGAGCAAAGCGGCGCTATGACAGAGCTTACCGAGTGGTCGGAGCGCTTGAACCGTTTATCTGAGCAGCTACAGAGAAAATCCGAAGAATTTAATATGTAGTGTGGGCAAGGGGCGTTTAGGAACGATACGGCAATCATAGGACAGTACGGCTGAATGAGCTGAAAAAAGCAATTGTTTCTGCCTGTGGCAGATTACAGTTGCTTTTTTATTGTATGGAAAATCCTGTTGCTGTTTTGGATTCGCAGATTTTAGGAGAAAAAAGCAATTTTGGTGGACAGAATAAGAGAAAAAGCGTATAATTATAATTAATATGGGGTTGGACTACTATATGAAAAAAAGAAAGGGGTGCTGTGGACTGAAAAAGGCGCAGCTGAAATGGAAGTAATGAATGACGTAAAGAAGGTAGTTCTGGGTCCGGCCAGGTGCGGGCTGGATTTAGGAGACGGAAGTGAACGGGCAGAATATGTGAATCAGGACTATATACTGAATAGATTGGGGAGGCCACATCGGAATATCGGTATTATGTATACATATTATCCCAAGGATCAACAATGGCCGCAGAGGATCAGCGAAGCCTGTAAGGATATGGAGATCCATTTTCAATGGGATTATCCTTACGATGATTATTTTCCTTATCGGGGAGGCCCGGATGGAAATACGGAAGGCGAGCCTTTCACACTGATGCGGGATATCCGGAAGCATGGGCAGGATGTGGCTTTGACATTGACTATTGACTGTTCTCTGGAAGAAGAGTATCTGCGCCAGATAGCCCGGGAACTAAAGCCCTTTGGGCGTATGCGGCTGCGGATCAATCATGAATGTTGTGGGGATTGGTTTACCCACAATCAGCGTTTTTCCTATCAGGAGGTGGCAGACTTCTTTGTACGGTTTGCCAATATCGTGAAGGAGGAGGCTCCGAATATCAAAGTGGTGTTCTGTGGTGGAGCTGTTATGGATCTGGAAGCTAAGGACAGCCCTGTCCAGTATGAGGAAGAATTCAGAGAGGCGTATGCTGTGGCAGATATCTGGTCCAACGATTGTTATCTGGCCCTGCATTATGGATGGCCCTTTGATATCTGTGAAAAAGGAGGAGACAGCTATTCTGTCACGCCAGTAGCCCCCTTTTTTGAACGGCTGAACAGGACCTCCCAGAGGCTTACGGCTGTCAATTATGGAGTGCGCAAGCCCTTTGTGATCTCTGAGTTCAATGCAGATGGGGATGTAACGGGCCCTAGAAGACAGGGAAAAGCGATCCGCCAGTTTGTAGAGAAGCTGAAGCAGGAAGATGCAGAATGGTTTGACGGGTTTTCTATGTACCAGTTTCGGGACAGAGGACGCCTGGGACTGGAAGTGGAAGATCCTAATAATCCGGATGTGGGGATTGAACAGCCCATTATGAAGGATTATAAAGAGATTTTAAAGGATCCGTTCTTTTTGCCTCAACTGACAGTGGGGGAACCGGCAGCCTATCCGGTTCTTATGCGTTGGGGAGGATCAGAGGATGCGGAAGGGATTGCCCTGGAAATTCCTCTTGAAGGCACGCCGGAGTTTTTTGAGATAACCTTCGAGGAGCCGTTGAATCTAATGCTGGAATTAAACGGAAGGTGGTTTTACAAGGCTCCTGAGACAACAACTATTGATCTGATGCCAGCATTTTTTGAGGATACGGCAGAACCGGGCACAGTGATGACGCTGAAGATTTTTGCACCGCCGGCATCGGGAGAAAATGACCCGGAGCAGGGGGAAGATTGGGATGTTAATTATTACGTACAGATGAATAAGGAGCCGCAGCTCCGTATTCGCTATGAAGCTGTTCAGGAAATTTAAAGTTATGGATGGAGGGGTAGTATATGAAAAGTATTAAGGTTAAGATTTTGATACCGATTATTGTCTTGGCTGTGGTATGTGTGGCCAATGCAATATGGGGGATTCGGGCTACAAAGGTGGCAGAGGAGAAGAGTATGCAGATTTCGGAGCAGCAGCTTCAGGCAATCCAGAATCTGGAAGAGCTTTCCAACAAATTTCAGATTATGCAGAAGCTGTTGTTAAAGCATTTTCTGGCAGGTAATTTTGATCTGATCGCAGAGGTAGAGGAGCAGATCGATGACAATCTCTCTAATGTGGAGAGTTATATGGCAGAATATGAAAAGTCTTTGGAAAAGGATCAGGAGAAAGCAGATTTTCAGGAGTTCAGTAAAAAATATGACCAGTTAAAATCGCTTTATATGGACTCTTTGGCTCTGAGCCAGGATAATGAGAAGGGAGATGCGATCGAGCTTGCCAATGGAGACATTGCTACATTATCCCAGGAAATGGAAGGGCTGATCTCCTCTATGATAGATACCAGGAACAGTACGGTGGAAAATGCAAGGAAGGAACAACAGGTCGTATTTGACAATAATATTAGAATGAACACGATTATGATCGTGATCTCTATTCTGCTGTGCCTTCTTGTCATCAGCGTTTGCCTGCTGACAGTGGTAAGGCCGGCCGAGAAAGCCATCCGGAGATTGCGGGCGATCATTCAAAAGATGGAGAACAACCAGTGCGACTTGTCTGAGAGGATCTCTGTAGGAACAAAGGACGAAATTGGACAGCTGGTAGCGGGGATCAATGCATTTTTGGAGGCCCTTCAGGGAGTGATCGGGGATGTGGCAGAGGGCTCCCACAATCTGAATGGCGTTATTGACAATGTGAGTGACAGCTTACATAGCGTAAATAATAATTCCTGCGATATGTCTGCGGTAATGGAGGAGCTGGAGGCTTCTATGGAACAGGTTTCCCAGAGCCTTAACACGGTGAATGATAAAGTAGAACGCGTGGATTACAGTATTTCAGAATTTACCAAGACGAGCAATGATATTCGGGGATATTCCCAGGAAATGCAGGAAAGGGCTTCTGCGTTGGAGCAGAATGCGATTTCCAGCCAGAATACTACCAGTGAAATGGTAGGAGAGATTATTGAAAAGCTGAAGATTGCTATTGAGCACTGTAAGAGTGTGGAGCAGGTAGAGAGCCTGACCAATGAGATATTATCGATTGCCGGACAGACGAATCTTCTGGCATTAAATGCTTCTATTGAGGCTGCCAGGGCTGGAGAGGCTGGAAAGGGCTTTGCCGTTGTAGCAGACGAGATCCGCCAGCTGGCGGACAATAGCCGGGAGACTGCAAATAATATCCAGCAGATCAACGAAAATGTAATCCAGGCTGTTAGCGAGCTGAGCGGCCAGTCCAATCGGATCGTGGAATATATTGATCAGAAGATTATGCCGGATTACGATGAATTTGTTACATCCGGACAGCATTATACTAAGGATTCCGGCTATATTAATGATACGATGAACAGCTTTGCGGCACAGACTGGAGAACTGAAGTCCATCATTGACAGTATGGTGGAGGCAATTAAAAATATTTCCGTAGTGATCCAGGAAAGCGCCCAAGGTGTGGGAAATGCTGCAAATGGCACTACAGAATTGTCCAATGAGATCCGCAAGATCCAGCTTGAGATGAATAATAGTGCCCAGGTGGCAGATAAGATGAAGCAGCAGTGCAGTAGGTTTACCGTATAAGGATATACGGCGAAATAAGGGAAACAGCTGTGGGCAGAGCGTTGGCAGCTGTCCCCCGGCAGATGGCCATGGAGGGAGGGATTTTCATGATGAAGGTGCAGGCTGAGGCAGCAGAGGGAATGAAGAGCCAAAGTATTGGCGCAGTGAACATGAAAACGGCAGACAGCTACTCCAGAGATTTGCAGACCCAGATTACCGCTTTACAGGGACAGCTGCAGGGAGTATCTGGGGATCAGGAGCTGTCGCAGGAGGAAAAAGTAGAAAAACGGCAGGAGATTACTGCTAAGATCTTTGAATTGAAGCAGCAGCTCCGTCAGCATCAGAAGGAAGAGAAGGAGTCGGCAGACAAAGAAGGGCAAAAAATAGTTGGGCAGCCGGCAGTGACGGGCACGTCATCGGAAGAGGAGGAAGGCAGCCAAGCTGGGCTTTCTGAGACGGCTGTGCAGGCAATGGTAGCTGCAGACTCGGCAGTGACAGCTTCCCGGTCGGCAGGGGATCTGATCTCCAGAACAGAGGGCAGGCTGTCCGTTGTGGAAGGAGAGCTGGAGCAGGATGCGCAGCGCAGCAGAAACGTAAAAGGAAAACGTGCAGAAAAGGAAGAATTGGAACGCCGTCTGGAACAGATTTATGAGAGACAGACACAGCATATTGGAGAGGCAAGGAAAAATATTGCCTTAATAGGAGCTGAAACAGAGAGAAACGAGAAGACGGCTGGGAAAAAGACGGAGACAGAGCCGCAGAGGGAGATCCCGCCGAAAGGATTCGGCATTGCAGGGGATGGTCTGCTGACCGAGAAAGAAAGCCAGGATCAGGAGGCTTATCGGAGATTTCAGGCGGTGGGCTATTTTGCAAATGTAAACATTACGGTCTAAGAATGTTAAATTAAAAACATGACGCTCCTATGGAGTGAAGAGGAGAAAGAAATGGATATATTTAGTTTCTTAACTATGCTTGGAGGACTTGCCCTGTTTCTGTATGGAATGCATATTATGGGAGACGGTCTGGCAAAGGTTTCCGGAGGGAGATTGGAACAGATCCTGGAGAAGTTTACTTCCAAGCCTCTCGCAGCGGTATTGTTGGGATGTGCTGTGACTGCAGTGATTCAATCCTCTTCTGCAACCACTGTTATGGTGGTCGGTTTTGTGAATTCTGGTATTATGAAGCTGAATCAGGCAGTGGGAATCATTATGGGGGCCAATATTGGAACTACCGTTACTTCCTGGCTGTTGAGCCTGGCAGGCCTGGAAGGAGATAATCTGTTTATCAGCCTTTTAAAACCCTCGTCCTTTTCTCCGGTCCTGGCCATCATTGGCGTGGGACTGATCCTTTTTGCGAAAAGTGATAGAAAGAAAGACGTGGGAACCATTCTTAGCGGCTTTGCGATTCTGATGTTCGGCATGGAGACTATGAGTGGGGCTGTGGAACCTCTGGCCCAGGTGCCGGAGTTCACCAATATTCTGACGATGTTTGAGAATCCCATCCTGGGAGTGATCGCCGGGGCTGTTTTGACTGCGGTCATCCAGAGTTCTTCGGCCTCTGTAGGAATCCTTCAGGCCCTCTGCATGACGGGATCGGTATCTTTTGCTACGGCCATTCCCATCATTATGGGGCAGAATATTGGAACTTGCGTGACGGCATTGCTGTCTTCCATCGGCGCCAGCAAGAATGCAAAACGGGCGGCTCTGGTACATTTTTATTTTAATGTGATCGGAACAGTTTTGTTTATGGTTATCTTTTATATTTTAAATGCAATCCTGCAATTTTCTTTTATGGATGCTGCCGCCGGAGTGGCAGGGATTGCAATTGTGCATAGTGCGTTTAATGTGGTGGCAACCCTGACGCTTATGCCCTTCCGCAATGGTTTGGTGAAACTGGCCTGTCTGACGATCCGCGATGACAGGGAGGAAGAGAAAGAGGATGACCTGAAGCTGCTGGATGAAAGATTCCTGGAGAAACCGGCATTTGCCGTGGCGCAGGCGCACAAGGCGGCCCTGCAGATGGCGGAGCTGGCGAAACAGGAGATTTATCAGGCGTTATCTCTTTATAACAAATTTAGCAAAAAGCGGGCGGAAGAGATAGAGCAGATGGAAGCGAAGGTGGACCGCTATGAGGATGAGCTGGGAACTTATCTGATGAAGCTGGGGAACAGTGAATTAAGCCATCATGATTCCCAGACGGTATCTATGCTTCTCCATTGCATTGGAGATTTTGAGAGGATTTCCGACCATGGTCTGAACCTGATGGAATCTGCCCGGGAGCTGAACGACAAAAAGGGAGAATTTTCTGATAAGGCTAAGGCAGAATTGAAGATATATACAGAGGCAGTTTGTGAGATCCTGGATATTGCAATGAAGGCATTTGCCAAAGAAGATGTAGAGCTGGCTACCTATGTAGAGCCGTTGGAAGAAGTGATCGATACTCTGGATGATGAGGTCAAGGAACGGCATATCAAGCGTTTGAGAAAAGGGAAATGCACGATCGAGCAGGGATTTGTCTTATCGGATATGTGCAATAACTTTGAGAGGATCGCAGATCATTGTTCCAACATTGCAGTCTGTCTCATACAGACCAAGGAAGATGGTTTTGAAACTCATGAATATCTGGACAATCTGAAAGAGGATAACCAGGACTTCAAGCAGAAGTATAAAACATTTCGTAAGAAATACAAGCTTCAATAAAAAAGAGAAATCAAATTCTCTGTGTTGTTTTGGCACAGGAGAGGGTATGGATTTCTGTTAGAGATCCATACCCCGTTTTTTTCTCAAAGCTTTTCGGCAATATCATAGATCAGTTTTTCCGATTCCTCCCAGCCAAGACAGGGATCGGTGATGGACTTTCCATAAATATGTTCGCTGATTTTTTGGTTGCCGGGCTGGATATAACTCTCTATCATCACGCCCTTTACTAATTGCCTGATATCATTGGAGACATTGCGGCTGTGCAGGATTTCCGATACGATGCGGGGCTGCTCATAGTAGAGCTTATTAGAATTGGCATGGTTGGCATCAACGATACATGCCGGGTTTTTCAGTTCCAGTTGGTGATACATTTCATTTAGGCGCATCAAGTCTTCATAATGATAGTTGGGCAGGGACTGGCCATGTTTGTTGACTGCCCCGCGGAGGATGGTATGGGCAAGCGGATTCCCTGCAGTTTTCACTTCCCATCTGCGGTACATAAATGTATGGCTTCCCTGGGCGGCAATGCAAGAGTTAAGCATAATGCTTAAGGTGCCGCTGGTAGGGTTCTTCATGCCACAGGGGATGTCCAGCCCGCTGACGACCAGACGATGCTGCTGGTTTTCCACGGAACGCGCGCCTACCGCTACATAAGAAAGAATATCAGAAAGGTAAGGCCAGTTCTCAGGATATAGCATTTCGTCCGCTGCAAAAAGATGAGTCTCTGCAATAGAGCGCAGATGCATTTTGCGCATGGCGATCAGCCCCTCCAGAAGATCTGGTTTCTTTTCGGGATCGGGCTGATGTACGATACCCTTGTAGCCTTCTCCGGTAGTCCTTGGCTTATTGGTATAGATCCTCGGGATGATCAGGATGGAATCTTTGACCTTTTCCTGTACCGCCGCCAGTCGGTTGATGTAATCACAGACGGAATCTTCATTGTCTGCAGAACAGGGGCCGATGATCACAAGGAATTTATCAGATTCACCGGTAAAGACCTGTTTGATTTCTTCGTCTCTGGCTGCCTTGAGACGCTTATGTGCTTCTGGCATGGGATAAGCCTGGATCAAGGCTTCCGGTGACATAACTTCTTTTACATAGGTTACTCCCATTTCTCTTCCTCCATTTCTGTGCCGGCAGGACACGTATTTATAATAATTACTTATTGTAGGCAAATTCCCGGGATTCGTCAAGGGCAACAGGAAAAAGGAGAAAAAAGAGAGTATGAAAAACGATAGAAAGGAATACAGAATATGGTCCAGAAAATGTCTGAAGAGCAGATGCGGCAGATCTATGAGGAGCAGATGAAACGGGATTTTCCGCCAAATGAATTAAAGCCCTTAAGTAAGATGCAGCGGTTAGTCCGGGCCGGGGTCTATGAGGGGTTTTTACTTTGGGAGAGCGGACAGCCCAAAGCTTATTGGATGCTTCTGAGAGACTGCAGGAGACAAACGGCGCTTTTAGATTATCTCGGGGTATTGCCTGAGTTCCGCGGGCAAGGATATGGTTCCCGGGCGCTGCTGGAGATTCGGAGGAGTCTGCCGCCAGAGGTGAAGCTATTGATCGAGGCTGAAGATCCGGCTATGGCGGAAGGCAGGGAAGAAAGGGAGGTCAGGGAGAGACGGCTGGCCTTTTACCAGAATAATCATGCTGTAGATACCGGGCTTCGGGCATGTGTCTTTGAGGCGCCGTATGTTATCTTCGTTATGGAAGCGGCGGAAGAGACGGCCCGTACTTTGGACAGAGAATGGCTCAGAGAATGCTACCAGGCCTTCTATCGGGAATATCTTCTGTCAGAGGGGCAATATACAGAACAGGTGCAGATGGAAGGAAAGTAAACGGGGCCTTTTCGTGACGGAGGAGAAAGTAACGGCTCCTGCAGTATGGAAGATAGGAAATCTTATGGGAAAAAGCAAATAGAATTCTTTACAATTTAATGGCTAAGTGATAAAATATTGTGCAGAATTTAAAACAAGGAGGAATTTCAATAATGGCAAGAAAAATGCAAACCATGGATGGAAACCAGGCAGCAGCGCATGTGTCTTATGCGTTTACCGATGCAGCTGCGATCTATCCCATCACCCCTTCTTCTCCTATGGCCGATTACACAGATATGTGGGCTACACAGGGAAAGAAAAATATTTTCGGACAAGAAGTAGAACTGATCGAGATGCAGTCTGAGGGAGGCGCAGCAGGAGCCGTTCATGGTTCTCTGCAGGCAGGCGCGCTGACTACCACATATACGGCTTCTCAGGGTCTGCTCCTGATGATCCCCAATATGTACAAGATCGCAGGCGAGCTGCTTCCCGGTGTTATCCATGTAACGGCAAGAGCGCTGGCAAGCCACGCACTGTCTATCTTTGGTGATCATTCTGATGTCTATGCATGTCGTCAGACCGGTTTTGCCATGCTGTGTTCCAGCAATGTTCAGGAGGTAATGGATCTGGGTGCGGTAGCGCATCTTTCTGCCATCGAAGGTCGGGTGCCCTTCCTGCATTTCTTTGATGGTTTCAGAACCTCTCATGAGATCCAGAAGATTGAAGTCTGGGACTATGATGACCTGGCAGATATGTGCAACATGGAGGCAGTAGACGCATTCCGCGCCAGAGCTTTGAATCCGGAACATCCGGTACAGAGAGGTACGGCACAGAATCCGGATGTATTTTTCCAGGCGCGTGAGGCGTGCAACAAGTATTATGATGCAGTTCCTGAGATTGTAGAAAGCTATATGGACAAGATCAATGCGAAGATCGGTACCAATTATCAGCTGTTCAATTACTATGGCGCACCGGATGCGGAGCATGTGATCGTTGCTATGGGTTCTGTTTGTGATACGATCGAAGAGACAATCGATTACCTGGTATCCCAGGGACAGAAGGTTGGTCTGATCAAGGTCCGTCTGTACAGGCCGTTCCGCGGTGAGAAGCTGGTAGCAGCTCTTCCTGATACAGTAAAGCGTATCAGCGTGCTGGATAGAACTAAGGAACCTGGTTCTCAGGGTGAGCCTTTGTATCTGGATGTGGTAGCTGCAGTTAAGGGTACTAAGTTTGAGACAGTTCCTGTTGCTCTGGGACGTTATGGACTTGGTTCTAAAGATACGATTCCTGCAGACATTGTTGCAACATACAATAACACAGATAAGATGACCTTCACTTTGGGCATTACCGATGATGTTACTTATCTTTCTCTGGAGAGGCCGGATGTTCCGGACGTATCTCCGGCAAGTACCACAAGCTGTAAGTTCTGGGGTCTGGGAGCAGATGGTACGGTAGGAGCGAACAAGAACTCCATCAAGATTATCGGTGACCATACAGATAAGTACGCCCAGGCATATTTTGATTATGATTCTAAGAAATCCGGTGGCGTAACGATCTCCCATCTGCGTTTTGGTGATGATCCCATCAAATCCACATATCTGATCAGCAAGGCAGATTTTGTGGCATGCCATATGCCTGCTTATATCAGGAAGTATAACATGGTACAGGATCTGAAGGACGGCGGAAGCTTCCTGCTGAACTGCGCATGGGATATGGACGAGCTGGAGAAGCAGCTTCCCGGACAGGTTAAGAGATACATTCATGACCATAAGATCAACTTCTATACGATCGATGGATTCAAGCTGGGCAAAGAGATTGGCCTTGGCGGACGTATCAATACCATTCTTCAGTCTGCATTCTTCTCGATCGCAAAGATCATTCCGGAAGAGGATGCAATTAAGTATATGAAAGAGAAGGCGGATGCATCCTATCGTAAAAAGGGCGATGATATTGTAGAAATGAACTGGAAGGCAATTGATGCCGGCGCACAGGCATATACCAAGATAGAAGTTCCTGATTCCTGGGCAAATGCAGAGGATGAGGATCTGACACTTACCGTTTCCGGTGACAGGAAAGTGCTTGTGGATTATGTAAACAGCATCCAGAATGCAATTAATTCCCAGACAGGTAATAATCTGCCCGTATCTGCATTTGAAGATTTTGTAGACGGCACGCTTCCTTCGGGATCTGCTGCTTATGAGAAACGAGGCGTTGCAGTGGACGTTCCTTCCTGGGTACCGGAGAATTGTATCCAGTGTAATTTCTGTTCTTATGTATGTCCTCATGCATGTATCCGTCCGGTAGCAGTGACCGAGGACAAGGCTTCTCAGGTTCCTGGAACTACTTTAGATATGACAGGCGTTCCTGGTGTGAAATTTGCTGTGACCGTATCTGTACTGGATTGTACTGGTTGTGGTTCCTGCGCAAATGTCTGCCCGGGCAAGAAGGGAGAGAAGGCTCTGGTTATGAAAGGGCTGGAGAGCCAGCTTGACCAGCAGAAGGCCTTTGACTATGGTGTTAAAGTGGATGCGCCGGCTGAGGTATTTGCAAAGTTTGCAGAGACTACAGTAAAGGGAAGTCAGTTCAAACAGCCGCTGCTTGAGTTCTCTGGAGCTTGCGCCGGCTGTGGCGAGACTCCATACGCAAAACTGATGACCCAGCTCTTTGGCGACAGGGCATATATTGCTAATGCAACCGGCTGTTCTTCTATCTGGGGAGGTTCTTCACCGGCATCTCCTTACACTGTGAACAGCGAAGGCAAAGGACCTGCCTGGGCAAATTCCCTGTTTGAGGATAATGCAGAGTTTGGCCTTGGCATGCAGCTGGCACAGAGGACACTGCGGAAGAGACTCATCAATAAAGTTGAGAATCTGAAGGAAGTGGCAGAGAAGGCTGAGGTAAAGGCTGCGATTGAAGAATTCCTGGCAACCAAGGATAACAGTACACAGAATGCAGTGGCAGCCAAGGCGCTGGTTCAGCTTCTGGAGAGCTGTGACTGCAGCAATGAAGACAGGGCATATATCTTGAAGAATAAAGATTTCCTTGCTAAAAAGTCCCAATGGATCTTTGGTGGTGATGGATGGGCATACGATATCGGATATGGCGGAGTAGACCATGTACTGGCTTCCGGTCAGGATGTGAATATTCTGGTATTTGATACCGAGGTTTATTCCAACACAGGCGGACAGGCGTCTAAGGCTACTCCTACGGGTGCCATCGCACAGTTTGCGGCAGCAGGTAAGGAAGTTAAGAAGAAAGACCTTGCAGCGATTGCAATGAGTTATGGTTATATCTATGTAGCGCAGATTGCTATGGGCGCTAATATGAAGCAGTGTATCGATGCCCTGGTTGAGGCTGAGAATTATCCCGGCCCGTCTCTGGTCATCGCATATGCTCCTTGTATCAACCATGGTATTAAGGGCGGTATGAAAGGTGCTATGAACGAGGAGAAGAAAGCTGTTGAGGCTGGTTACTGGAATCTGTTCCGTTTCAATCCGGAATTGGAGAAGAAGGGAGAGAATCCGTTCAAATTGGATTCCAAGGCGCCTACTGCAGATTATAGAGACTTCATCATGAATGAGGTTCGTTATAACAGGCTGGCCCGTTCTAATCCGGAGAGAGCAGAGGAGCTCTTTGCAAAGGCAGAGGCTCAGGCTAAGGCTAAATACGAGGCTCTGGCTCAGAGAGCGCAGAACTAAGGAAAGGCAGTTCGGATAGACATCTGCTGATAAGAGTAATGAAAGAGGGTATCTCAAGGGATGCCCTCTTTATTATTTAGTAGAAAAATACTTGTAATGCAGCGGCCCGGCTTTTATATAATAATAGGGCCGGCCCGGAATTCATCAGATATATGGCAGCCCAGCTTCTGGTTTGCTGTTTGGCGATACAGGTCTGCCGCCAGAATATCTTTTTGGAAGTCTGCCCAGGCCTGGGCGGACTGTTCCGGGTCAGGATAAAAGGCCTCCAGGATTCTCCGGGCATCGGCGACCTTAGTGATGACCGGGAGTTTTGTTGTCTGGCGCAGCAGAGGGCTTTTCTCTTGCCGCATTCCCAGCAGGCGCAGATAAGGGGCGTTCCGGCAGGAAGCAGCCTGGCGGATGTCCAGCAGGATGTGGAACAGACAGCGTTGGATCCGGCTGTAGGTATAGTTTTTTGTTTTGACCAGATCAACGTATTGAGTGATCCTGTGAAATTCCGGCAGGAAGCGGTACATTCTCCGGGCAAGCGCCGGGGAGATATCCTCAAATCCCATCAGTTCTTCCGGAGAAGAACATTGCCGTAAACGATAGTAGGCCATAGAAGAAAAATCATCGGTCGTAACGGGATAATGGGGACTCTGGGAAAGAAGCTCAAGGACGGATGGCGGGATCCCTTTCCGGCAGGCTTCCAGGGAACCGCTTTTCTGATAGGAATGCCGTATGGCGGCGCCAGAGAGGAAAGCTCCCTCTGTATGCCGGCTGTGATATCCCTGATCGGTCCGGGGCAGTGGAAGGGGAGTCAGTGGCAGGCCATCCTGCAAAATTTTTTTAATATATTCTATAGCCAAAATATTATTGGGAGAGGACACAAGCTCTGGTTCCTGAGCAAGAATGTGGGAAAATTCCTTTTCCAGGGCCTGTTGGCGGGCGGCAGGGTAGGATTGCCCCTTTTTGATCTCTTTCTGTATCGTCTGTTGAAAAGGAGATAATGGATCCTGATCCGCTTTGGACAAAAAGGCGGCGATCTCCTCCAGCATAGGAATAGAAGAAGGCTGGCATTCGCATCCAAAGCAAAGCGTCTCCGCCAGGCCGGAAGAGGCAAGCAGAGACACACTGCCTGCGGCAAAGCCTTCTGCGCTGGACAATGCGGAACATACGGGAAGTTCAAACACGAAATCAGCCCCCTGCTCCAATGCCATTCTGGTACGCAGATATTTATCGGTCCAAGCGGGAACTCCTCTTTGCAGGAAATTACCACTCATAATGACTGTTATAGTAGGAATCCCGTATTTTTCCCGGAGGGTACGGATCTGATAAGCATGTCCGTTGTGAAAGGGATTATATTCGGCGATAATACCGGCTGATCTGGCTTGCATAGCGTCCTCCTCTTGCGGCACATTAGTCTGGCATCCTTGATAATAAGAATATTGTAACTTTTTTCAAAAGATGCCGCAAGACCATAAAATGTACTGATATTTCAAAAAAGCGCAGCGTGGTGCAAATGTGCAGGCAGAGGAGAAAAATAAATAAACTCCAGCCTGCTAATACTGGACAAAGAAAAGGTAATAAAGTATACTTATGAAGTGAGTTTATCGGATCTGAACGTATCTATAGAAATAGGAATGGAAGGAGACTCGGTTATGAAATTTATTGAGGAAATCAAGGCGAGGGCTAAACAGGACATGAAGACGATTGTTCTGCCGGAGACAAAGGACAAGAGAACATTGATTGCAGCTGCCCAGGTGTTAAAAGAAGGTACTGCCAAGATCGTGATGGTCGGGGATGAAGAGAAGATCATGGACGGTGCCCACTGGCTGGATGTGGAATTGGACGGGATTACAGTGGTTAATCCTAAGACGTCCTCTAAATTAGAGGAATACACACAGCTCTTGTATGAGATCCGTAAGGAGAAAGGGATGACACTGGAATCGGCCAGGGAACAGCTTTTAGAAAACTATATTATGTTTGGCGTGATGATGGTAAAAGCAAAGGATGCAGATGGGATGGTGGCAGGCGCCTGCCATGCCACGGCAGATGTCCTTCGTCCGTCCCTTCAGGTATTGAAGACTGCTCCAGGCACAGAGCTTGTATCAGGCTTTTATATTATGGATGTACCAGACTGCGAATATGGGGAGAATGGAACCTTTCTTTTTGCTGACTGCGGCCTGAATCAGGATCCTACTGCAGAGGAAATGGCAGCGATCGCCCATAGCAGCTCTAAGAGCTTCCGAAATCTGGTAGGGGCCAAGCCGATCATTGCCATGTTATCCCATTCTACCAAGGGAAGTGCAAAGCATCCTCTGGTAGATAAGGTGGTGGAGGCTACCAGGATCGCAAAGGAGAGATATCCTCATTTGATCATTGACGGTGAATTACAGTCAGATGCAGCGCTGGTGCCTGCTGTGGCCAAGACAAAGGCTCCGGGAAGTGAAGTGGCAGGTCAGGCCAATGTATTGATCTTCCCCAATCTGGACTGTGGGAATATTGCGTATAAGCTGGTACAGCGTCTGGCAAAGGCCGAGGCTTATGGTCCTATGCTGCAGGGAATCTCCAGTCCGGTGAACGATCTGTCCCGCGGCTGTTCGGCAGAGGACATTGTAGGTGTTATCGCATTAACTGCAGTACAGGCACAATTACAGTAAACGGAGGAATAGATTTTAATGAAAATATTAGTTGTAAATTGCGGGAGTTCATCTTTGAAGTATCAGTTGATCGATTCTGAGACAGAGCTGGTCAGCGCTTCCGGACAGTGTGAGAGAATTGGTTTAGATGGTATTTTCTCCATCAAGATCAATGGAGATAAAAAAGAGTATGAGGTAGAGCTGCCGGATCATGAAGTGGCGTTAAAAACAATCCTGGATGCGTTGGTGAATCCTCAGAATGGTGTGATCAAATCCTTGGATGAGATTGAAGCTATCGGACACCGGGTTGTCCATGGAGGGGAGAGATTCTCTACTTCAGTAAAGATTGATGAAGAGGTGATCCGTGGAATTGAGGCCTGTAACGATCTGGCGCCCTTGCATAACCCTGCCAATCTGACAGGGATCCGTGCCTGCCAGGAGATTATGCCGCAGGTACCCAACGTGGCCGTGTTTGATACCGCATTTCATCAGACTATGCCCCCCAAGGCTTATCTGTATGGGATCCCTTCAGAATATTATGAAAAATACGGAGTGCGCCGTTACGGGTTCCATGGCACCAGCCATAGCTTTGTCTCCAAACGTCTGGCTCAGGTGGCCGGATTAGATGCGGGGCATTCCCGGATGATCGTCTGCCATATCGGGAGCGGATCCAGCATCACGGCGGTCAAGGATGGGAAATCTGTGGATACTTCTATGGGAATGACACCATTGGAGGGATTGATCATGGGGACTCGTTCCGGCGACCTGGATCCGGCTATTGTGGAATACTTATGCAATAAGGAAAACCTTTCTGTGGCAGAGGTTATGAATATATTGAATAAAAAATCCGGGGTACTGGGGATCTCGGCGATCTCCAATGATTATCGGGATTTGGTGCAGGCTATGGGGCAGGGAAGCCAGGCCGCCCAGAATGCGATAGACACTATGGTGTACCGGATCATTAAATATATTGGAGCATATTATATGGCATTAGGCGGCGTTGATGCCATTGCTCTGACCGCCGGGGCCGGAGAGAATAATATCACGGTTCGTGGGAAAATTGTGCAGGGGCTTCAGGCTATTGGTGTTGCCTTGGATGAGCAGGCCAACCAGATAAGCGGAGAAGAGATTATGATCTCTACAAAGGACAGCGCTGTGCCGGTCTGGGTCATCCCCACCAACGAGGAACTCAAGATTGCCCGGGAAACGGCAGAGGTGATCGGCCAGAAAGGCTGAAAGAGCGGTTGCGATATGTCTGGCAGGCGGTAAGTTGACATAAGTTGCCCAAAAGCTGTTGACAAACCTTCTGCAAATTGATATAATCGGGAAAGTGTTGTAAATGGAAATTAGCAGGAGGTGGAAGGAAATGTCTATTTGTCCCAAGAATAAATCTTCAAAGGCAAGAAGAGATAAAAGAAGAGCAAACTGGAAGATGTCTGTGCCTAATCTGGTAAAATGCAGTAAGTGCGGCGCATTGATGATGTCTCATAGAGTATGTAAATCATGCGGTTCCTATAACAAGAAAGAGATTCTTTCAAACGCTGCTGAATAAGAGCGGATACTGCAAATGCTGGTTTGCGGAATACTTAAAAATGACACAGAAAGCCAATATGTTTATGCGTATATTGGCTTTTTTCTGTTTCCGCAAAAAATATAATAAATTATATATCCGATAAAAGCTGGCAGAGATATTCGGCCATAAGAGCCTTTTGTTCCTGGAGTTCTTCCGGGAGCTGATAAAAGGGGAGCTTATCTTTGTAGGAGACATAAAAGGCAGGAAAAGCATCCAGGTGTTTTTTTAGGGAGAGGGAAGGGATAAAATGCCCTTCTCTTTTTGTATAGCAGGTGGCGGCAGTGGCTTTCTGCCGATGTTTCCGGTCTACAAATTCAGCGATGCTTTTATGTATGGCAGTGTCCTCCAGAGGAAGATAGTAGTAATTATTGTAATCTGGAATGAAATATTTCAGGCTGCCTTGATAAACCGGAAGCTTGAGAAGCCCCTCTTCCTTTTCCAAAGTGACAGTGATTTCCGGGGCGTCCCCCTTTCCCTGGGAAGAGGCCGGGCTAATACAGGGGTGAGGGAGAGGATGGTGGAGAATGATTTTTTTGGGAACCGGCGTGGGTAAAGTAAAACATACCTGCAAAGTGGATTCCTGCCATTGGACAGAAAGGATCTCAGGAGGAGCAGGGAGGGAAAATGCCTGGCGATAGCTTAAAAGAGAGGTGATCTCCAGCATTCCTGCCATATCGTCATGATTATGCAGGAGAAGAAGCTGTTCCAATTCTTCTGCCCCTTCTTTGCGCAAAATTCGTTTTTGCATGTATTCAGAATAGATTGGGATCAGTTCCCCTCCATTATAATTATCCTCACGGAAGATCTCCAGCCAATGCTCCAGCGCAGTCTGATTGGCCTTTAACAGATGCAGCCTCTTTTTCAGGGGGCGGATTTCCTTTAACAGATCCAGAGAACCTTCTCCTCCTAAAAGTGTCATACATTGGGGAGAAGGAACAAGATTGTGTTTTTCACATTTATTTAATACATAAGGAATATCAAAGGTAGCTCCATTAAAATGGCAGAGGCGGCGAAAACCAGAGAGATAATCCAAAAAAGCTTTCAAAATCTCTGCTTCACTATGCTGGTCATCGGCAAACCATTGTGTTAGCTGCCAAAGTCCTGTCTTCGGATTGTAATCCATCCCACCGATCAAATAAAGGGAAGAAGTTTTGGGAGACAGGCCGGTTGTCTCGATATCAAAAAAAGCGGTATCCCTTTGAAATGTGTGCAGTTGTGAGGAATGGACAGGGGGATTTAGTGTACTCTGAATGGTCTTCATTGTCATCTCCTTCTTTCTCTTTCAGTGTAGCCCACTTTGTCTGTGTTTACAAGAGCAAATTATAGGATGGGAGCGTGGGTTAGGGGATTTTAGAGAGGCAGCGGCCGTATTACGTATTATAAGAAACGACAAGAAAAAATATAGAAAAATATGAAAAAAGAATATTGACAAATGATGGAGAAAATGATAGAGTATATCCGTTGTCGCAAAAAAATGACAATAACAGACAGAAGCTTGATAATTAAATAGTAAGATAACCCTGAAAATTCTAAAAGATTTTCAAAAGCGAAACTTTACTGAGGCGCTGTGCAGCGAATGCACAGGAGCCCGAAGTAAAATAACGGACAGCCAAGCGCAAGGCAGAGCGATCTGCCGGCGAGGCAGACA
>CANPZE010000049.1 GCA_947589315.1 uncultured Lachnospiraceae bacterium | reverse complement strand
GATATGTCCAGAGTTAGCCGGATTGACCACTGCATCCACCGCAAGTCTGGACATATCTCCCTGCCACAGATAGATTCTTGCATCAGCTCCGATCGGCGACAGATCCGCTAATTTTACTATGCCTGCTGCTTGATTTTCCGCAGTCAGGTATTCATCCTGAACCTTCAAAAACTCATCACTGATGGGCTCAGGCATACGGATATTCATAAGACCTCTTAACAGATCCTTCTGTTCCTGTTCTTCTGACGGTATCTTTACATCAGATACATCCGATCTCTCCGCCAGCAGCTGTTCTATCAGCCATATCCTCTGTTCTTCATGTGTCATTTACATCAATTCCCTTCTGCCCTGCTAATTCCTTCATCTGCTCAAACTTATCCCACTTTCTTATTTTCCAAGAAATCTTTACTGACCGGCCTGGGCCGCCTGAATACCGGCTATCTCAAATATCCCATCAGCTTGTCTACAGATGTGTTCGCCACCAGTTCCTCCGGAAAACCTACCGCCTCCAGCACTTCCTGTGCCAGGGTAAAATTGCCTACGTCCTCTTCCACATGGGCATCGCTTCCTACCACCACCGGAACCTGATATTCCATACAATAACGCAGCATTTCCATATCGTTCTTCCGAGTGTCCTGGCGGAATCCATTGGGCTTTAAGGAACTGTTATTCAATTCCAGAAGGACGCCCTGCTTCTTTGCTTCCTGTACTAATTGCCGGTAATCCACGGGATAACGGCTGTCATCCGGATGCCCGATAATATTCACATAAGGATTCTCCATAACCCGCTGGTATGCCCTTGTATTTTCTTTGACGCTTCCACTGGCAACACAGGGAATGTGCATACTGGCAATCCCGATATCAATTTCTTCCAATGCCGGCAAAGCCAGGTCCACTCTTCCCTCCAGGTCCATGATATTCATTTCACATCCCAGCAGGAGCTTTACTCCATATTTTACCCGGGAGATTGCCCGGAGATTATGAAAATAGATTTCCTGACAGGATCCTGGCATCGCCGGTCCATGCTCGGTCACAGCCAAAAGCTGCAGCCCCTTCTCTGCTGCCGCCCTTACCATTTCATTTAACGTATTATATGCGTGTCCACTGGCAATAGTATGGGTGTGCGTATCTAATACTAATTTCATTGCTGTCTCCAATCTGTATTCTCTGCCGTCCGCCGCAAAAGGTTTCCCACCGCGCAGCTCTCCGCTTGTTCTCTGTTATTTCAGGTCGATCACCATCATAAGACAGGGATTCATTTCGTCCCACAGGGTGGGAAATACCTCCAACTTACAATGCCCGGTTTTTTCATAAAAAAACTGAGCATGATTATAGATCTCATACCAGCCATTGTCTATGGTCTGCACCTGCAGAAATTTATATTCCTGCTCCTTGGCATAAATGCATATTTCCTGAAAAAGCGCAGTTCCGATCCGCTTTCTCTGATAGTCCGGCAGCAGGCCGATCACATAAATTTCCGCTGTGTGCTTTACTTTTCCCTTCCAGAAGAGAAAGCCCAGATAATTTCCTTTTTCCTCATACCCCCAAAAGGGAAGATCCTTCTGCTCTTTTCCCATAATCTGATCTATCGCTGGTGATGGAAACCAATTTGGAGGCGAATGCAAAACATCCAGGGCAATCTTTTCCTTCTGTTTTTTATCAGATATATATTGAACCACAATTGCTCTCCTGTCTGTATCCCAATATAGGAATTATAACAGTTCCTGCGCTGTCAGGCAAGGGCGGGAAGTCCATGAAAGTACAAAGCCTGTCATTGTGCCACTTCTGCAGCAATTTCCGTATCTACCAGTTCCTCATAAGGCGCCCTCTCACTCAGGACCCCCGCATCTAGGAGGATATCCTGAAGCAGCTCAAAACTATCCTCTTCAAAAATCAGATTTTCCTTCCAGGTCTCCTGTCCATAATATCGTTCAACAATTGTCGTCAACGCCTCCTCGTCTGTCTCCGGGAATTGAGGCGCGATCACCTGGGCGATTTCTTCCGGCGTATGGGACTGTACGTAATCCATCCCCTTCTGCAGGGCCCTTGTAAAGTGGATCAGCATCTCCTTATTCTCCTGCAGATAATCTTTCCGGACAGAATAGGCCGTATAGGGGACCATCCCACTTGCCTCTCCCAAAGAGGCGACTACGCTCCCTTTCCCTTCCTTTTCCAGAGAAGCCGCAAAGGGCTCAAATTCTACGGTATAATCCCCCTGTCCTGAGGCAAATGCTTCCGCTGTCAGGCCAAAATCTATGTTTTTCACAATATCCAGATCTGCCTGAGGATCCAATCCATTCTTTTTCAGGATATATTCAAAGACCATTTCCGGCATTCCACCCTCTCTTCCTCCCAAAACAGTCTTTCCCTTTAAATCTGCCCATTGAAAATCCTTTTCCTCAGACCGCGATACCAGGAAGTTTCCGGCCCGCTGTGTTAATTGGGCGAAATTCACAACGTAATCCTCAGCTCCCTCCTGATACACATAAATGGAAGCCTCCGATCCCATAAATCCCACATCTGCATCTCCGGAAAGCAGGGCAGTCATCGTATTGTCTGCCCCGGATCCATTCACCAGATCCAGGTCAATGCCCTCTTCTTTAAAGTATCCCTTTTCGATGGCTACATACTGGGGCGCATAAAAAATAGAATGAGCCACCTCATTCAGACGGATTTTTTTAAGATTTTGTTCTGACCCACAGCCAGACAGGGTTCCCGTCAGCAAGGCCATTACCAGCGCCAGGCTTGCTGTTTTTCTTCCGATCGCTGCATAGTTTCCTTTCAAGTTTACCTCCTTTTCCGCTTAACAAAGCGAAGGAATCCTTTTTTTATCCTATGCAGCCCCCAGTCTTTCGTGCAGGTCCCTACCAATCCCCCAACATGGCATCTAACGCCGCATCTGTCTCAATCCCATGATCCGCCAGAAGATTTTTTATTCCCAGTAAGATTTCCTCCCGGCTAAACTGGTGTTCCTCCAGAAAATCGTCTTCCTTTTCATTCATATAACCATAGACAGACAGAGCCAGCTCCAGCGCTTCCCTGTCATCCTGAAACACCGCTGTGTCCCAGCTGCCATCGAAAGCCTCCAAAAGTTCATTCTCCGCTTCGTTCAGTTCTCCCTGGTCAATACGCCGCAGCAGCCGCTGATAGAAGGATTCCTCTGCCCCATTCTCCATAAATTTCGGCTGCTTATAGCGGTCCTTCCATGCTCCAAAAGCAAGGATTCCAGCCATACGAATCACATCCCGTATCGTTCTGGTCAACCCATTATTCTCATACTTCATATCTGTTTTCCACCCCTTCCGTCAGCCTGCTGCGGAAACAGGCCAACTTCCCGCTTTTTTCTTCCGGCAGTAACCTGGTATACAGCTCTGCCTCAATCTCCGTATCCTCTCCCAGGCGCTCCTGCACCCTCTCCGTCAATATGTCCATGATCTCATCGATCAGTTCATCCTCATCCTCTTCCAATACTAATTTAAAGAGAAAACGGTCATAATCCTCCTGACAGATCTGATACTGCAATATCATACCATTCGTCTCACAGTTGATCCAATGGATGATCTGCATCAGGGCATAGGCGTGGATCCGGCTTCCGTCTTCCCGGAGAATCCATTCGTTGCTCCTGCCTGCCTGAAGCTCCAGGATCGGATTGGAATTGCCACAGGGACATTGATGTTCCCGGATCAGGCGGCCGCGGTCACCCAGATTAAAACGGACTAAAGGCATGGCCCTGTTCTTCAATGTAGTCACACAAAGTTCACCTGCCTTTGACTCCGTTTCTTCTTCAATCTCTACATACACATTATCCTGCATGCAATGCAAATGGCCTTCCGGACATTCAAAGGCAATTGAGTTCACCTCCTGGCTGCCGTATTGGTCTGCAGTCTGGCAGCCAAAGATCTTCTGTACTCTTTTTTTCACCCAGGGTTCCAGATATTCCCCGGTAAATTCTATGTAACGCAGGGAAGGCGGCGTATCCAGCCCCCGCTCCTGTATCAGCTCACACAGCAGCATTGCGATGCTGGGCTGAAGGATCATCCAAACAGGATCATAGTTCAGAATGGCCTGGTATGCCTCCTCCAGCCTTCTATTAAATAAAAATTCTTTGGACAATCCCAGGGAATACTCTTCCTCTATCTGTTCCGGCGCCTGTGTATCTACGGGGAAAAAATAGCACATCCGGTGGGTGGGGAGGATATGGTAATAGTTCCTCCGGTACATCCATAACGAAAACAAAGACTTCTTTATATCTTCCCGGTCCCAGTAGACTTCCATAAATTTCCCGGTAGAGCCGGAGGTTCTCTTCCAGTGTAATTCCCCTGCCATGTACTTTCCAATGTATGGCGCAGACAGAGCAGACATCCCGCTGTCAATAAACTGTGCCTTACCCACCACCGGATACTGCTCCAGAGAAAGTCCCTCCGCTTCTATCCCCTTCTCCTGAGCCAATTTAACATAAATGGGAACATTCTGATATGCGTACGCTGCCATTTGCTCTGCCTTTTTTTTCTGATCCATTTGACTCTCCATTTCTTTTGTCTGTGTTCTTTCCTCTCCCTGCGCTGATAGAACTGTCACTCCCGCTGCCCTGCCATCCTTTCCACCAGGCTGCAAAAATTCCCCAGCCGGCTGAAGTTCTCCGACAACAATTCCACATTACTAAACTGGATCCCAAAGGCTTCTTCTACCTCTGCCAGCAATTCCATCACTGCCACGGAATCCATTTTCAGATCCTCCATCAGATCCATATCTTCGTCAAAAGAGATCTCCTCTTCTCCTTTGTATTTTTCTTTCAGCAAAACGTAGAGTTTCTCTTTCATATCTTCCATTCGTTTTCTCCTTTTTCTGTATCTGCATGTTTCTGTCTGTTATCATGAGTTATATCAACTGCCGCAACCCTGCTCTATATTATAACGTGAAAAATTAACAGTCCGTGACAAAATTTTCCAAAAAAAGAGAATGGCCATCCTCTGGGAAGAACCATTCTCTCCTTCTGTTTTTCTGCTTTTCCGGTTACAAACCCTATTAATTTTCATAACCAAAGCCGCCGTTATTGCCTCTAGGCTCCTGTGTCTCTGCAGGTTCGGCATCTTTTTTCCTGCCCAGGGTTACCGCTAATTCCACGTCTTTATATTCTCCATTGTCCAGCCGTTTGACCGTCATCTTAACTTTATCCCCAGCCTTGCAGCGCCCCAGCTTCTCCTGAAGCCCTGCCATTGTAGTGGCTTCCCTTCCGTTAAAGCTTACGATAATATCTCCTGTCAGAAGCCCCGCCTTCTGCGCCGGGGAATCTTCAGACACCTCTCCCACATAAATACCCTCTGGCATATTGTAATATTGGGCATACTCTTCCGGTACATCGGAACCTTTGATCCCCAGATAGGCCGCCTCATCCTCAGATACCTGCTGCGCCTCAATAATATCGTTAATGATGGGGACAGCTGTGCTGATGGGGATAGCAAAGCCCATGCCTTCTACTTGTTCATCGCTATATTTAGCCGAATTGATGCCGATCACCTTGCCCTCCACATCTACCAGGGCCCCGCCGCTGTTACCCGGATTGATTGCAGCATCCGTCTGAAGAAGCTTCATTGTCACATCCTCAGAGGCTACTTCCCGTTCCTTGGCGCTGATATATCCCACTGTCACAGAAGTTCCGTATCCCAGGGCATTTCCGATCGCTATGGCCTGCTCTCCTACTTTCACATCGTCTGAATCCCCCAGATTAGCTACTTTTATACTCTCCATGGTCTCCGTAGAGATATCAGAAAGTGGGATCTGCACAATAGCCAGGTCGGCATCCGAATCAGTTCCCTTCACCGTTGCATTTACTACCTTTTCATCGTTAAATTTCACAGAAACCTCTGTGGCATCGGCTACCACATGATTATTGGTCGCGATATAAAGATTGTCCTCATCCTGCGCCACAATGAAACCGGAGCCGCTTCCGCTTCCTTTTTGTTCATAGGTTCTTCCAAAAATATCGCTGACATTTTCTTGAATCTGCACATCAATGGCTACAATGGAAGGAAGGACCTCCTCCGCCACCTGGGAGACTCCGCTGCTGCTTCCTGCAGACGAACTGGTCTGAGACACCTTCGCCTGCTTTTCCTCCTCATCATCTGGCGCAGCCGTACTCTCTATCGAAGAATTCGCTGTCAATTTATTGGCGGCGAAGTTGACTCCGCCAAAGGTAATGCCTCCTACCAATCCAAATACTGCCGCATATGTGGTTATCCGTAAAAAATCTTTCTCTGTCATAAAGTCTCTCCTTTCTTTTTACAAACATAGTGTACCAATAAAATATGTTTGGGATGTGATTAATTTATGAAGAGATTATGATTACTTTGTGATGAAATTGTGTTTTCACCACAGGCCGTCTGCTGTTAAAATATAATCGGGACGGATATCATGTTCCTGGGCCTGGATCCTGGGCAGGATCTGCACATCAAAGGCTACGCCCACAGTGATCCGCCGCCGGGAAGGATATCTCTGCAGATATCTGTCATAATATCCCCCTCCATATCCGATCCGGTTCTTTTCCCGGTCAAAGGCCAGCCCTGGTAAAAGCATTATTCCCTGTGAGGCAATGACCTTCCTGGAAGTGGCAGGTTCCAGGATCCCATGGTATCCTGGCGCCAGTTCCTCCATGGATGTGATCTGATAAAATTCCATTTCCTTTCCCACGACCTTAGGAACCGCCACGGAACATGGCTTCCCATCCTCCCGCTGCGCCTGGAGAACTTTGGCTATCAGATCTATGGTATCTACCTCCGTCCCATAAGACACGAAGGGATAAAACCATTCGGCCTGTTTCCAGAAGGGAGAGGATAACAGTTGTTCACAGATCGCTTTGCTCTGGCTCTGCCGCTGGGACTCTGGCAGCATCGCCCTTCTTTCTTTCATTTTCCTGCGTATTTCGGCCTTCTCCTGTGACAGGCCTGCCGGATCCCCAACCGCCATATGCTCCTGCATCTCCTTTACTTCTTCAGCTTCTTCCCAGTATTTTTATATCATTCACTCCCGGCTGCCCCTCCATCCGGGCAATCATTTCCGAACTGTCCCGGGAGGCGGGGAGTACTTCCACGCTCAGCGTGAGATTGGCAAAGCCGTTAATGGGAATGGTCTGATGGATCGTCAATACATTGGCGTGGCAATCGGCTACTATTGCCAAGATATTGGATAATATTCCCGGCGAATCCTCAATCTGTACCAGAAAGGTCACTGTTTTGCCCCGGGCATTATCATGGAAGGGAAAAATATCATCCTTATACTTGTAAAAGGAGCTGCGGCTGATCCCCGCCTGCTCTGTGGCCGCCTGGACGCTGACTCCCTTTTTCTCCAAAAGCTGTTTTGCCTCTACTACCTTAAGAAGGACTTCCGGTAAGGCCTTCTGGCGCACTACATAATATTTACCAGCATTCTCTTTCATAAAGCAACCTCTCAATCCTGCAAGGAGATCATACCAGCTGCGTGGTCACAAAAATATCATAGATTGCCTTAACGGCTTTTTCAAAATCACTCTCACTGACACCGATAATGATATTCAACTCACTGGATCCCTGGTCAATCATTTTTACATTGACCCGGGCATGGGCCAGAGCGGAAAAAATCCTTCCGGCAGTCCCCCAATTCTTGCGCATCCCCCGTCCTACTACAGCAACCAGCGCCGTATCGGTATCCAGCTCAATGCTGTCGGGATTGACAGCGCGGCGGATCCCCGCTATCACCTGCTGCTCCTTCTCCTCAAATTCAGAATGATGGACGAATACGGTCATCGTATCGATCCCAGAAGGGACATGCTCAAAGGAAATGCCATTGTCCTCAAATACGCCCAGCACCTTTCTGCCAAATCCAATCTCCGAGTTCATCATATCTTTTTCAATATGCACAGATACAAATCCCTTTTTACCGGCAATCCCAGTCAGAACATATTTGGATTTGGTGCAGGTATCTTCCACGATCATCGTTCCCGCATCCTCCGGCGCATTGGTATTGCGGATATTAATAGGGATTCCCTCCTTGCGTACAGGGAATATGGCGTCCTCATGAAGCACAGATGCCCCCATATAAGACAGCTCCCGCAGCTCTTTATAGGTAATCGTCTCAATCACCTTGGCATCCTTTATAATCCTGGGATCTGCGACAAGAAAGCCCGATACGTCCGTCCAGTTCTCATACAGGTCGGCGTGCAGCGCTTTGGCCACAATGGAACCGGTGATATCCGAACCGCCCCGGGAAAAGGTAACAACTGTGCCATCTTCCTTTGCCCCATAGAAACCAGGGATCACCCCACGTTCCGTATCCTTCAGGCGGGCCGAAAGGACCTCATTGGTCTTATCTGCCATAAAATTTCCTTCCTCATCAAAGAAAATCACAGCAGCGGCATCAATAAATTCATAGCCAAGATATTCTGCCATCAAAATCCCGTTCAGATATTCCCCCCGGGATGCGGCATAATCTGCGCCGGCCTTCTTCTTGAAGTTCTCTTTAATCTGCCGGAATTCTTCTTCCAGGGAAACCGCCATCCCCAGTCCATCGATGATCTCCTGATAGCGTTCCTGGATCTTCTCCAGCTGCCTGTCAAATTTCTTCCCACTCTCCGCCAATGCATAGCAAGCATATAGCATATCCGTGACCTTTGTATCATTAGCGTCCCTTTTCCCCGGAGCAGAGGGGACTACATATCTCCTGTCTTTATCTTGACGGATAATATCTCCTACCTTTTTAAACTGTTCTGCACTGGCCAGTGAACTGCCGCCGAATTTTACTACCTTTTTCATATTTCCTCTCATTTCTACGCTGCTTTTTGGGCAGGATACAATATTTTGGTTTCTTGCTCTTCCTTTTAATCTATTCTGTGAAATCCAATGGTTTCCTTTCAGACTGTCCGTCTACAGAATACATTTGTACTCACGAAAAAGAATACTATCACAAATAACAGGGAATTGCAAGTCCTAATTCTTTTTTCCCATCCCTCCATGCCGCTTTCCCAGGTCGGTGACAGAACCATCTGGGTTCAACAGAGAAATATTGTCCAGCTGGCTCCGCAGATTTCCCCGGACGGCGGCAATATATTCCTGCCGCAGCCTTTTTTGCTCCTTTGCCTCTTCCGGCGTCAGCCCCTCGCTCTGTGCCTTATGATATAATTCATTGATTCTCTGAATCCCTTTTTCATCCATAATCTTTCCCTCTCTGTTCATTTATGGTCTGCCAAGATCTCCTGGGCTACCCGTATCCCATCCATAGCGGCAGAAGTGATCCCGCCAGCGTAACCGGCGCCCTCCCCGCAGGGATAGATCCCCCGGATATTCGCCTGTAACGCCGTATCCCGCAGGATCCTCACCGGAGAAGAGGTACGGGTCTCAATGCCTGACAGCAAAGTATCCCCCCGGTCATATCCGACGATTTTCTGTCCAAACACCTGCATTCCCTCTGCAATGGCATCTCCGACAAAGTCCGGGAGAAGCTGCCTTACATTTCCCAATGCCCAGCTGCCTTTCATAGCAGGCGCGATCTCTCCCAGTACCTTGCTGTCCCGTTTCCTTTGGTAATCCTCCAAAAGTTGGACAGGGATCCTTCCCCCGGCCTGGGAATATGCTGCCTCCTCCCACTTCCTCTGAAACGCAATCCCTGCCAGGGGGCCGTCCCCTCCAAAATCCCCGGGGGATACCGTTACTACAATAGCGCTGTTGGCATTAACGCCTTCCCGCCTATAATCACTCATTCCGTTTATGGCCAGCCTTCCCGCCTCCGAAGAGGCATTCACCACATAACCGCCAGGGCACATACAAAAGGAATATACCCCTCGCCCCTGTTCCGTAGTATGTGTAAGCTTGTAATCCGCCGGAGGAAGCCGGTCATACAGAGAGCCATATTGGCTATGGCCGATCATTGCCTGAGGATGCTCTACCCTCACTCCCACCGCAAAGGGTTTTGCTTCCATCTGAATCCCATCCTGATACAGCTGCCAAAATGTGTCTCTGGCGCTATGGCCTGTAGCCAGAATGAGCCGGTCGCAGGGGATCCTCTCCTGCTTCCCCTGATGCTCTGCCAAAATGGCCTGAAGCTGCCCATTTTCCCAGACTGCCCTTTTCATCACAGTGCCGAAGCGAACCACTCCGCCCAGCCGGCAGATTTCCTGCCGGAGGCTGCGGACGACCTGCCCCAGCCTGTCCGTTCCGATATGCGGCTTCTGCAGATAAAGGATCTCCGAAGGGGCTCCAAATTCTACAAATGTAGAGAGTACCTGCCGGTTCCTCCCCCTGGGATCCTTAACCAGAGTATTTAACTTTCCATCGGAGAAGGTCCCTGCACCTCCTTCCCCAAACTGCACATTGCACTCCGGATCCAGGCATCCGGTATTCCAGAAGTCTTCCACCCGCTGTAAACGGGTGTCTACATCCTCTCCCCGCTCCAACACTATGGGGCATCGGCCGGCGCGGGCCAGTTCCAATGCGGCAAAAAGACCGGCCGGCCCCATTCCTACAACGATGGGAGCCAGCTCCGTGGCAGCTCTCTCTTGTCTTTCGTTTCCATGCTCTGCCCTGCTATCCCCAGTCTTCTTTCCATCCCCAGGCTTCTTTCCATCCGGCGGGATATCTTCCTGGTCCGGTATCCATTTGACATCGGCTTTTCCATATCTTTTCCATAACTTTTGTTCCCTGGGGGCATGAAAGGATATCTGATAAATATACAAGATATTCTGTTTTCTTCTGGCATCCATAGAACGCCGGAGGATTTCCATATCCTGAATCTGCCCGGCCGGTATGCCCAAAGTCTTTGCCGCCTTTTTCCGCACACATTCTTTTTCCCATGGAGTAATGATCCCCTGTCTCATTTTCTGGACAGGCGCCTTACTGCAGATAAGCTCCACCGGCACCTTTACCTGTGTCATATGTATCATAACAATCCTCATACCTCCTTTGGTGGCTGCAATCCGGAAGGATTTTCCCATGCTCCTCCAATCTGTTCATCGGCCTGCATGAAGCCCTGCCAGATAACCGCTGGTCCAGGCCCACTGCAGATTGTAGCCTCCACAGATCCCGTCTACATCCAGCAGTTCCCCAGTCAGATAGAGACCGGGGCAAAGCCGGGATTCCATTGTCTTTCCATCCACTTCTTTGGTGCTCACGCCGCCGCAGGTCACCTGGGCTTTATCAAACCCACTGACAGCGGCAATCCCCAGCTTCCACTGCTTCATTCTTTGCGCAAGCTTTGTCAGCTGACGGTCGCTCCAGCTGCTTGCATTCTGTTTGGCAGAAAGCCCTGCCTCTTTTAATAAGACAGCCGCCAGCTTGGAATGCAGCATGCCATCCAGGGCTTGTACCCCCTGATATTGTCCCAGGGCCTCCCTGCGCTGTTCCAGCTCCTGAGTCAGCTCCCGCAGGCTGTAATCCTCCATAATGTCCATGATAAGATAAGGCTGGTCCCCCTGGTGCAGGGCCACCGCCGCATAACGGCTGACCTGAAATACAGGGATCCCTGAGATCCCATAATCTACCAGCTGCAATTCTCCCCGGTCCTGCGCCAGCTGCTCCCCGGCTTTGGAATAAAGCGTAATCTTTCCCTGAATGCGTACTCCTCCCCATTTCTTCATAAAGTCTCCCTTTAGAATGCAGGAGGTAAGAGCGGGAAGGACCGGTACGATCTCATGTCCCAGGGATTGTGCCATATCATACCCATCGCCGCTGCTCCCATGGACCGGGGAGGCCTGTCCTCCCACTGACAGGATTACCTTTTCTGCCCCGTATTTCCCATGATCCGACTCGATCAGCCATCCCTTCTCTCCCGGGTACAATCCGGTCACCCGTTCCCCGGTGTGAATCTCCACGCCCAGGCCTTCCATCCGCCGTTCCAGCGCCTCCCTCACCGAGGCGGCCTGGCCGGAAGCGGGATAATAATAGCCAGCTCTCTCCTTGGGCAGGATTCCCAGCTGATGAAAGAAATCCAATGCCTGTTGGGCGCCAAAGACTTGTATCCCCTTCCAGGCAAATTCCGGTTCCCGGGAACGGTAACATTCCTGGGCCTGATACCGATTGGTATAATTGCATTTTCCGTTCCCTGTGGCCAGAAGCTTTTTGCCCAGGCGGTCCATCTTTTCCAGCACCAACACGCGCTTTCCCTGCCCAGCCGCCGTGATGGCTGCCATCATCCCCGATGCGCCTCCTCCCACTACGGCTATCTGTATATTTTTCATAATCATCCTCATTCACATGCATCTTTTTCCTGTCAGCTGGAATAATTTTCCAGAATAGCAAAAAGTTCTTGCTCATCCTTTACTTCAATCCCATTCTTCAACGCCTTTCTGTCTTCCCGGGGAAGAGATGCCGTCTGAATCCCTGTCTCCTCAAACACAGTCTTCTTATCTCCATAATAGGCGATCACCTGGCCATGGTCTGCAATCAGATAATAACGGTAGGCCACCTTAGAGGCATCGTAAATCTTCCGTATCACAAGCCGGTCACCGGAGAAGGAGATCACATTCATGCTTTGCAATCCCTCCAAAAATTCTTCTACTGCCAGATTCTGCATATAATCCTTGCAGAACGCTTCTGCTTCTTCCCTGGTACATCCTATCATTTCTTCCGGGAGATTTTCATATTCCGTTGTAGTCGTCTGCGTTACACTGTCAAAACTCTGGATCTGGTAAATACAGTCTTCCTGGAGAGTATTCTGGTCGGCATCTGCCTCCACCGCCTCCTTCTCCTCTTCCTCCTCCTGGATTTCCGACAGTCTTTCTTCCATTTCTTTATTTACATCTACAGCGATCTGTTCCCCTACCCGGCTCTCATAATCCTCCTGCATCTGCTGGAAGTGGTCCATTGCCGACTGGTAACAGATATAATTGCCTATGGCAAATACCGTAATCAGCCCAAACGTAATGCAGGTATAGCTCCATATTCTTTTCATGCTCATAACCCCATTTCTTTCCTGCGCAGAGGAGCAGCCTCCTCTATCTGCATTCCATTTCCTGTTATGTAGCATTCCCAAAATCAAAGGCCAATATTCACAGGAACATCCGCCTTCTAGCGCAGCCCTCCGGGCGCCGGCTTCCTTATTCTGTCCGTACATCCTCCAGAAGCCGGTCTCCATCTGCGGCTGTAGTAGCCATCCTGTCACATTGCTCATTCTGAGGATGGCCTGCATGGCCTTTGACCCAGACGAAGGTAACCTCGTGGGGTTGTTTTGCTGCCAAAAGCCTCTTCCACAGATCGGTATTTTTTACAGGCTCGTTATTGCTTTTCTTCCATCCTTTCCGGATCCACCCGTTAATCCAATTTTTATTAAAGGGATTAATCACATACTCTGAATCGGAGTACAGGGTCACCTGACAAGGTTTGGTCAAAGCTTCCAGCCCTACGATCACCGCCATTAATTCCATCCGGTTGTTGGTAGTCTTCCGATACCCGGCGCTGAACTCCCGTATATGCTCTTCTCCCTTGGAATCCACAAAGCTTATGATCGTACCATACCCCCCTGGTCCGTCTGGATTCCCTCTGGCAGCGCCATCTGTATAAATCGTCACCTTTGTCATAGCATCTTCCCT
The DNA here is from genome assembly GCA_947589315.1 of uncultured Lachnospiraceae bacterium. Classification (GTDB taxonomy): domain Bacteria; phylum Bacillota; class Clostridia; order Lachnospirales; family Lachnospiraceae; genus Jutongia. The sequence continues at coordinate 5,553 of CANPZE010000049.1, read as the reverse complement.
TTCTTTTATTCTGCCGGCACAGCTGTCCACTGTCCGCTATCCAGGAATTTCTGCACACTCTCCTCAGCCTTCTGGATAATCTGGGGATCGTAGCCGATCATCCCTAATAATTTAATCGCATTTCTTGTCATTGCCGGTCCCGGACGGAGCTGATAGTCAAAAAGGACGTCCTTTTCCTCCACCCTCTCCTCAAAATGGTAATTACTGTAATACTGTTTCAGAATATTGGTCAGTTCAATATCGTGGGTGGCTGCAAAGCACAGAGCGTTGCTCTGGGCCAGCATGGCAAGGATCTGGGAGGAAGCGGCGATCCTCTCTAAGGTATTGGTCCCGCGCAGTACCTCATCGATAAAGCACAGGACGGGATTCCCTCCCTGCTTCGCCTGATCTACAATACGCTTCAAGGATTTAATCTCTACAATATAATAGCTTTCCTGGCTCATAATGTCATCCCGCAGCGCCATAGAAGAATAAATCCGATAATAGCATGCCCTGTACCGCTCAGCTAATGCGGTATATGTGGTCTGGGCTAAAATGGCATTGATGGCGGCCGCCTTGATAAAAGTAGATTTTCCAGAAGCATTGGATCCCGTAAGTAATACGCTCCGGCACTCAGAGAGGGAATTCTTTACCGGCTCCCGTATCAGAGGATGATACATCCCCTCTGCCTCAAAGCATTTCTCCCCTCCGGATTCCAGCTGGGGAATGCACCAGCTTCCCATCATTTCCCGCCAGGAAGCGATGGCGATGGCGCTGTCCAGAATCCCCACCGTCTCATACAGCTTCAGCAGCTGTTCCTCATGGCGGACCACTTCTCTGGCCATAGATTGGAATTTGATAATGTCAATATGGAAGAGCATGCGGACATAGTCCATAATAGCATCTGCCAGGCTGCCGTCCATATTCCCGCCTCCCACCACCAGCCAGCTATTCTTGCAAAACTTGCGGAACACAGCTGCATTCTGGGACAGCGTCTCAAAATATCCTTCCAGCCCGGACACCGGCAGGCTGGCAATCTCCTGGCAGGAGCGGATCGTCCTAACAATATAGCCAAAAAGATGATAATACCGGTCCATTTCTCCCTTGCGCTGATAATAGGTAAGCATATTATAAAATATTAAAATAATGGTAGGCAGTATCATAACCACCGGCTTCACAAAGCACAGAAGGATACAGGCCAAAAGAGCCGCCATCTGTATAATATGCACCAGACTGCTCTCTGCCTTTAATTCCTTCACATTTCTAAGATATTGGTATACAGAGAACTTCCCCATCTTTCCCATAACAGAAAGGCAGATCTGAAGCTGGAGACGCTCCTCCTCCCGTTCACTAAAAAACCGGATCAACTGCCCCCGTTTCTCCAGCTCCTCCGGCTCCTGCAACGGCCGGTGCAACAGCGCATACAGATATTCCTGTCCCATAGCGGACTGGGTATGGTTCAGTTCCTGGTATATCTCATCCATATTCAGGTCGTTCCAGGTGATCTCGTCCACGTCCCATTCTTTTGTGTGATCCTGGTAATACAAGGCGATCCGCTCCATTTTCTCCGGCGGATATTCCTCCTGCCTTGCCCTTCCCCATTCCCGCAGCATACGAGAACGCAGACGCCTGCGGTACGTTTTTTCATCATATATGGATTTTGCTGCTATCGCTGCGATCACAGCAACAGCAGCAAGGATGATCTTCCAAAGCATACAGAATGTCTCCTTTCTATGCCATAAACCCAAAAAGGTATCCTGCCAAATAGAGACCTATGGCAGAATACCTTCTCAAATACATTTTCCTCGCCAGCCTTCTGTCACTATGATCATTCCCAAAAATGATCAGATGACACGGCCAATCTTAATAGGTGTGCGGTAATAAGCATAGGAAATCTTAATGCCGGTACGCTCGTTGCTGGCATGTATGATCTGCCCATTACCAATATAAAGCGCCACATGGCTTACCGAACCGCCGCTGCCATAGAAGAACAGGTCGCCCGGACGCACATCTGAGCTGCTGACTGTTCTGGTATAGCCTGCCTGGGCGCCGGATGTACGGGGCAGATAATACCCAAAATGTTCATAAATACGCATAGTAAATCCGGAGCAGTCCGTTCCATTGGTCAGGCTGGTCCCTCCATAAACATAACGATTTCCCAGGAACTGCATCGCATAAGATACGATGGAGGATGTCAGGGAAGAACTTCCGGAAGCGCCGCCTCCGTTAGAAGAGGAGCCGGAACCGGAGCTTTTCTTCTCTTCTTTAATAGATACCGCACGGTCCAGATTGTAGGTGACTTCTACAAAATCCTTGCTGACAAATACTTTCTCCCGGTCGATCTTTACACACATCCAATGGTCGATATCGCCATACATAGCATCCAGGTCTACCCCTTTGAGATCGGACTTTTTGCAGTGATGGGCGATATAATCCTCCACCCACTCCTTATTCAGGTTCCTCTTGGCAATGTCATATTCTGCCTCCTGGGAAATCTGGTCATAGATTTTGGAATCCGTAGTAGGCAGATAGCGTACGTTCAAAGTCTCCGTAGTCACTGTGATCCGGAGGTTCGCCACCTCTCTGGCTTTTTCCTCCGCCTTCTTATCCTTCAGCAGATAACTTGCCTTCACCCATCCATTGACCTTTCCGGATACAATCTTAGCCCATCCGTCTTTTATCTTATAAATATGGCAGCCGGAATTCCTTGTCATCTTTCCTACGATCTTCCCGCTCCTGCTGGGCTTAGAACGCACATTCAGGTAAGACTTGACATTGGCCACTCCCAGGCGGTCGTAGACAAGATTCAGCTTCAAATGCTCTTCCTCGGTAACCTCTTCTTTGGACTCATCCTTTTCTTCCTTCTCCCCAGCTTCTGCATCGGACTCTGCCCCAGCCTGGGAAGCTTCTGCAACCTCTTTGCTTTCCTTTATCTCCTCTTCCAGCATCGCTGTTGTATATTTATCCAGAGATAAATTCAATCCTGCCATAGATTTTTCTGTGGCAAGGCAGCTGGCGCTGATCGTAATCCCAGCTCCCAGCCCCACAAATACCAGGGAGGTAATAAGCCACTTTTTCATATCCTTATGCATAATTTTCAAATCTCCATTCCATCATTCACTATTTCTTCGTGTGAAACTTATTAATTATTTACTAAAAATATTACAATTTTATTACAATTGGGATTATAACAAGTAAATGATAGCTTGTCAACCGGGCAATTTTATAAAAAAAGGAGACCTTTACTGTATGGAAAAATACAGTAAAAGTCTCGTTTACTGCTGAGAGCAGCATAACACAAATCGCTCCTTATGTACAGCTTTTATTGGTCAGGAACTCCTATATGATAATGCAAACCAATCCGCCATTACTGTCATTAATTACTTTCTGGATCGTTTCCTGCAGCTTCATCTGGCTCTCATCCGTCAATTTATTTACTTTGCTGTCCATTCCCTCCTCAATCAGCTGGCGTACCGTTTTGCCGAAGATATTAGTCTCCCAGATGCCTTCCGGGCTTTCTTTGCTCTGGTCAGAAATATACTGGATCAGATCCATCGCCTGCTCCTGTGTGCCTACAATAGGAGCAATCTCTGTCTCGATATTCGCCTGGATCATATGTATGGAGGGGCTTACCGCCTTTAATTTCACTCCGTATTTATTGCCATGGTGGATCAGCTCCGGCTCATCAATGGTGATTTCCTCCGTAGAGGGCGTAATAACGCCATATCCCTTTTGGTGGACCTCCTGCCAGGCAGATCCGATCTTCGTAATCTCCTCCTTCTGCGCTGCATATTCCCGCAGCAAGCGGATCAACTGGTATTCTCCCTCGATATCCGTTCCCACCAACTCACTCAGGATCTGATAATAGCGGGAATCATCGAATAAAGTCTGTACCTGGATCCTGCCATCCTCCATGCCTATCCGATCTATGCGGAATTCCTTTATCATATCGCTTTCAATATGGAACTTTTCCCGGGTGATATCACTGATCTGGGATACCTTGGACAGAATTTCCCGTACCTTCTCAAAAAGCTCTTGTTTCAGCCAATGGGAGGCAGGAAGCATCTCTACCCATTTCGGCAGATGAAAGGCTACCTGCGTCACAGGAAAGGACGTCAAAATCTTCTCCATGATCCCCTGGATATCCTCTGTCCGCAATTGGTTGGCATTCACCGCCATAGCTACCACCCCATGCTTTTCACTGATCTCGCGGACGATCTTTGTTGCCTCATCGCTATAGGGCCGCGAGGAATTTACCAATACCACAAAGGCTTTTCCAATGGATTTTAATTCTTCGATGGTACGCTCCTCCGGTTCCACATAGGCTTCCCGTTCCAGCTCTCCAAAGCTTCCGTCTGTAGTAATGACAATTCCTATGGTAGAATGGTCATGGATCACCTTTCTGGTCCCATACTCTGCAGCCTGGGTAAATGGCATTGGTTTATCCGACCAGGGGGTCATGACCATCCGCTCACTTTCATTCTCCATCAGGCCGGCGGCGCCATCCACAATATATCCTACACAGTCAATCAACCGGACCTTCACCGGATTATCTCCCAAAAGATTCACAGATACTGCCTCCTTGGGAATAAATTTAGGCTCCGTTGTCATAATTGTCTTGCCATCCGCAGATTGGGGAAGCTCGTCAATCGCTCTCTTCCTGTCGTGCTCATTTGTAATCCCCGGCAGCACCAGAAGCTCCATAAATCTTTTGATAAAGGTAGATTTTCCTGTTCTTACCGGACCACATACTCCTAAGTAGATTTCCCCATTGGTTCTCTGGGCTATATCTGCGTATACCTGAAATCCTTCCATGTGCGACCTCCATTCTAACTGCTCATATAAACGCTATCTATCCATATGCGTTGGCATTGCGGTTTAGAACTGAAAAAAGCCATCAGAGGATTATTTCTAATCACCCTGTGGCTTTCTTACCTTTCATTTTTTCCAGTCGCTTTACCCCTTCGTTATCCCTTATTGGGAATTCAATTCATCCTGAAGCTGCCTCATAAAATTCTGATACTCCGGATTGGATGTCAGCGCGGTGCCGGCAATGAGGCCAACCAGCGCTAAAAGAATTGAAATTCCGGAACACACAATAGCAATGATCGCCATAACCTTTCCAGGCTTTCCCTTTGCCAATACTATAATTCCCAGTATCAGACCAATAATGGCGAAAAGCGTGGGCAGCCAGGGAATGCAACAGCAAACAATAGACAGGATTCCTAATACCAGGGATACAACCGCCATGGCGCTGCTCTCCTGATCAGGGTCATAATTTCCCTGAGACATCTGCCCTGCATTAGAGCTTGACGATGTAAATCCCTCTGCAAAACTGGAAGAAGGAACAAACTCCTGACTGCCTGAAGTATTCTGTCCTTCCGTCTGCTGAGGCTGGAACTCATTTTCGTTGTTCATTGAATTACCTCCATATGTAGAATAATTATATTTATCAGTTTATCATTTCTTTTCTTATTTGACAATCTTTATTTCACCTAAGATTTTGTCAAGTTTTTTTAACGTCAAAAAAGCCAGCAAACATGCTGACTTAGGGGAAAACATTTATATATAAAC
>CANPZE010000048.1 GCA_947589315.1 uncultured Lachnospiraceae bacterium | reverse complement strand
GCGTATCCTTGCAGCCATCGTTGCGGTAGAAACGGCTCTTGATCTCATTGGTAATGTGCGGGATAACCTGCACCGTGCCGCCGCCGAAATCCCCCCGGCGCTCCTTTGTCAAAACAGACCAGTATACCTTTCCCGTAGTGACATTAGACTGCTTTGTCAGGCTTTCATCAATAAAACGCTCATAATGTCCCAGATCCAGGTCAGTCTCCGCCCCATCGTCAGTGACAAAAACCTCTCCATGCTGGATAGGGTTCATAGTCCCTGGATCGATATTAATATAAGGATCGAACTTTTGCATGGTCACACTATACCCCCGCATTTTGAGAAGACGTCCCAACGATGCGGCGGTGATCCCTTTGCCCAGGCCAGAGACAACGCCTCCGGTAACAAATACGTATTTGACTGCCATTTCCATTTCCTCCTTATAAATCCAAGCAATACTTAAAAAAGAATCAATATTTTTCTATTATAATCCATAACATAGGATAAGTTCAATTGTTTTTTTGACAATTGTCACCAAAAAACACAAAAATTTTAGATTTTATTCACAGACTGATATATTGATTTCTGGGGACACTAGCTTTATAATTGTGTTCATGGTTCGTGTAATATAGCGCAAAGGAGGTCAAGAGGTGGACAATAATAGAAATACTAATGGGAATAACAGCCCCAATGACCAGCAGAGGAAACAGAACCAACGCAGTATCGTTATCTGTTTGCTGGTAGCGCTGGGAATGTTTTTAATTTTCTCTTTTATGAACCGGCAGGTAGAGAAGGCGACCAATAAAGAGATTACTTATGATCAGTTCCTGGATATGCTGGAGGATGGACAGGTGGAAGGGGTAACGCTGACGTCCAATCAACTGAAGATCAAACCGAAGGAGTCCTCCGACAGCCTGTATCAGATTACTTATTATACCGGGATCATCAACATGGACTACAATCTGGTGGATCGCCTGGAGAAGGCGGGCGTGGAATTTACCAGGGAGATATCCGAGAGTTCCGGATTCCTGACCGTATTGTCCTATATTTTACCCTTGCTGCTGATGTGGGGAGGGCTGTTCCTGGTGTTCCGGCTGGTTTCCCGCAATTCCGGTGGAATGATGGGAGTAGGGAAGAGCACAGCCAAAATGTATGTCCAGAAGGAAACCGGGGTTACTTTCCGGGATGTGGCGGGACAGGAAGAAGCCATGGATTCCCTGCTGGAATTGGTAGATTTTCTAAACAATCCCCAGAAATATACAGAGATCGGCGCCAAGCTGCCCAAGGGGGCGTTGCTGGTAGGGCCTCCCGGTACCGGGAAGACACTTTTGGCCAAAGCCGTAGCAGGAGAGGCAGGGGCTCCCTTCTTCTCCCTGACTGGTTCGGATTTTGTAGAAATGTTTGTAGGCGTGGGGGCATCCCGCGTCCGTGATCTATTTAAACAGGCGCAGTCTATGGCCCCCTGCATTATCTTTATTGACGAGATTGATGCCATCGGCAAGAGCAGGGACAGCCAATATGGCGGTGGGAATGACGAACGGGAGCAGACCTTGAACCAGCTCCTGTCAGAAATGGACGGTTTTGACAGCTCTAAGGGACTTGTGGTATTGGGCGCTACTAACCGTCCCGAGGTACTGGACAAAGCATTGCTGCGGCCGGGGCGGTTTGACCGGCGCATTATCGTAGAGAAACCGGATCTAAAGGGACGGGTGGATATCCTGAAGGTCCATGCCAAAGATGTATTGATGGATGATTCTGTCGATTTCGATGCCATCGCCCTGGCCACCAGTGGCGCAGTAGGCTCCGACCTCGCCAATATGATTAACGAAGCGGCGATTATGGCAGTGAAGGCGGGAAGGAAGGCCGTGAACCAGGCAGATCTCTTTGAGGCGGTGGAAGTAGTGATCGCCGGCAAGGAGAAGAAAGACCGGATCCTGGGCAAGGAGGAAAAACGGATCGTAGCTTACCATGAGGTAGGGCATGCCCTTGTCACTGCATTGCAGAAGAACGCCGAGCCGGTACAGAAGATCACCATTGTCCCCCGGACCATGGGGTCCCTGGGATATGTTATGCAGGTACCGGAAGAGGAAAAATATCTTATGAGCAAGGAGGAGATCCTGACCAGGATTGTGACCCTCTTTGGAGGAAGGGCCGCAGAAGAGCTGGTATTCCAGTCTATTACCACAGGAGCTTCCAACGATATTGAGAAAGCAACCTCGCTGGCCAGATCCATGGTGACCCAATACGGCATGTCCGAGAAATTTGGAATGATCGGGCTGGAGTCTGTGGAGAGCCGGTATCTGGACGGCAGGACTGTGCTGAACTGCGGAGATGCCACAGAGGCTGAGATCGACCAGGAAGTTATGCGGATTCTCCGGGAATGCTATGAGAAAGCAAGGAACCTTTTGGAGGGCGACCGGGACGCGCTGGATAAGCTGGCAGAATTTCTGATCCAGCATGAGACCATTACCGGCAAGGAATTTATGAAGATATTCCGCCGGGTAAAGGGCTTGGAGGAACCAGAGGGGGATCTGTATGACGGGCTGATACTGGATATTGACGGCACCCTCGTAGGCTCCGATAAAAAGATCAGCGACAGGACCAGACAGGCCATTATCCAGGCGCAGGAGCGGGGCAAGACCATAGCGATCGCCTCAGGGCGTTCCATTTCGGGGATCCGTAAGACGGCCGCCCAGATCCAGCTGGAGAAATTCGGCGGCTACGTTATTGCCTATAATGGGACTACCGTTGTCAATTGCCGGACTGGAGAGTGCGTCTATAACCAGACGGTAGACAGGGATATGATCAAGCCGGTATACGAGGCCGCCCGGGAAGCGAAGGTTGGGATTTTGGTATACCGGGATGAAAATAAGGAACTGATCGCCGGCAATGGGGTGGATCAGTACATTCAGATGGATGCCCAGGCCTGCGATATCAGCATCCGCGAGGTAGAGGATTTCCCTAAATATGTAGATTTCCCTGTTAATAAATTTCTGCTGACAGGGGAGCCTGCCCATATGAAAGAAGTGGAAAGGACGATGCAGGAGAAATTTGGGGACCGCCTGAACGTATTTCGTTCAGATCCTTACTATGTGGAACTGCTTCCCAAATATATTGATAAGGCAGTGGCAGTAGAGAAATTGGTGAAATATCTGGAACTCAGCCGGGAAAAAGTAATCTGTGTCGGCGACAGCTACAATGACCTGACCATGCTCCAGTACGCCGGCCTGGGTGTAGCTATGGGGAACGCCCAGAAGGAAGTGCAGGAGGCGGCAGATTACGTGGCGCCTTCTAACGATGAGGATGGCATCGTAGAGATCATTGAAAAATTTATGACAGAGAAACCAGAGTAGGAGTGGAGTTTCTTGTATTTTTCCTAGTTAGATGTTACAATAAACGAAACATGCAATACAAAATCAGGAATGTACGGAGAGGATTATCCATGAAGAAACGGAATCGGAAGAAAGGGCTGCTGTCTAAGGCGCTGAGCATAGCGCTGACAGCTTCTCTGGCAATGAATGTTCTGTCGGCAGCAGGGGCAACTATTGAAGAGATCAATCAGAGCAGTGTATTTCTGAAGCAGCCCACCGGAAGCAACATCTGCACATTAGTGTCGGCTACTATGCTGGTACGCCGCGCCGCTATGTTAAACGGGTATGAAGGCTGGGCGGACGTGACTACAGACGTCATGAGGTCTGCGGCCTGGGAGACCGGCGTAGGCTTGAAGTGGAAATTTAACTGCGTCAGTATCTATGTGGCGCATGATACCTTTTCCGGCAAGGCAGAAGACCTGGCCTCTCTTTTGTCAGCGCATCCGGAAGGGATTGTGATCTATGACAGGGCAAAGCCCCATGCCATTCTGGTGACAGACTATACCGATGGCGTATTCTATTGCGCCGACCCCTCCCCGGCGGCAGAGCCTGGAAGGATTCCGATCTCTTCCGCTACCGTGACAGTAGAAGGTGCAGATGATATTTGGTATGTCGATTCCCCTTCTTTGAATTTGACCGATGAAAATGGAAATATCCTGTCCAAAGAGACGCTGCCCCCGGGGATCATCACCGGCAGCAGCCCCTCTCCTTCCCCCGGGGTCTCTCCTACGGCCTCTGCGTCCCCTAAGCCTGCGGCCTCTGCGGAGCCTAAGGAGACGAAAAAGCCTGCGGCCAAAAAAGTGACTGCGCCCAAGAAGGTATCCGGAGTGAAGGTAAAGAATAAAGCCAAAAAGTCAGTCCATGTCTCCTGGAAAAAGGTGATCTCCGCCAAGGGCTATGAGATCCTGTATGCAGATAATGTAAGATTCCACAAGTACGGATATGTATATAGCCAGAAGAAGCAGCACAGGCTGGAGAATCTGACAAAGGGCAAGAGCTACTATGTAAAAGTCCGGGCATATAAGTCGGATGGAGAAGAACTGGTATATGGGAAATGGAGCGGTGTGAAGAAGGCAAAGGTGAAGAAGTAGGGCAGCACAGAGAAATGAAGCAATGACGAGGGCAGCAAAGTGTTTGACATAGAAAATGAATTAAAAAAGCTGCCGGCAAAGCCCGGCGTATATCTGATGCATGACAAAAGAGATGCTATCATTTACGTAGGAAAGGCGATCAGCTTAAAGAACAGGGTACGTCAATATTTCCAGCCCAGCCGCAGCGTATCCCCGAAGATTGAACGGATGATATCCCAGATCCACCATTTTGAATATATCATTACAGATTCTGAGGTAGAAGCCCTGGTATTGGAGAATAATCTGATCAAGGAATACAGGCCGAAATATAATACGATGCTGAAGGATGATAAGACCTATCCCTTCATCAAGGCTACTGTAGGAGAAGAGTATCCCCGGCTTCTGTTCTGCCGCAAGGTCAAGAGGGATAAGGCCAGGTACTTTGGGCCCTATACCAGCGCAGGGGCAGCCAAGGATACACTGGAGCTGGTGCGCAGGCTCTATCATATCCGGACCTGCAGCCGCACCCTTCCCAGGGACCAGGGCAAGGACCGCCCCTGCCTGAATTATCATATTGGCCAATGTGGCGCCCCATGCCAGGGATATATTAGCCGCGAGGAATATGGGGAGAATTTCCGCAAAGCCCTTCGGCTGCTGGAGGGGAATTACTCCCAGGTGCTGGAACAGCTCCAGAAAAAGATGGAAGAGGCGTCCGCCAGACTGGCCTTCGAGGAGGCGGCGGGATATCGTGATCTGATAGAAAGCGTAAAGAAGTCTTCTGTTCATCAGAAGATTACAGATATGGGAGGAATGGACCGGGATATCATAGCATTGGCCCGCGATGGCAATGAAGCGGTGGTCCAGATATTTTTTATCCGGGAAGGAAAGATGATCGGCAGAGACCATTTTCATCTAAACGGGGTAGATGGGGAGGAGAAGAAGGAGATCCTCCAGGCATTTATCAAACAGTTTTATGCAGGAACGCCTTTTATCCCCGGGGAACTCATGATAGAATACGAGATAGAGGAAGAAGACATCATCTGCCGGTGGCTCAGTGAGCGAAGAGGCGGGAAGGTTCGTATCCTGGTGCCCAAGAAGGGGCAGAAAGAACGCCTGGTAGAGTTGGCGCGCAAGAATGCAATGCTGGTGCTGAACCAGGATGCAGAGAAACTGAAGCGGGAAGAGGAACGGACCAGAGGCGCAGTCCGGGAGATCTGCAGCTGGATCGGGCTGGAGCCGGCAGAGAGGATTGAATCCTACGATATTTCTAATATTAACGGTTTCCAGTCAGTGGGCTCTATGATTGTCTTTGAGGAAGGGAAACCAAAACGCAGTGATTACCGGAAGTTCAGGATCAGGACAGTACAGGGTCCGGATGATTATGCCAGCATGAGGGAGGTGCTGACGCGGCGCTTCCGGCATGGCCAGGAGGAAATCCAGGAGCTGGAAGCAAAGGGTATGGCAAAGGAGCTGGGAAGCTTCACCCGCTATCCGGATCTGATTCTGATGGATGGAGGGCGGGGGCAGGTAAATATCGCCAGGGAGGTATTAGCTTCTTTTCACCTGGACATTCCCGTATGCGGGATGGTAAAGGATGACCGCCATCGGACGAGAGGGCTGTATTACCAGAACCGGGAGCTTCCGGTCCAGGCAGACAGCGAAGGGTTTCATCTGATGACCAGGATACAAGATGAGGTACACCGTTTTGCCATAGAATATCACCGTTCCATGCGGAGCAAAGTTCAAGTCAGATCCATCTTAGATGATATTCATGGGATCGGCGAACGGAGGAGAAAGGCTTTGATGCGGCATTTTAAATCCCTGGAGGCGATCCGGGATGCGCAGATAGAGGAGCTGGCCCAGGTGGAGAGCATGAACCGGCAGGCGGCAGAGAATGTTTACCGCTTTTTCCACGAAGGGGCAGACAAAAAGGAAGGAGAGTTTCGCGAGAATGGGGACATATAGTGTATCTATGAAGGAGCTGATCGACAAGCTCCACCTAGAGAATTGTACGCCGGAGGTAAATATTGAGAATATAAAGATCACTCAGGCCGATGTGAACAGGCCGGCGTTGCAGCTGACAGGCTTTTTTGATTATTTTGATTCCAGCCGTATCCAGATCATCGGCCATGTAGAACATACCTACATGCAACAGAAAGGATTGCAGCATAGCCTGGAAATGATGGAAAAGATCATGGCGGGAAGCGCAGAATCTCCTAAGCCACCCTGTATTGTGTATTGCCGGGAGATTGAGATTGGAGAAGAGTTTATCGCACTTGCCAACAAATACCAGGTGCCGTTGCTGCGCAGCGACAAAGCCACATCGGCTTTTATGGCCCAGCTGATACGCTGGCTGGATATAGAATTGGCATCCAGATGTTCGGTCCACGGCGTATTGGTAGATATCTATGGCGAAGGCGTATTGATCATGGGAGAGAGCGGTATCGGCAAATCCGAAGTAGCCATCGAACTGATGCATCGGGGACACCGCCTGGTATCCGATGATGTGGTAGAGATCAAGAGGATCAGTGATTCCTCTTTGATCGGAAGCGCTCCGGATATTACCCGCCATTTTATTGAACTGCGGGGGATCGGGATCATCAACGCCAAGACTTTGTTTGGTGTGGAGCGGGTGAAGGATGAGCAGGAGATCAACCTGGTGATCAAACTGGAGGAGTTTAATAAGGATCAGGATTACGATCGGCTGGGACTGGAGGAACAGTTCATTGAATTCCTGGGGAATAAAGTGGTCTGCCATTCTATTCCCATCCGTCCGGGCAGAAACCTGGCAGTGATCTGTGAGTCGGCGGCAGTCAACCACCGCCAGAAGAAGATGGGGTACAATGCCGCATTAGAGTTATATAATCGTGTTACAAGCAACATTGCTGAAAAAAATTCACAGTAAAGGCAAAGTTATTAAGATGAGGGGGTTACATTATGTTATTTGTTAAAACAGATGATCTAAAGACGGGGATGCGTCTGGCAAAGCCGATCTACAACCGGGACGGCGTTATGCTTTATGAGAGGAACTCTAAGCTGACCAGGCAGGGCATTGTCAGTATTGAGAATTTTGGGCTGATGGGGGTGTACATTCTGGAAGCGGCAGAGCCCGTGCCGCCCATGAGCAAGGAAGATATTGAATTTGAAAGGTTTCAGACCATGGCGGTGTTCCGGATCCGCGAGATCCTGGATGCCTTTTGCCAGCAAAAGGAACCGAAAGGAATGTATCAATTTGCCAATCAGATTATTAGCAAATATGGCAACCTGAACCACAGGATCAATTTTATCCAGAACCTGAGGAGCGCTGAGGACTATGTATATAAGCATTCACTGAATACAGCGATCCTGGCGGCCTTAATGAGCCACAAGGCAGGCATGGAATTTAAGCAGCAGCTGGATGTGGTAGTAGCGGCCCTGCTCCATGATATTGGGACACTGCTGACCCCCATACATATCCGAAAGAAGAAAAAAGCAGATATTACAGAAGAGGACGATAAGAAGATCCGCACGTATCATTTTGCGGCCAGCCAGCTGATCTCTGGCAATTATGATATGGACACGGATATTAAGAGAATGATCCGGGTTCTGATCAATGATGTCCATAATATGAACCAGGAGGGAGAGGACGGGGCTGCCAAAGTCTCCTCTGTGGGGATTGAGATCCTGCGCGTTGCCTATCAGTTCGATGTAATGACAGCCATGAACTTTGAGGAGGAGCCGGCGTCTGAGGTGGGCGCGCTCCGTTATCTCATGGATGAGAAGAATGGGTATGACCTGAGTGTGGTAACCATGTTGATCCAGAGCATCAATATCCTGAATCCTGGCGTTTGCGTAGAATTGACGAATGGAGAGAAGGGCCTGGTGATCCAGGGCAATGATGATGACATATTGACGCCCCAGATCCTCAGCTTCCGGGACAACACTATTTACAATCTTGCAGACCGTTTTGTCGCCCAGGAGATCCAGATCAAGGACATTATGAAGACCATGGATAACCGTCATGTGATGGATAACGAGCTGCTGGAGAAATATTCTGGCAGATCTGTTCATCTGGGTGAAAAGCTGAATAAGAAAAATTATTGATCCGCGCAGAAAGGATTGGAAAAATGTATATTATTGTCGGCCTGGGCAATCCGGAACGAAGATATGACGGTACCAGGCATAATATCGGGTTCTCAGCGATAACGGCCCTTTGCGATGCATATAATATATCACTGGATATCAAGAAACATAAGGCTCTCTGTGGGAAAGGCGTTATTGAGGGGCAGAAGGTCCTTCTGGCCCAGCCGCAGACCTATATGAATCTCAGTGGGGAGAGTATCCGGGAACTGGTAGATTATTATAAGATCGATGTGGAAGAGGAATTGATTGTTATTTATGACGACGTTGATCTGGCGCCGGGACGTCTCCGTATCCGCGCCAAAGGGAGCGCCGGGGGGCATAATGGGATGAAGGACATTATTGCCCGCCTGGGTACCCAGGTCTTTCCCCGCATCCGCATCGGAGTGGGGGAGAAGCCGAAGGGATGGGACCTGGCAGATTATGTCCTGGGACGTTTTTCCCAGGAGGAACGCCCGATGATCCGAAAGGCCATGGAGCGCACCGTGGAAAGCTGCCGGGTGATATTGACGCAGGGAATCCTGGAGGCCATGAACCAATTTAACAATAAGGAAGCATAACATGGAAACATTACTGAAACCTCTGGAAGAGCTGAACAGTGTAACGGCTGTTAGGGAAAGCATCCAAAAGGGCAGGCTGCCGATTGCCATATCCGGCTGCATTGATTCTCAGAAATGCCATCTTATCGCCGGATTGACAGCAGGGAGAAATAAAGGCTGGCAGCTGATCATCACCAGCAATGAGATCAAGGCGAGGGAACTTCTGGAAGATTATCAGCTGTATGATAAGACAGCGTTGTATTATCCTGCCAGGGATGTGATCTTTTATAGTGCGGACGTGCATGGGAATGCGCTGAGCGTGGAGCGGCTTAAAGTGATCCAGGCCTTGCTGGACCGAAAGAAAGGAACCGTGGTCACTACCATGGCGGCAGGCATGGAGTTGGTGCAGAGCCTCTCGGTCTACCGGAAGGCCAGGAAGAAGCTTCAGGAGGCTGGGCAGTTGGAGCTGGACAGCCTGGTCCGGGAATTGGCAGAAATGGGCTATGAGAGACGGGAACAGGTGGAGGCTCCAGGCGAATTCAGTGTCCGGGGCGGGATCCTGGACGTATTTTCTCTTACGGAAGAGGCCCCTTTCCGGATTGAATTATGGGGGGACGAGATTGATACGATACAGACCTTTGATGTAGAAAGCCAGCGCTCCATTGAGCGGCTGAAGGAAGCGGAGATCTTCCCCGCATCGGAGGTGATCCTTACCGCAGGTCAGCTGAAAGAAGGGCTGGAGCGGATGGACAAGGAGAAGGAAAAAGTATTGGCCCGATGGAAAAGGGTCAAAAAGTTTGAAAGCTACAATCGGCTTGCGGAGGTGATCCGCGAGGCTGAGGCAAATATTGAGCATACCCGGGGCAGAATAGGCATAGAAAGCTATCTTCCTTACTTTGATAAGGAAATCGGCTCCTTTTTTGATTATTTTGATCCAGCGGGCACGCTGTTTTTTATTGATGAGGCAAGCCGCTGCCAGGAGGCGGCGGGCGCAGTAGAGGCTGAATTTCGGGAGAGTATGGCGGGACGCCTGGAGCAGGGTTATATCCTTCCGGGGCAGATGGAGATGCTGTACAGTGTGGATACGGTTCAGGGGCTGTTGATGAATCGGAAGACGATCTGTCTGGGTGCGCTGGACATCCTTCCCAAAGGGATCTCTGTGAAAGAGAGCTTTCATATCGAGACCCAGTCGATCGGCTCCTATAACAAACATTTTGAGCTGCTGGTGGAAGACATGAAGCGGTGGAAGAAGAACGGATACCGGGTGATCCTGCTGTCCGCCTCCAGAACCCGGGCGCAGAGATTAAGCCAGGATCTGAACGAGTATGAGATACCGGCCTTTTACCGGGAGAGCCTGGAAGGGCCCCTGGAATCCGGGCAGATCATGGTCGGCCAGGGAAGGGTGAGGAAAGGGTTTGCATACAATTTTCTCCGTTTTGTGGTAGTGACAGAGGGAGATATCTTTGGCGCAAGGAATACCTCCCGGCGGCGGAAGCAGAAGAAGTATTCCGGCAAAACGATCCAGAGCTTTCATGAATTGAATATAGGGGATTACGTAGTCCACGAGAATCATGGGATTGGCATCTACCAGGGGATTGAAAAGATCAAAGTAGACCATGTGACCAAGGATTATGTTAAGATCCAATATGGAGACGGAGGGAATCTCTATGTGCCTGCGTCCGGCCTTGACGTACTGCAGAAATATGCAAGCCAGGAAGCCAGGGCGCCTAAGCTGAACAAATTAAATTCTGTTGAGTGGAAGAAGACCAAGAGCCGGGTACGGGGCGCAGTGAGGGAGATTGCCGGGGAACTGGTGAAGCTCTATGCCATCCGCCAGGAAAAGCAGGGCTTTGCTTTTAGCCAGGATACAGTGTGGCAGAGAGAATTTGAGGAATTATTCCCATACGAAGAGACTCAGGACCAACTGGATGCCATTGCCGCCACGAAACGGGATATGGAGAGCAATAAGATCATGGACCGGCTGATCTGCGGCGATGTGGGTTACGGCAAGACAGAGGTAGCGATCCGGGCAGCCTTTAAGGCTGTTAATGACGGCAAGCAGGTAGCCTTTCTGGTGCCTACTACGATTCTGGCCCAACAGCATTATAATACATTGCAGGAGCGGCTGGGGGATTTCCCGGTGAAGGTGGAAATGTTATCGCGTTTCCGCACGCCTGCGCAGCAGAAGAAGACATTGGAGGACCTGCGCAAAGGGCAGCTGGAGATCGTGGTAGGTACCCACCGCCTTCTCTCCAAGGATGTGAAATTTAAGGACCTGGGCTTATTGATTGTGGATGAGGAGCAGCGTTTTGGTGTGACGCATAAGGAGAAAATCAAGCAGATGAAGAGGGACGTGGACGTTCTGACTCTCAGCGCCACCCCCATTCCCCGGACGCTTCACATGAGCCTGATCGGGATCCGGGATATGAGCGTGCTGGAGGAGCCGCCGATCGACAGGATTCCGATCCAGACCTTCGTCATGGAGCACAATAAAGAGATTATCCGGGAGGCGGTGAACCGGGAACTGGCCCGGGGAGGGCAGGTATATTATGTCTACAATCGGGTAAAGAATATAGAAGAGACGGCGGCACAGGTGATGGAGCTGGTGCCGGATGCCAATGTGGCATACGCCCATGGGCAGATGAGCGAGCGGCAGCTCGAGAACATTATGATGTCCTTTATTAACGGGGAAATCGATGTGCTCATTGCTACAACGATCATTGAAACGGGGCTGGATATCCCCAACGTGAATACGATTATCATCGATAATGCAGACCAGATGGGCTTATCCCAGCTATACCAGCTGCGAGGGCGGGTGGGACGGTCCAACCGCACCGCATACGCCTTTCTCATGTATAAACGGGATAAGATGCTGCGCGAAGTGGCAGAAAAACGTCTGGCGGCTATCCGGGAATTTACGGCATTGGGATCCGGGATCCGGGTAGCCATGCGGGACTTGGAGATCCGGGGCGCCGGCAATCTGCTGGGCGCCGCCCAGTCCGGCCATATGGAAGCAGTAGGGTATGATCTGTACTGCAAGCTGTTAAATGACGCAGTGCTGGCATTGAAGGGAGAACAGCCGGAGGAAGAGGAATTTGAGACATCGATAGACCTGGCGGTAGATGCCTATATCCCTGCCACATATATCAAGAGTGAATTTCAAAAGCTGGATATGTATAAGCGGATCGCAGGGATAGAGACTGCGGAAGAATTGCAGGATATGCAGGATGAACTGATCGACCGTTTCGGGGATATTCCAGAGGCCACGCAGAACCTGTTGCAGATTGCCTTATTGAAGGCATCCGCCCACTGCGCCTATATTACCCAGATCAGCCAGAAGGCAGAGGGAATACGGTTTTACCTGCAATCCAATGATAAGATGGCCAATGGGGAATGGACCCTGGAGGGGATTGCAAAGGTCATAGAGCGCTATCAGGGCAAACTGCGTTTCGTTCCGGGAGAGACGCCATATGTGCTGTATCTTATGGAAATGGCGTTAGAAGGGGGCATGCCGGGGCAGGCGGCGATGCGCTCCGGAAAGAGGGGGCCGGTTGCCGGAAGGAAAGCGATCCCGGGGGCGAAACAGATATTTCAGGTAACGGAAGAGATCATAGGGCAGTTAAGAGATCTGTTAGAAGCAAATGGAGAAGAGAAGAAAGGAAAAGCAGATGAAAAAGAGAGATCAGAGAACGAGGAAGGGTAACTGGAAGGCCGGATCAGTCTGCCTGCTCCTGCTCCTGTCACTGGCAGTGTCCGGGTGCGGCAGGAACGGGGGGAAGCAACAGGGAAGTAACCTGGATCAGGGAAGCCTGGAAAAAAATTCTGTGGTCATGAAGGTAGGAGATGCGAGCGTCCGCTATGGTGAGGTGAGGGCGTATTGCTATCTGCTGAAATGCCAGTATGAGGGGAACTTTGGGAAAAAGCTCTGGAAATATCCCCTGGGAGCCAATAGCTCTATTGGGGATGAGGCGAAGCAGGAGATCGTCAATGTGATCACCCAGCTGAAGATCATTAGCGCCGCCGCCAAGGAGGAAAAAGTCTCCCTCACTGCGGAGGAGAAGGATTCCGCCATGCAGGCTGCCAGCGAATTGATGGAAAAGGCTGCGGATAAGGATATCCGGGGATATTTTCTGGACCAGCAGCAATTAACGGAGATTTATGAGGAAAATATTTTAGCAAGGAAGATGTTCTACATTGCTACGGCAGAGGTTCCCACAGACATACCGGAGGAAGAGGCGCGGCAGATCGCCGTTGATTATATCCAGGTGATGACTGACGGGACAGACCGGAACGGACGCCAGATTTCCATGGATGACAAGGAGAAAGCGCAGGCTCTGAAGAGGGCGCAGCGTCTGGCAAGGGAAGCCGCCAGCGCAGAGGATTTCCTGAGCTTTGCCCAGTCCAATACGGATGCCCCTACAGCAGAGATCACTACAGGAAGGGATGGGGATGTGTTGGAAAAGGCGGCCCTGGAGGCTGCATTGTCTTTGAAGACAGGAGAGACCAGCGGCGTGGTAAAGGGCGAGCAGGGCTATTATATCCTCTATTGCCAGGAGGACAACGCTGAGGAAGCTACTTACCAGCGGAAGGAGGAGATCATCCAGGAACGCCAGACCAATATGTTTATGGACAAGTATTCCCAGTGGATGAAAGATAAGGCTGTAAATATCAGCGAAAGTTTCTGGGACGAATTTGCAATCTAACCATATTTTGATATAATAGAGGGTGAAGTACTATTTGCAAGAGGAAGGTGGGAATAGTTTGAGGGCAGAGCATGTGAACCCGTTTATCATATCAGTCTGCAAGGTTATGAAAGATATGTGTATGTTGGATCTGCAGATTGGGAAACCAGAAATGAAGACAGGCAATTATCCGGAGGACAATTCGATCATTCATTTAGGCCTGAAGGGAGGCCTGACAGGGGATGTGCTATTGTGCATTGAACACGCTACAGCATTGCAATTGGTGTCTAAGATGATGATGATGCCAGTGGAAAGCATCGACCCTATCGGACAGAGCGCCATCGCTGAATTAGGGAACATGGTGGCGGGCAATGCAGCTACCGTGTTTGCCAACAGTAATATTATCATTGATATCACTACGCCTACTTACTGGGTGGGAGCAGATTACCAGAACACTAATACCGATTATTTCAGTGTCCCTTTTTCTTCGGAGGCGGGGAACATGTCTATTGATGTACATATTAATGAAGCGTAATACTTATGGGGAATGGTTGCGGCAATACCATTCCCCCTTTTATGGGATGGGACATTCTAAGAAGAGGAGGGATTGCCTTGGCGGCATACAAACGGTACCGGAAAGATTCTCCGGTCTCTTATGCTTTGGGGATCACACTGACCTTTGAGTTGCTCCGTTATAAGGGGGAATATGTGAATAAGGTGTATGTGCATTCCGAACTAAAGGAGGGAGACGCCTGGGACAAGCTGCAGGGGCTCTGCCGGCAGTTGGATGTGGAGATCGTAAAGACGGACAAGATCTTCCACGTCTTATCCCAGAAGGAGAATTGCTATGTGATTGGAGAATTCCGCAAATTTGAAAGCCGGTTGTCTCCCGGCAGATCCCATATTGTACTGGTGAATCCGTCCAACAATGGCAATATGGGAACGATCATGCGGAGCGCCCTGGGCTTTGGACTGAACCAGATAGCGATTATCCGTCCGGCAGTGGATGCTTTTGACCCCAAGGTAGTACGGGCTTCTATGGGGGCGGTATTTTCTACAGAATTTGTTTATTTTGATACCTTTGAAGAATACCGCAGCCAATATGGGGAACGGGAGCTGTATCCCTTTATGCTCCAGGCCCGCCGCAGCCTGCATGAGGTCCGGCCGGAGGGAGTATTTTCACTGATCTTCGGCAATGAAGGGACAGGATTGCCGGAAGAATTTCTTCAGATCGGAACGACTGTGATCATTCCCCATACGGATCGCATCGACAGCCTCAATCTTCCCATCGCTGCCAGCATCGCCATGTATGAGACGACAAAAGAGAGTATAGGGCGCAGTTTTGGGGGATTTGAATCGGGTTGACAGAAATGGTATACTAAAAGATAGGCAAAAAAAGTATAGGACAGGGGTTGCCCTGGATATCATAATAAATCAATGGAGGGATCAGAAATGGCAAAAATTGACATTATTTCCGGATTTTTGGGGGCTGGCAAGACCACTCTCATTAAGAAGCTGATAGGGGAAGCATTTGTGGGAGAAAAGCTGGTTCTGATAGAAAACGAATTCGGCGAGATCGGGATTGACGGCGGTTTTTTAAAGGAGGCGGGAATCCAGATCACAGAAATGAATTCTGGCTGTATCTGCTGTTCTCTGGTAGGCGATTTTGGAGAGGCTTTAAAAGAGGTTCTCGAGAAATATACCCCGGACCGGGTGATCATCGAGCCTTCTGGCGTGGGAAAGCTGTCCGATGTCATTTTGGCAGTAAAGAGGATCGGAGACAAGGCAGAGATCAATAGCACTACGACTGTAGTGGATGCTCAGAAGTGCAAGATGTATATGAAAAATTATGGGGAATTTTATAATAATCAGGTCGAATATGCCGGAACGATCATCCTCAGCCGGACTCAAAGCATCAGCCAGCAGAAGCTGGAGGCCTGCCTGGCAATGATCCGGGAAAAGAATCAGGACGCTTCTGTCATTACAACACCCTGGGAAGAGATTCAGGGAAAGCAGATTCTGGAAGCAATGGAAAAGGTTAATTCTCTGGAAAAGGAATTGTTAGAAGAACACGATCACGACCACGACCATCATGACCACGATCACCATGATGACCACGATCATCATGACCACGACCATGACCACCATGACGACCACGATCATCATGACCATGACCATCATGACCATGACCATCATGACCATGACCACCACGATCATCACGATCATGACCATCATGGCCATGATCATCACCATCATCATGCGGACGATGTGTTTACCAGTTGGGGCGTAGAGACTGCCCATAAGTTTACGGAGGATGAGCTGAAGGAGATCCTGACAGCTTTGGCCAATAGCAATGAGTATGGCGATGTACTCCGTGCAAAGGGCATTGTTGCCGCCAGTGAAGGGGAATGGTTCCATTTTGATCTGGTGCCGGAGGAAACGGAGATCCGCCGGGGAGCGGCGGATTATACCGGAAGGATCTGTGTGATCGGAGCAGATCTGAAGGAGGACGCCATTAAGGCATTGTTTCATGTAGCATGATTGAAGTGTAGACCGGAGGGCGATAGCTTATGTATGGAAAGAAAAAGGAAGAAATGATGGTATATGTCATCCTGGGATTTCTGGAAGCCGGGAAGACCAGCCTGATCAAGGATCTGCTGACGGATGAGCTATTTGACACAGGAGTCCGCACTCTGATCCTGGCCTGCGAGGAGGGGGAAGAGGAGTATGAGCCGGAATTTCTGGAGAAAGCCGGCGCTGCCTGTGAGTATATCGAGGATGCAGATTCCCTGTGCGGCAAGGTAGTGGAGAAGCTTCTCAGGAAGCATCGCCCGGATCGGATCGTTGTTGAATATAACGGGATGTGGCCGACCAGGCAGATACCGGTCTTTTATGATGACCTGGAGGATATTTTCTTTGACCGGGATGTGATCTTTCAGATCATTGATGTAGCCAATGATGAGACCTTTGCATTATATATGAAAAATATGCCGTCCATGATGGTAGAGCATTTTCGGATGTCGGAAATGATCATTGTCAACCGTTGTACGCTCCAGACCAACAGAAATTCGGTGCGGGGGAGCGTCAAGGCAGTCAATCCCCGGGCGCAGATCATATATGAATCTGAGGACGAGGCCTTCTATGAGCAGGAAGAAGAGATGCCCTTTGACGTCAATGCAGATGTGATCCAGGTCAGCAACGATGATTTCGGGCTGTGGTATGTGGATATGATCGACCATGAAGCCGTATACGATGGGAAGACCATGAAGCTGACGGGAATGATACAGAAGCCGCCCCGTCTGGAGGACGGATTTGTAGTATTTGGCAGATATGCGATGACCTGCTGCGCAGATGATGTCCAGTACCTGGGCTTTCTGTGCAAGGGAGACGACTGGAGCGGCTATGGGAATAAAGAATATGTCACCATTACCGCCCGGTTAGAATTTAAGTATCGTAAGGAATATGGAGAGGAAGGACCGGTATTTTATGCAGAAAAGATAGAAAAAGCAAAAAAGCCGGAAGAAGAACTGGTATACTTTAACTGATCACTGCATCGATAGGTTGGGCCTCTCCGATATAATTATAAAGAATCCGGATTTTTTGGGACTTTTTTCCGTCCACCTTTTCTGCCTGGAAGACAAAGATCTTCTGGATGAAAAGGTGGACGATTTCTGTATTTAGCTCTGTAATATCTTTGTATTTGTCGCAGAGAGCCACGAAATACTCTGCGCCCAGCTTCTGTTCCTGTGTCCGCTGGATCAGCTGTTCCAGGCTTTGGGCATGCAGGGTCAGCTGCTGCTGTTCTATTTCATAGTTATCTGTCATTTTCCGAAATCGTTGGTCGGATACTTTGCCATTGATATTATCTTCATATAGCTGTTGGATGATCCCGTCCAGGGCCTGGATACGGGAGAGAGCCTTGTCTCGTTCTTCTATTGCAGCTTTCATCTGGCGGCTGCGGAGCTGTTCAGAGGTCTGGGAGATCTTCTGCAGAAACTCTTCCCGGGATTCTCTGACATAGGCCGTGATCTGGCGCAGATGTTCCAGTAGAAATTGTTCTATGGCCACATTTTTAATGTGGTGGGAGGTGCAGCCGCCCCGTACATTCCGATAGGTAGAGCAGACGAAGTATTCCTTGTCGCGGCTCCAGCCATCCCCACGTGACAGATACAGCCGGGCGCCGCAGTCAGCGCAATACAGCAGGCCGGACAAAAAGCCCATATTGCCAAGGCGGGTGATCCTGCGCCGGTTCTTGCGGATTTTCTGTACAGTATTCCAGGTATCCATGTCAATAATGGGTTCGTGGGTGTTTTTAAATACCAGCCAATCCTCTGGAGCATTCTGAATCTGTTTTTTTTGTTTATAGGATTGCCGGTGCGTCTTGAAATTGACGGTGTGTCCGATGTACTCCTGGCGGAGCAGCATACGGGAGATCGTAGAAGCCTTCCAGAGATAGGGGTCGTCTGTCAGGGGTTTGGCGGGAAGATTGATTCCATTTTGTTTTCCGTGGGCCACCGGATTTTTGATCTTGCGCTGCGTCAGCTCCCTGGCGATTGTGGTGGGCCCCATTCCGGATATGCACATCTGGAAAATATCCTGTACTACCTGCGCCGCCGCCTGATCCACTATCCAGTGCAGCTTATCCTCAGGATCCTTTACATAACCATAGGGCGGGTTGGTACACAGGGGTTTGCCGGCCTGTCCCTTAGCGCGAAAGACTGC
This sequence comes from uncultured Lachnospiraceae bacterium, assembly GCA_947589315.1. Taxonomy (GTDB): domain Bacteria; phylum Bacillota; class Clostridia; order Lachnospirales; family Lachnospiraceae; genus Jutongia. The sequence goes on along the minus strand of CANPZE010000048.1, from coordinate 801 downwards.
CCGGATCTTTTTGCTGGCGTCCTTTGCATACCATTCGTTGATAATATTCAGAAAAGGAGTGAAATCACTGTCTTGCTGGTTGGCGCTGTCTACATTGTTGTTGATGGCGATAAAGCGGACGTTTTCCTGGGGGAAAATAATATCTGTATAATATCCTACTTTCAGGTAATCTCTTCCCAGCCGGGACATGTCTTTGACGATGATCGTCCCGATCTTGCCATCGTTTACTTCTGCCAGCAGCCTTTGAAAAGCGGGGCGGTCAAAGTTGGTGCCACTAAAGCCGTCATCCACGTAATAATGTAAATTGTGGAAGTTGTTTTCCTCCGCATATTTTTTTAAAATTTCCTTTTGATTTTTTATACTGTTGCTGTCGCCGCAAAGTTCATCGTCCCGAGATAATCTACAGTACAAAGCGGTAATTTTATCATTGCAAGTTATGAAGTTTGGTGTGTTCATAATAGTGTCTCCTTCTATTATAGTAATTAAAACTACAGTGTATTATATATGATTCTTATCTATGTGTACAATTTCTGACACACAACTTTTGCCTTCCCGCCGCTATGGAATATAGTTTAACCAATAAAACAGCCGTCTAAACGATTTCCTGTGGTTTAGACGGCTGCCTGCTATCGGTACAGTCGATATGTCAGAAAAACAGTGGGGCGCATCCTGAAGATACGCCCCACTGAAAGCTCTTTCAACTAATAATTAGTATTTCAGATAATTATTTTACCTTGACAGTCATCTTTGCGGACTTCTTACCAACCTTGACTGTCATCTTGGCACTCTTGCCCTTCTTAA
>CANPZE010000047.1 GCA_947589315.1 uncultured Lachnospiraceae bacterium | reverse complement strand
ACGGATGCGAGACGAAATGGACAAGATTGATGCTGCGCGAAATGGCGAAAAAGCCAGTAAAATCAAAGCATCATAGCTTGTTATTTGTACACGGAAATGTACACAAAAAAAACACCGTTTTACACAGTTTTTACACACGTTCAATGAGAAAATGCGAAAACCTATAAAAAGTTATGTTTTCTGCAAGCATTTCTAATTCCCAAACCAAGGGCATTCGACAAGATATAAAAATTTTTGAAAAATTCTAAATCCCCTCCAACCTTACAAAATTGTAACCTTATGTAATATGAAACGCAGGACAGAATCATTGATTCATGATATAACCATGGTATACAATTTCAAGAATAAGGAAGGGGGAGCAAGGATGGAATTGCTCAGGATATGTCAAATTGAAAAATACTATGGGAATAAATCAAGTTTGACAAAAGCGATCGATGATATCTCTTTCACTGTGAGGGAAGGGGAATTTCTGGCGATTATGGGAGCTTCAGGAAGTGGGAAAACGACCCTGCTCAATTGTATCTCTACGATCGATAAAGTGACGGCGGGGCACATTTATTTGGAGAATACCGACATTACCAAGCTGAAAGGAAAGGAGTTGAATCGTTTCCGGCGGGAAAAGCTGGGGTTTATTTTTCAGGATTTTAATCTGTTGGATACCCTTACTGCCTATGAAAATATCTCCCTTGCCTTATCGCTCCAAAAGCTTCCGGCAAAGAAGATTACTGAGGCAGTAGAACAGGTTGCCGCCCAGTTAGATATTGCGCAGGTCTTACAAAAATACCCCTATCAAATGTCAGGCGGCCAGAAGCAGCGCGTGGCTTCTGCCAGGGCCATTGTTACCAATCCCAAAATTGTTTTGGCAGATGAGCCTACCGGGGCATTAGATTCCAAGGCGGCAAAGATGCTTTTGGAACGGTTTCATTATTTGAATAGCGAGCATCGGGCAACGATTATGATGGTAACGCATGATTCCTTCGTGGCCAGTTATGCCACAAGAGTTTTGTTTATCAAAGATGGTAAGGTGTTCCATGAGATTAGCAAAGGTTCCGACAGCCGCAAAGAATTTTTTGACAAGATCATCGATGTAGTTACGCTTTTAGGGGGTGATGTCAGCGATGCTCTTTAAGATCTGTATAAGCAACATACGAAAAAGCCTGCGAGACTACGCGATATATTTTTTTACATTAATTATTGGAGTCTCCATATTTTATGTATTTAATGCCATTGGAACACAGGCGGCTTACCTGCAGGTATCGGAGAATACCCGGGAAATTATTGATCTGCTGCTCAGCATGCTGTCTGGCGTAAGCGGTTTTGTGTCTGTAGTGCTTGGCCTGTTGATCGTATACGCAAGCCGTTTCCTGATGAAACGTAGAAACAAGGAATTTGCTCTCTATCTCATCCTGGGGATGGGCAAGGGAAAAATATCCGCAATATTGCTGCTGGAAACTCTGATTATTGGCATGGGCTCTCTGCTGGTGGGGCTGCTGATCGGCAGCGGACTGTCTCAGGTGATGAGTGCACTGGTGGCTAATCTGTTTGAAGCCAATATGTCTGCATACCGGTTTAGCGTTTCTTCGGAGGCGATCTTAAAAACTATTCTGTACTTTAGCATAATGTATGTGGTGCTGATGCTGTTTAACAGTGTAATGATCGGTAAATGCAAATTAATTGACCTGATGCAGTCTGACAAGAAATCAGAAAAGCAGAAATTAAAGAATCCGGCGATTTGTATCATAACATTTTTCCTGGCGGCGGCCTGCTTAGGATATGCATACTATCAGATGGGATATCATGCGCAGGAGCTTAGCGGCAGTTTTGCAATAAGGATGATCGTCATGGGAGCGGTATCTACCCTTCTCATTTTCTGGTCGGTATCGGGCCTGCTGGTCCGCATTGTCACTTCTATGAAGAATGTGTATTTCCACAGCTTGAATTGCTTTACCTTCCGGCAGCTGATCAGCAAGATTAATACGATGGTCATATCTATGGCAGTAATCTGTTTAATGCTGTTTGTAACCATCTGTACCCTGTCGACTGCCTTTTCAATTAGAAATAACATGAATGCCAATCTGGAGGAACTTTGTCCGGCAGATTGTGAGATCTCATATAAGAAGTATGGAAGAGAAGGCGGGGAGCTTCCGGAGAATTTAGCCAACATCTATAAAAGGTATGGCGCTGGTATTACCGATGGATTTTCTGAATACGTACATTTCCAAAGCTATGGGACGAAGAGATTTACCTTTGCAGATTTTTGCGGAGATCAACTGGATTCCCTGTTAGAGCCGTTCAAACATGATTTAAGCGGTCCGGTGGATTTTGAAGAGGAGCTGGTCCGGCTGAGCGACTATAATGCACTTATGAAATTGTATGATAGAGAACCCCTGGAACTGCAGGAAGGAGAATATATTCTTGTTTGCGATTATCCAATACTTCGGAAAATAAGAAACCAGATACTGGGCAGTGGCGGGGAGATTGCTGTTTTTGGCAATACATTAAGCCCGAGATACCATGAATGCCAGAATGGTTTTATTGAGATTTCCAGCCAGCATTTGAATGCCGGAGTGTTTATTGTTCCTGATGATGTGATCGGTCGTGGAAAAGCGGGACAAAATGATTATTTTATTGGCAATTATGCCGCCTCCTCCCGAAGGGGGAAAGAGGAGATGGAAGCCAGGATAAATGATACTTTTTCCAAAATATTAAAGAAAACTTCTTCTGCGGAGGAAAGCGGGTATTATTTGTCTTTGGATACTAGGATCGATATCTCAGAAGCAACGGTTGGCCTGGGAGCCATGCTTTCCCTGTTGGGCTTATATATCGGGCTTGTCTTTCTGATAGCCAGCGGCGCAATTTTGGCATTAAAGGAGCTTTCTGAAAGCGTGGACAGTATCTCCAGGTATGTCTTACTACGCAAGATCGGGGCAGAAGAAAGGGAAATCTCCCGGTCGCTGTTCTGGCAGACAGGATTATTCTTTCTCTTACCATTGCTTCTTGCCTGCGTACACACTATATTTGGGATGAAATTTTCTCAATTTGTGATGGCCGGGATGGGAATTGAGCATTTGCCGGAATCCTTTGTTTTCACTTCCATTATCGTGTTACTCATTTATGGCGGATATTTTATGATCACATATTTTTGCAGTAAATCCATTATCCATAAAAGGTAAAAAAGGGGTGCAGCTTAAAAGCTGCGCCCCTTCTGGTATCTCCTGGCATGGTATCTTTTTAGCCCATCACAACCGTTACATTATATTCTGTCTTACCCTTCTCATAAGGGATTACCGTAGTGCCTTCCAGTTCCTTGCCATCTACGATCAGTTTCTTAACGCCCTTTTCTACCTTGTTGTCGTTTTCCACGCTAATGTGGTAGGTACCCTCACGATACTTTCTGGTAATTGTAAACCGGGTTCCCATTTCCTCCGGGACACAGGGATCGATGCTCAGGCCGTACAATGTGGGCACAACTCCCATAATATACTGGGACACATTGACAAAGGTCCATGCCGCTGTACCGGTCAGCCAGCTGTTCTTTGCCTGTCCAAAGAAGTGAGCGTCTTTGCCGGCGATCATCTGCGAATAAACATAAGGCTCTGTACAGTGGATCTCGCTGATATCTTCAATATATGCAGGGCAGGTCTTGCGATAAATTTCAAAGGCGCGGTTTCCTCTGCCGATCACAGTCTCCGCACAGGATACCCAGGGGTTGTTGTGGCAGAAGATACCGGCATTCTCCTTATATCCAGGGGGATAGGAGGAGATTTCACCCAGCTCTACATGGTATTTTGTATAAGGAGGCTGGAGAAGTACGATACCGTATTTGGAATCCAGACGTTCCTTTACGGAATCCAGCGCCGCCTTAGCCTCTCCGGTCTTGGCGCCAATGCCTGCCAATACACAGAATCCCTGAGGTTCAATATAGATCTGCCCCTCTTCACATTCTTTGGAACCTACCTTATTGCCATTGGCATCATAGGCCCGCAGGAACCAGGAACCGTCCCAGCCGTCCTTCAGGACTGCCTGCGTCATAGCCTCTACCTCAGCCCTGGCGCGGTCTGCCTCTGCCTGATCCCCGGTGAACTGGCACAGATCGGCATACTCATTGCCGTATTTTACAAACATGCCGGCAATAAATACAGATTCAGCCACGGGGCCTTCGCTGGGGCCAAAGGTCTGGAAGGATTCACCAGGCTGCTCGGAGAAGCAGTTCAGGTTCAGGCAGTCATTCCAGTCTGCCCGTCCGATCAAAGGCAGGTTATGAGGGCCCTTGTGATTGACAATATAGTCAAAGGAGCGTTTCAGATGCTCCATCAAAGGCTGCGCTTTGCTCTCGTCATTGTCAAAAGGAACCATTTCGGACAGGATCGTAGTATCCCCGGTCTCCCGGATATAAGCTGATACACAGGCGATCAGCCACAAGGGGTCATCATTAAAGCCGGAGCCAATGTCTGCATTTCCCTTCTTAGTCAGAGGCTGATACTGGTGATAAGCGCTTCCATCCTCAAACTGTGTGGAAGCGATGTCAATGATACGCTCCCGGGCACGTTCAGGGATCAGATGGACGAAGCCCAGGAGATCCTGGCAGGAATCACGGAAGCCCATGCCGCGGCCAATACCGGACTCATAGTAAGAAGCAGAACGGGACATATTAAAGGTCACCATGCACTGATACTGATTCCAGATATTCAGCATACGGTCCAGCTTTTCTTCGCTTGTCTTCACTGTAAACTTGGATAGCAGATTCTCCCAGTGGTCTTTCAGTTCAAGGAAAGCGGCCTCTACCTGGGCATCGGTCTGGTATTTAGCCAACAGCTCGTCCGCAGGCTTTTTATTGATAACATTGGGAGCCGTGAACTTCTGGTCTGCAGGATTTTCACAGTAGCCCAGAACGAAGATCAGGCTTTTGCTTTCGCCGGGTTCCAGCGTAATATTGATCTGATGGGAACCAATGGGGAACCAGCCGCTGGTAATAGAATTGTGGGCTTTGCCCTCCTCCACTACCTGGGGATCGGTAACTCCACGGTATGCGCCCAGGAAATCATCCCGGCTTGTATCAAAGCCGTCTACCGGGCTATTTACAGAATAAACAGCAAAATGGTTACGGCGTTCTCTGTATTCTGTCTTGTGATAGATCGTAGAACCGATCACCTCAACTTCGCCAATGTTAAGATTTCTCTGGAAATTCGTCATGTCGTCCATCGCATTCCAGAGACAGAATTCAAGATAGGAGAAGAGAGTAAAGGTTTTGGCAGACGCTGACTTATTGGTCAGTGTGAGCTGGTTGATCTCGCAATTGTCATTGACCGGTACGAAAGCCAGAAGAGAAGCCTCTAATTCATTTTTGGAAGAGGTGAACCGGCTGTATCCCATACCATGGCGGCATTCATAGGAATCCAGCGCAGTCTTTACAGGCTGCCAGCCGGGATTCCAGACTGTGTCATTTTCTTTTATGTAATAATAACGTCCGCCCTCGTCATTGGGAATGTTATTGTAACGGTAACGTGTCAGCCGCAGGAGCTTTGCGTCCTTATAAAAGCTATAGCCTCCGCAGGTGTTGGAAATCAGCGAAAAGAAGCTGTTGCTTCCAAGATAATTGATCCAGGGGAGAGGTGTCTTCGGGGTAGTGATGACATATTCTCTGTTGGGATCATCGAAATAACCAAATTTCATATTGTCCTCCATTCCGCCGTATTCGGCATATATTTTGTTAAAGTATATCGTAATTTGGATGGAAAAGCAAGAAATTTGAGACATTAACTTAAAGATTTTCGCAATGAGTTTTGTCATATTAAAATCAGGAAGGGAATAGGCTATTGTGAAAGAGCAGGGTCGGTGATAAAAATGAGATTACAGCTGCATAGAAATGAGGGCAAGGAAAAAGGGAAGGGGAATAGAAGACAAAACTGGATTACGGCAGTGGTACTGGGGCTGCTGATCTTGAGCGCCATGGCCTCTCGGTACTGGATGGCGGAATATCTGGAGAAGGACGGGCAGGAGACGGCGGGGGACTGGCAGCAGGAAGAGGCAATGGCAGTTACCGCCCGGCAGGAGTCCGGAGAGAGTGGAAAAAAGGACACAGGCGCTTCCAGGGATGGGGAGGAGAAGAAAGTCGCCTACCTGACCTTTGACGATGGGCCCGGTGTATTAACGCCGGAATATTTGGATATCCTTAAGGCGCACGGGGCCAGGGCTACCTTCTTTCTCATTGGGGAGCAGGTGACAGAGGAGACCAAGGATACCGTAAAACGCCAAATTAAGGAGGGGCATGAACTGGGCTTGCATACATATACCCATGCCTCCGAGATTTATGCGTCACAGGATACTTATTATCAGGATGTAATGAAGGTGAAAAAACTGTTAAAAGAGGAATTTAACTATGATGCGTCCCTGTGGCGTTTTCCCTGGGGAAGCGCCAACTGCTATATCTGTTCCTATAAGGACAGGATCATTGAACAGCTCCATGGAGAAGATTTGGAATATGTAGATTGGAATGTCAGTGCGGAGGATTCTGTAGGCTCCCCCAGTGTCCAGTCTATTCTGGATAATATCAAAAAAGACTGCTTCCGGGTCAAGGATCCTGTGATACTCATGCACGATTCCAATGGGAACAAGGTTACGCTGGAGGCGCTGGAATCTGTGATCCAGTTACTGGAAGAGCAGGGGTATTCTTTTGGAACGATCTCAGAACGGAAAGATGTCTGCCATTTCGGTGAATACTGATCTGGCAGACATCTTAGAGAGTCCTATGGAGGGGACAGTGGAGAGGCTAAAACAGGTTGTCTTTTTTGAGCAGCTCCTGCATAAGATCATACATAATGCAGTATTGCCCGGGGGAAAGCCTGTGCATCAGGTTCTCCAGAGGTAATGTGTCATTGGGATTCCGATACTGCGGGTCAAAAAAGTCCTTGGGGGGAGTATGTAAATAATCGCAGATCTTAAAGAAGGAATCTAATGTAGGATTGGCCTTCTGGGATTCAATCTGGTTGATATAATTCTTGTTGTGCCCCAAGCGCAGGCTCAGATCGCGGGCGCTGATATCCTTTGCTTCCCGCAGCTGAGCCAGCCGTAAACTGAAACTTTCTCTATCATTGATTATTCTTTCTGATAGTATTGTCATAATAACACAATTCTCCTTTGTTAATGAGGGTTTGATATGTTACTTTTTGCATTATAACAGAAAATAGATCCCAATGTACCATATTATACAGGTTATTTTTTCGTTTATGACATAACATATATGGAATTTTTAGATTTTCCGGTTAGGCTTTCAGACAAAAAACATGGGGAGGAAGCTCTTGCGCCATTAAAATTGATGTGATACTATTAAAATGTTGTGCAAAAAAGAATAAAGGATAGAGCAGGAGGAGCGACATGAAGTATTTTGGAACCGATGGCTTTCGGGGGGAAGCAAATGTAGGCCTGAATGTGGTCCATGCATATAAAGTAGGACGTTTTCTGGGTTGGTATTACGGTCGGGAGCATAAGGCCAGGATTGTGATCGGAAAGGATACCCGGCGGTCCAGCTATATGTTTGAGGATGCGTTGTCTTCCGGCCTGACCGCCAGCGGAGCGGACGTGTATCTTCTTCATGTAACGCCAACCCCCAGTGTATCGTATGTAGTGCGTACCGAGCAGTTTGACTGCGGGATCATGATCTCCGCCAGCCACAATCCTTATTACGATAACGGCCTGAAGGTGATCAATGGGAATGGCCATAAGCTGGAGGCAGAGATTGAGGAAAAGATCGAGACCTATATTGACAGTGAAGAGGATACGATTCCCCTGGCGACCAGGGAAGATATAGGGCGTACCGTTGATTACGCCATTGGCCGCCACAGGTATATTGGTTATCTCATGTCCCTGGCGACCCGGTCCTTCAAAAATATCCGGGTGGGCCTGGACTGCGCCAATGGCTCTTCTTACTCTGTGGCCAAGGGCGTATTTGATGCCCTGGGCGCCAAGACCTATGCGATCGGAATGGATCCCGATGGAACCAATATTAATGAAAATTGCGGTTCCACCCATATTGAGACCCTTCGGAAATATGTGATAGAAAATAATCTGGATGTGGGCTTTGCCTATGACGGGGATGCAGACCGCTGCCTGGCCGTGGACGATCAGGGAGAGGTGATCGATGGGGATTGCATCCTGTATCTGTGCGGCTGTTATCTGAAGGAAAAGGGAGAGCTGAATAACAATACAGTGGTTACCACGATCATGTCCAATATGGGCTTGTATAAGGCCTTTGACAAGGTGGGGATTTCTTATGAGAAGACGGCAGTAGGAGACAAATATGTAAATGCCAATATGACGGAATACGGCCATTCCCTGGGAGGAGAGCAGTCGGGACATATTATTTTCAGTAAATATGCAGTGACTGGGGATGGGGTGCTCACCTCATTGATGCTGATGGAGGTTATGCTGGAGAAAAAGAGGAAACTCTCCGAGATGCGCAAGGGACTGAAAATCTATCCCCAGCTTTTGAAGAATGTAAAGGTAGCTGATAAACCGGCAGCCAGGGGAGACGCAGACGTAGCGGAGGCCGTACGCCAGGTGGAAGAGGCTCTGGGGTCCAATGGACGGATCCTGTTGCGGGAGAGCGGTACAGAGCCGGTGATCCGTGTTATGGTAGAGGCAGAGACCGAGGCATTGTGCGAGCGATACGTGGACCAGGTGATACAGGCGCTTCAACGAAAGGGCCATGTTGTCGATTAAAGGAGCATAAAAATTTATAAAAACCCTTGATATTGCTGGATCAATCATGCTATAGTATATCAATGGTGACTTACGGGAGAAGGATCCCGCGTAATATAAGGAGGATAATACAAGATGAGTGTACAGGTAGAAAACATGGAGAAGAGTATGGCAAAGCTGACGATTGAGGCCAGTGCGGAGCAGTTTGACGCTGCTTTGGATAAGGCATATCAGAAAAATAAGTCTAGGATTACTCTTCCAGGCTTCCGGAAAGGAAAGGCGCCCCGTGCCATGGTAGAAAAAATGTATGGCGCCGCCATCTTTTATGAGGATGCCGCCAATGCTATCATTCCCGAGGCTTATGAGGATGCTGCAAAAGAAAGCGGATTGGAGATCGTTGCCCAGCCTGAGATTGATGTAGTACAGGTAGAAAAGGGAAAGCCTTTTATCTTTACAGCGCTTGTAGCAGTAAAGCCAGAGGTTACACTTGGACAATATAAAGGGATTGAAATAGAAAAGAAGACTGCAGAAGTGACAGAGGAGGAGCTGGATGCAGAGATTGGCAAAGTGCAGGAAAGCAATGCCAGGATGATCACAGTGGACGATAGGGCCGTACAGGACGGAGATATCGCTGTCATTGATTTTGAGGGCTTTGTAGATGGCAAGCCCTTTGACGGCGGAAAGGGAACGGATTACTCTCTGACAATCGGCTCCCACTCCTTTATTGACAATTTTGAGGAGCAGCTGATCGGCCAGTCCATCGGCCAGGAGACAGAAGTCAATGTAACCTTCCCGGAACAGTATCAGGAGGAAAGCCTGCAGGGCAAGCCGGCTGTCTTTAAGGTTACTGTAAAGGAGATCAAGGTGAAGGAGCTTCCTGAGCTGGATGACGATTTTGCCCAGGATGTATCAGACTTTGATACTATGGAGGAATACAAAGAAGATACCAGAAAGAAACTCCTGGAGAATAAAGAGGAAGCCCTGAAGCGGGAGAAGGAGGAGGAAATCGTAACAAAGATTGCCGAAGACGCCCAGATGGATATTCCTGAACCTATGATCGATACCCAGGTACGCCAGATGACTCAGGAGTTTGCCCAGAGGATTCAGGCGCAGGGGCTGTCTTTAGAGCAGTATCTCCAGTTCACCGGTATGACTGCCCAGCAGATGACAGAGGAATTACGTCCCCAGGCTGAAAAGAGGATCCAGAGCCGTTTGGTGCTGGAGGCTGTTGTTGCTGCTGAGAATATTGAGGCAACCCAGGAAGATATTGACAAGGAAATCGAGAATATGGCTCAGATGTATCAAATGGAGACCGACAAGCTCAAAAATCTGCTGGGCGAAGAGGAGAAAAAGCAGATTGCTATGGATATGGCTGTGCAGAAAGCAGTTGAGTTCGTTGCAGATGCGGCAGTAGAGAAATAATCTGTCATTGACGCCGGCCACAGGGCAATGCGGGCTGCCGGGAGGCTGCGCCATTGCTTCCTGGTTGGCGTTATTTTGCATGGAAGAGGAAAATAAATAGAAAGGATTGGGTAGAATATGAGCTATAGTATACCTTATGTAATAGAAAAGACCAGCAGCGGAGAGCGTTCTTATGACATTTATTCCAGGCTGCTGCAGGACCGTATTGTCTTTCTGGGCAATGAGGTCAACGATGATATTGCCAGTCTGGTAGTCTCCCAGCTTCTGTTTCTGGAGTCGCAGGATTCCACTAAAGATATCAGTCTGTATATTAACAGCCCGGGAGGCTCTGTCAGCGCCGGGTTTGCAATTTATGATACAATGAATTATATTAAATGTGATGTGTCTACTGTCTGCATGGGCATGGCCGCTAGCATGGGAGCCTTTCTGCTGGCAGGAGGGGCGAAGGGGAAGAGATACGCCCTTCCCAATGCGGAGATCATGATCCATCAGCCCTCTGGCGGCGTAAAGGGGCAGGAGACCGAGATCCGTATCGTAGCTGAGAAGATTCTGCAGACCAGGGAAAAGCTGAACCAGATTCTGGCGGATAATACAGGAAAGCCTTTAGAGATCATTGCAAAGGATACAGAGAGAGATAATTATATGACGGCTGAAGAAGCCAAAGAATATGGGTTGATTGATGATATTATTGCAAAACATGTATGATTGAGAAGTACATGCCGGACCCAGGGAAGGCGGCGCCTTATTTGGCCCGGGCGTGTAGAAATGGAGTTGTGAATGGCAGGAAAGAAAGAGGAAATGTATAAATGTTCCTTCTGCGGAAAGACGCAGGACCAGGTCCGCAAGCTGATCGCAGGACCGGGTGTATTTATCTGCGAGCAGTGTATTGAACTGTGTTCGGAGATTATCGACGAGGAGCTGGGGGATCAGGGGGAAATCTATGAAAACAGCGAGATTAACCTGTTAAAACCCAAGGAAATGAAAAAGTTTCTGGATGAATATGTGATCGGTCAGGAGGAGGCCAAAAAGGTACTCTCTGTGGCGGTGTACAATCATTATAAGAGGGTATTGGCAGACAAAAGCATAGACGATGTGGAACTGCAGAAAAGTAATATTATCATGCTGGGCCCTACTGGTTCCGGGAAGACTTTCCTGGCGCAGACTCTGGCAAAGATCCTGAATGTACCCTTTGCCATTGCAGATGCCACCGCACTGACGGAGGCGGGTTATGTAGGGGAGGATGTGGAGAATATCCTGCTCAAGATCATCCAGGCGGCCGACTATGATATGGAGCGGGCTGAGCATGGCATTATTTATATTGATGAAATTGACAAGATCACCCGGAAGGGAGAGAATGTATCAATCACCAGAGATGTATCTGGAGAAGGCGTACAGCAGGCATTGCTGAAGATCCTGGAGGGTACGGTGGCCAGTGTGCCCCCCCAGGGAGGCAGAAAGCATCCCCATCAGGAATTCTATCAGCTGGATACGACTAATATCTTGTTTATCTGCGGCGGCGCTTTTGACGGATTGGATACGATCATTGGGAACCGTATCGGGAAAAAGTCTATCGGCTTCAACTCTGAGATAACGGACAAGCAGGAAGACAACATAGGAGAATTGTTTAAGCAGGTGCTTCCGGAAGATTTTGTGAAGTTTGGATTGATCCCGGAGCTGATCGGCCGGCTGCCCGTGAACGTAGCGCTGGATCTGCTGGATCAGGAGGCTTTGGAGCGGATCCTGGTAGAACCTAAGAATGCTATTACCAAGCAGTATAAGAAATTGTTTGAAATGGATGATGTGAAACTGACCTTTGATAAAGAGGCAATTGCCGCTGTGGCGAAACGGTCCGTGGATCGGAAGACGGGCGCCAGGGGATTGCGGGCGATCATTGAGTCGGTCATGATGGATGTTATGTATGAGGTTCCTTCCCAGGAAGATGTGGAAGAGTGCATTATTACAAAAGATGCGGCGCTGGGAGACGGCAAACCCAGGCTGGTATATAAGGAGAAGAAGAGGGCTAAGAGGAGAGAAGAGGATGAGATCGCTTAGCCTGAAAGATTCCGAAACACTGTCCCGGGGTCCCCTGGGATGGGGTTGCGGTATTTAAGGTACAAAGGTTAGAGGGGGCTCAGGAAGCTCCCTTTTTCTTTGTCTGGATGATGTGTGGCAGCCTGCGCCCTGCGCAGAACAATGCCGGCAGCGGTGATAACAATGAAGAAAGTGATGTGATGGGAATGTTGAGAATGCCTGTATTACCTTTGCGCGATCTATGTGTAATGCCGGGGATCGCAATGTATTTTGAGGTAGGGAGAAAGGAATTGATCGATTGTCTGGAGAGAGTGATCCGGACAGAAGAGCAGCAGGTATTGATACTTACACAGAAAAATTCTGTCAGTAAAAGCGAAGATAGCCAGATAGAGGAATTTTTTGATAGGGGGACTGTGGCAGAGGTAAAGCAGATTACCCATCTTCGGGATGGGCAGACGATCCGGGTGACCATGATCGGCCTGAGGAGAGCTGTGCCAAAGACGCTGGCGACAGTAGATGGAGTTCTGATGGCAGAGGTGGAATTACTGGACCGCCTGTCTGCCAGTGCCCCTGAGGAACAGCAGATGGCTATGGCAGAGGAGATCCGCCGCCTGTTTTATACTTATGGGGAGGTGACCGGCAAAGTTGGCATGGCCAAGGTCAACAGTATTATCGCCGGGGAGGATCTGGAAACGATGCTGTATGAGATTGCCACCTGCATGAGCGTAAACTATGAGATTAAGCAGAATTTTCTGGAATTTGACGATATAGAGAAGCTGTATGGGGCGATCTGCAGCGCTTTAGACAGGGAAATCTATGAAAAGCGATTACAGGAAGAAATTGACTCCAGGGTAAGAGAACGGATCAATGAAGACCAGAAGGAGTATTATCTGCGGGAAGAGATCAAACTTCTCCGGAAGGAACTGGGAGAGGAGGATTCTGCTTCAGAGGCTGATAAAATGTTAGAGAGACTGGAGAAGCTGAAGGCGCCCAAAAAGATCAAGAAGGCGATCCGGGAGGAAATTCAGCGGTTTGCCAGAAACGGCTCCCATTCCTCTGAAAGCAGCGTATCCCGGGGATATGTGGAGACCCTGCTGCAGATGCCCTGGAAGAAAATGAGCAGGGAGAATAAAGACCTCCTTCATGCCGGTGAAATTCTGGACCGGGATCATTACGGCCTGCAGAAGGTAAAGGAGAGGATCCTGGAGTGCCTGGCGATCCGAAACTTAAAACCGGACAGCGCCAGCCCGATCATCTGTCTGGTAGGGCCTCCCGGCACGGGTAAGACGTCCATTGCCCGTTCGGTAGCCCAGGCAATGAACCGGCAATATGTACGGATCTGTCTGGGTGGCGTCCGGGACGAGGCAGAGATCCGGGGACACCGCAGAACTTATGTAGGAGCTATGCCAGGGCGCATTGCTGTGGGATTAAAGAATGCCGGAGTGAAGAACCCGGTAATGGTACTGGATGAGATTGATAAGGTGGGGAGCGATGGAAGGGGAGATCCGGCGGCTGCCTTACTGGAGGTCCTGGATCCGGAACAGAATAAGAACTTTTCCGACCATTATATTGAACTTCCCCTTGACCTTACCCAGGTGCTTTTTATCTGTACGGCCAATACCCTGGATACGGTGCCCCGGCCATTGATTGACCGGATGGAGGTTATTGAGGTATCCGGATATACCCAGAACGAGAAATTTCATATCGCCAAAGACCATTTGTGGAAGAAACAGCTGGAAAATACGGGACTAAAGAAGTCCCAGCTCACAATCAGCGATAAGGCGCTCTGGAGGGTTATCCTGAATTATACAAGGGAATCCGGAGTGCGGGGCCTGGAGAAGCAGCTGGGCCGGCTGTGCCGGAAGGCAGCCAGAAGGATCGTAACGGAAGGCGCTGTAAAGCTTCGGATCTCTGACCGGAATCTGGAAGAATATCTGGGCAAACCTCTCTATCTGCTTAATATGGCGAATGCCAGGCCGGAGGTGGGCGTGGTCCGCGGGCTGGCCTGGACTAGCAGCGGTGGGGATACTCTGGAGATTGAGGCAGCGCTGTTCCCGGGAAAAGGGGAGCTGGTGCTGACCGGAAAGCTGGGCGATGTCATGAAGGAATCCGCCCAGATTGCATTAAGCGTGGCCAAAGCTTATTTAGGGGAGCAGGTGGAGGAAGGCTATTTCCGAAAATGGGATCTCCATATCCATGTGCCGGAGGGAGCCACGCCTAAAGACGGACCCTCAGCAGGAGTTACAATGGCTACAGCTATTTATTCGGCAGTGTCTGGCAAGAAGGTACGTGCCGATATGGCCATGACGGGAGAGATCACACTCCGGGGCAGGGTGCTGCCCATAGGGGGCCTGAAGGAAAAGCTTCTGGCGGCAAAAACAGCAGGGATAAAGCTGGTGATGGTTCCGGAGAAGAATCAAAAGGATGTGAATGAACTGGAGGAAGAGATCCTGGAGGGGTTGGAGATTAAATATGCCCGGTATATCCAGGATATCTGGAAGGAAGCCTTTGTGTAGCGGATATCTGTTGAGGACAGAGAAAGCAGGGGAGAGGGAAGATGATCGTAAAAAGTGTGAATTTGGAAACCGTCTGCGGCGTCACCAGTAAAATGCCGGATAATGATAAGTTGGAGATTGCCTTTGCCGGGCGTTCCAATGTGGGGAAATCCTCCCTGATCAATGGCTTGATGAATCGGAAATCTTATGCCAGGACTTCCTCCCAGCCGGGCAAGACGCAGACGGTCAATTTTTATAATATCAATGATCTTTTTTATTTCGTAGACCTGCCCGGCTACGGATATGCTAAGGCCTCCCAGAATGCCATAGCGCAGTGGGGGAAGATGATCGACCGTTACCTGGAAGGTTCCAGAACACTGCGGTTGATCTTTCTGTTGGTAGACATCCGGCACAAGCCGAATCAGAATGATATTCAGATGTATCAGTGGTGTGCTTATTATGGATTTCATCCTATCATCATTGCGACAAAGGAGGATAAGATCAAACGATCCCAGCGCGGGAAGCAGATCCGGCAGATCACGGATGCGCTGCAGCTGACAGAAGGGACGCCGGTTATATCCTATTCCTCTGTTACCAGGAAGGGACGGGAAGAAATCTGGGAATATATAGACATGGTTTATGAGAATTTTCAAAAGGAGTGAGATACATTGAGATACCTATGGAAGAAAAGATCCTGGGAAATGCTGGTGCTGCTGCTTCTGGTGCTGGGAACCTTTCGTTATGCGGCGGCAGACACCTCCCGGTTGTCGGAGACAGAGTTCACCTTATATCGTGGGGACAGCCTGCAATTAGCGCAATATCTGTCGCCTGAGCTGCAGGGGCAGAATGTCTCCTGGGCATTAGACAGTGAGGGGGAAGCTTGTATTGCAGTGACAGGGCAGGGGCAAGTGTCCGCATTATTTCCGGGGGAGGCCGGTGTAACGGTATGGGGAAGCTCCCCATCTGGAGATTGGGTGGAACAGATTACAGTCACCGTGATCCAGCCTCAGGAAATACAGGCAGATTATGGGGAGACAGTACGCCTGGAGGCAGCAGACAATATTTGCTATGGGGCACAGGACTTTTGGACTGACAATGCCAGCGCCGCTGTCTCACAGGGAAATATAACCGTACAGGGCTTTGAGGAGGCCGGCATCTATGTCACCAGGGCGGATGGGAGCCGGGTAAAGGTGGCGCAGCTGGAAGTGCAGGCACCCACAGTGGCAGGCAATGACGGCATAGCCAGGGCCCTGGGCAGTGAACCCTATATGCCGGAACTGCTTCACTGCGAAGGAGAATTTACCTACCATTTTGCCTGCAAAAGCCGGGATGTGGTTGATGTGAGCAGTGAATTGCTGGTACCGGTGGCCCTGGGCAGCGCCCAGGTGGAACTGACAATCTTTTCCCTCAGCGGGCAAAGCATTTCCATAAATATACCGGTGACAGTGACCGATCCTTCTCTGAGGGAGAAGGAGGTCGTAATAGCGGCGGGTATCTATTATGAGATCGGCATGGATGGCCTTTGCCCATACAGCCAGATAAAATGGGATTCCCAGTCGGATATCCTGTCTGTCCAGGGGGCTACGCTGATCGGGGAGAAGAAGGGGACAGAGAAGGTGGTTCTGGAGATTGACGGAAGAGAGCTTAGCTTCCAGGCAGTGATTACGGATCCCCACTATAAGGGCTATGGCCTGGTAATGGAAAAGGGGATGAAGTTAAACATTGGAATAAAAGGCCTGAATGCCGCCAAGAGCCATGTGACCTATATCAGCCAGAATCCCAGAATCGCTGCGGTCAGCTCTAAAGGGCGGGTGAAAGCAAAGAAAAAGGGAGTCACCTATATTATGGCAGAAGCGGATGGAAAGCAGCTTCAGGTATATGTGGGGGTGACCACACCTAAGGCCAGAAAGGCAGTGAACCGCGAGAAGGCCATTGCCAGGACCAGGACAAAGTATAGCCAGGCCAGAAGGATGTCAAAGGGATATTATGACTGCAGTTCTTTAGTCTGGAGAAGCTATTCCCGCTATAAGGTCTATCTGGGGGTACGGTCCGGATGGGCCCCTACGGCTGCAGGGATCGCCCAATGGTGTCAGCAGCATGGCAAGAAGCTGGCCAACCGGGCGATTGTCAATGAGAAAAAACTGCTGCCTGGGGATTTGATATTTTACAGCACATCAAAAAACGGGAGATATAAAAATATTACCCATGTGGAGACCTATATCGGAAATGGTATGGTGATCTCAGCCAGCAGTACATATAACGCTGTAGTAGCATTAGATTATTATCCTTCTTCTTCCATTGTGATGATGGCCAGGCCCACAGCATAGAATTAGAATGGGTTGCAGAAAGGAGTAGTGGCATGAAGATTGTAGTATTAGCAGGCGGACTTAGTACGGAACGGGATGTATCCCTGTGCACCGGTGTGAAGATTGCAAAGCAGCTGCGCAGCGGAGACAACCAGGTAGTGCTGTTAGATATGTTTATGGGATTTGACGGGACATCGGAGCAGGCAGAGGCGTTTTTTGACCATCCTATGGAACTGGATGAAACTTTGGAAAAGATCCCGTCAGAGCAGCCGGATTTAGAAAGGATCCGGAACATGCGGAAAGACCAGTCACCCAATCTGTTTGGACCTTATGTGCTGGATATCTGCCGCCGGGCAGACATGGTATTTATGGCGTTGCACGGGGCGGACGGAGAGAATGGCAAAGTCCAGGCGGCCTTTGACCTGCTGGGGATCCGTTATACCGGATCTGGTTACCTGGGGAGTGTCCTGGCTATGAATAAGGGTGTGACTAAAATGGTATTTAACTCTTCCGGGATTCCCACCCCGCCCGGGTATACTGTGAATCGGAATACGGCGGGGCAGGCGCCGGAGAAAATAGGTTTTCCCTGTGTAGTGAAGCCCTGCTGCGGGGGATCCAGTGTGGGCGTCAGCATTGTCTCAAATGGAGAGGAATATCAGGCGGCGCTGGAGGAAGGCTTCCGGTATGAGGAGGAGCTTCTGGTAGAGAAATATATTAAAGGACGGGAATTTTCCGTGGGTGTTCTGGACGGGCGATCCCTTCCTGTGATAGAGATCATTCCCAGGGAAGGCTTTTACGATTATAAGACGAAATACCAGGCGGGCCTGGCAGAGGATGTGTGTCCGGCAGAGCTGCCTGAGGAGATCAGCCGGACGCTGGGAGAGCTGGCACAGAAGGTATACCAGGCGCTGCATTTAAAAGTATATGGCCGGATTGACTTTTTGATGGATGGAGAGGGACGGCTATACTGCCTGGAAGCCAATACTTTGCCGGGGATGACGCCCACCAGCCTGCTGCCTCAGGAGGCGGAAGCGGCTGGCATTGATTATCAACAATTGTGCCAGAAGATTCTGACAATCTCACAGAATAAGGAGAAGGAATGAAGGATAGAATGATAGGAATGGCTCCGATCAAGATGGCCGCCGTATGTAAGGGAAGGTACTTTGGCTCTCCGGAACAGGGAGAGCAGGAGATCACTGACCTTACCACGGACAGCCGGAAGGTGATGCCGGGAGGGATGTTTGCAGCCATCAGGGGGAACCGGGTGGACGGCAACCGTTTTGTCCCGGAATGTTATCAGAAGGGAGTTCTCTGCTGTCTCTCTGAGGAGCCGCCACAGGCTCCGGCAGACCTGCAGAAAGCGTATATCCAGGTGGATTCCTGCCAGCAGGCTTTGAAAGACCTGGCAGAATATTACCGGCAGAGCTGCAACATACAGGTAATTGGAATTACCGGAAGTGTGGGGAAGACCACCACAAAGGAAATGGTTGCCAGTGTCCTGTCCCAAAAATATGATACCTTGAAGACACTGGGCAATTTTAATAATGAGCTGGGACTTCCCCTGACAATATTCCGCCTTCGGGAAAATCATGAAATAGCGGTGCTGGAAATGGGAATCAGCGATTTTGGCGAAATGACCCGGCTGAGCAAGATTGCCCGTCCGGATCATTGTATTATCACTAATATCGGTCAGTGCCATCTGGAGCAGCTGGGAGACCGGGACGGAGTATTGCGGGCCAAGACAGAGATATTTTCCTATCTGCGCCCGGGAGGAAGGGTCTATCTCAACGGGGATGATGATAAGCTGGCTTCCCTGGAGGGGGACAGCCGGATCCAGCCTCCTATATTCTTTGGTTTAGATAGCAGCTGGGAATACCATGCCAGGGGAATCGAAAGCCTGGGATTGGAAGGCAGCCGGGCCCGCCTGGCCACTCCCAGCGGGGAGTTCGAGGTAAAGATCCCGGTACCGGGAAGGCATATGATCTATAATGCATTGGTGTCTGCAGCGGTAGGGTTGGACTATGGGCTGACTCTGGAGGAAATCCGCACAGGGATTGAGAGCTTTGTACCGGTAGGGGGAAGGAGCAATGTGATCCGTACGGGAAGCCTCACAGTAATGGATGACTGTTACAATGCCAATCCGGTATCTATGAAGGCGGGACTGGATGTGCTGGCCGATGTGCCCCGGGGAAGACGGGTTGCCATACTGGGCGATATGTTTGAATTGGGGGAGCAGGAGGCTCAGCTGCATTATCAGGTGGGAGCCCATGCTGCGGCCAGGGGGATCGACTTGGTACTGGCAGTAGGCAGCCTGGCGCAGGAGTATGTCCGTGGGATAGAGGACAATAACCGGGACAGGACAACGGCAACATATTATTTCCCGGAATTAGAGGAGGCCATAGGGCGGCTGGGACAACTGATCTTGCCCGGGGATTCTATCCTGGTCAAGGCTTCCCATGCTATGAATTTTGAAAAGATAGTTGCGCAATTAAAAGCAATCTGATATAATACCAAATTGTAATTGATAAATGCGAAGATTGTGAACAGAGAACCTGTTAAAAGGCTCTGAGTAGATTGTTGCGATCCGGTCAGAGAGAGGTCGTCATTGGCTGAAAGCGCCCTTGCGTTCCCGCAACAGTTGAATTTCCCACAGGAGCAGCATTCTTGAACGGTATCTTAGTAGAGAATGACGGAGGGCTCACGTTACGAGTGAAAGAAGTGTTTATGAGATATCCTGAAAAGGGGTATCTGACATAGGAATCAGGGTGGTACCGCGGCGCAAGCCGTCCCTGGCAGAGATCTGTCCGGGAAAGAGTATCGAAAGCAAAAGCTCCTTGCCGAGGCAGGGAGCTTTTTTCTGGGGCAGAAAATTGCTCGAAATGTAGTGGAGCGCCAACAAGAAACACGAAGTGTTTCTTGCTAGGGCACCAGCGCAGGCGGTGCCCTTTTACTGGGGCAGAAAATTGCTCGAAATGTAGTGGAGCGCCAACAAGAAACACGAAGTGTTTCTTGCTAGGGCACCAGCGC
>CANPZE010000046.1 GCA_947589315.1 uncultured Lachnospiraceae bacterium | reverse complement strand
GTGGATGCGGGTATCGTAGATCCGGCTAAGGTAACAAGAAGTGCGCTGCAGAATGCTACCAGTGTGGCATCCACGCTGCTTACTACAGAGTCTGTAGTATCCACGATTAAGGAAGATACTCCTGCAATGCCTGCAGGCGGCGCTCCTGGAATGGGAATGATGTAATGAATGAAGGATTGTACTCAGATACCTATGTGCGATCCCGGCTGACCCCGCAGAAGCGGCTGCAGAGAAACCTTATGCTGGCCGCCTGTGTGGTGGTTCCGGTGATAGGGATCGGCTTTCTTGGCGGCTGGCTACCTTTGCTGCTGTCCTTGATCATTGATGTCGTTTTGATATGGTTCCTTCCTCCCAAAAAGATTGATTATGAATATGTTTTTGTGGATGGGCAGATTGATTTTGACCGTATCATTGCAGACAGCAGCCGGAAAAATATGATGCGGACAGATTTGGAGAAGGCGGAGATCGTGGCTCCGGAGGATTCCCATTCTCTGGACAGTTACAAGAAGCTGCGGCTTCTGGATTATTCCTCCGGCGCTCTGGAAGATAAGCATTATATCATAGTGGTGAAGACGGAGAAAGATTTAGTTAGGATCCGTTTTACTCCGGATGGGAAGCTTTTAGAGCAAATGAAATTAAAAGCAAGAAGCAAAATTGAATATTGACAAGGATCTGTGGTTTGGTGTATACTTTGTCAAAATCATTAAATACCCCGTAGTAAGATCTACGGGGTATTTGACAACAGAGGAATCATGATGACAATTTCATCAGTTATACTTATTACGATATTGCGAACGCATAAAGGAGGAACAAAGCATGGGCAAGATTATTGGTGAGGGCATTACCTTTGATGATGTACTTCTGGTGCCGCAGTTTTCTCAGGTAATCCCGAATCAGGTGTCTCTGGCAACAAATCTGACAAAGAGCATTAAGTTGAATATCCCTATGATGAGTGCAGGCATGGATACTGTTACGGAGAACCGTATGGCGATTGCCATGGCCAGGCAGGGAGGCATTGGTATTATCCATAAAAATATGTCTATTGAGGCGCAGGCCGATGAAGTGGATAAGGTAAAGAGATCGGAAAACGGTGTTATTACCGATCCTTTCTATTTATCGCCAGAGAATACACTGGAGGACGCTAATAATCTGATGGCCAAATTCCGTATTTCCGGTGTTCCTATTACAGAGGGAGGAAAGCTGGTAGGAATTATCACTAACCGGGACCTGAAATTTGAGACAGATTTTACAAAAAAGATCAAGCAATCCATGACATCGGAAGGGCTGATCACGGCAAAACAGGGGATTACGCTGGAGGAGGCAAAGAAAATCCTTGCCCAGTCCAGGAAAGAGAAGCTTCCCTTAGTGGACGATGAAGGAAACCTTACAGGCCTGATCACGATTAAAGATATTGAAAAGCAGATCAAGTATCCACTGGCAGCCAAGGATTCTCAGGGGCGTCTGCTGTGCGGCGCAGCGGTAGGGATCACGGCCAATGTGATCGAACGTGTCGCCGCATTGGTGGAGAAGCATGTAGACTGTATTGTGTTAGATTCTGCCCATGGCCATAGCCAAAATGTCCTGAACTGTGTCAAAATGATACGGGAAGCATATCCGGATCTTCAGATCATTGCCGGTAATGTAGCTACGGGAGCTGCTACAAGGGCTCTGATCGAAGCGGGCGTAGATTGCGTAAAAGTGGGAATTGGGCCGGGTTCCATATGTACTACGCGTGTAGTCGCAGGGATTGGCGTGCCTCAGATTACTGCCATTATGGAAGCCTACAGTGTAGCGAAGGAATATGGGATCCCTATTATTGCAGATGGAGGGATCAAGTATTCCGGAGATATGACGAAAGCTATTGCAGCAGGCGCCAGTGTATGTATGATGGGAAGTATTTTTGCAGGCTGTGATGAAAGTCCTGGAATCTTTGAATTATTCCAGGGACGAAAGTATAAAGTATACCGGGGAATGGGATCTATCGCTGCAATGGAAAATGGAAGCAAGGACCGTTATTTCCAGTCTGATGCCAAGAAATTGGTACCGGAAGGAGTGGAAGGCCGTGTGGCATACAAGGGTACTGTAGAGGATACAGTATTTCAGCTGATGGGCGGCCTGCGCTCCGGTATGGGATACTGTGGCGCTGCAGACATTCCTACCCTGCAGGAGAACGGACAGTTTGTAAAGATTTCCGCTGCGGCCCTCAGGGAGAGCCATCCCCATGACATCCACATTACAAAAGAGGCGCCCAATTATAGCGTGGAAGAATAATGAAATTAACTAAGAAAAGGAAACAGCAGATACGGCGATGGTTGGTGCTGGCATTGGCAGCGGGAGTGATCCTTCTATTTGTACTGAGTCTGCTGTTTACTGTCTTTCGGTTTGTGTACCATCGTTATGTGAAACCGGAAAGTTCCCTGGACTTTACGATGATCACGGTAACGGCGCCCAGGATAGAGGAACAGATCCTCACGCCAAATAAAAATTCCAGGCCGGAGATTGTCCTGGAAGAGGTCAAAGGGGTCGTGGTGCATTACACTGCCAATCCGGGAACGGACGCTGAAGCGAACCGGAATTATTTTGAGAGCCGCAAGGATGAGGCAGATGCAGCGGAGAATAAGGTGAGCAGCCATTTTATTATTGGTCTGGACGGCCATATTATTCAGTGCATCCCCCTGGACGAGGTTGCCTACGCTTCCAATAGCCGGAATAAAGACACCATTTCCATCGAATGCTGCCACCCAGATAAAAAAGGAAAATTTACAAAAAAGACTTATGATTCCCTGATCCGCCTGCTGGCATGGCTGTGCGATACATATGAGTTGGAGGAGGACCAGATCATCCGGCATTATGATGTGACGGGGAAGGAATGTCCTTTATATTATGTCAAGCATCCGGATGCCTGGGAAACGCTCCGGAAGGATGTGAGAACAAGTCTTTTAGAAGGAATGGATGACCAGAAGGCAATACAGAGAAATTAGACAGGATTTTTTGTTACTTATGTCAGGAAATTCTGTTTTTATAAGAAATTTTATAAAATATATATTCATTGTAATATGGAAAAACGCAAAAAGAGTATTAAAAAGCAGAAGGCATTTTTTAGTTATTTGTGATATTGCCTTCTGTTTTCTTTTTGCGTTATAATAACCCCACTCTGATAGACCGAAAAACGGGACGGACAGGAATGGGAACTGCCAGTCCGGGACAGGAAAGGAAGGTCTATGAAAGAACGAATCAAAAAGTTTGGAAAGAAGGCATGGTGGGGAATGCTGTGTATGCTCCTCCTTGGGGCATTCCCTGGCATCGGAAACGGATACCATGCCGAGGCAGCATCTTCTGTCAATGGGGTAGGGATCACTTATCAGGAGAGGGAAGGGGGGATTGCTTATACCGGAGTGGATGTGCTGCTCAACGGCGTGCGCCTGGGTTCCGCATATGATGTATGGAATTATCAGGACGGGCAATGGCGTTATCAGGAATCCTATCGGGAGAAGCGGTCTCTGGATGACCGGACCACATCCTATGGCACTTATGTAAGCATTCTTGCCACACAGAGTTCCTCCCGGCGTTTTATTGTAATGTCGCCTGGGATAGCCCGTTCCCTCCCGGAGCATTATAAGATCCGCACGGAACGCTATCAGAAAGGGCAGCGGATCAGCCAGGAGTTTGAGTATGATACGGAAGGGAATGGAATCTCCCAGGATTACTCTCTTCGCAAGGGTCTTTTGGATAACTATGCCTTCCCTCTGGGAGACTTTGACCCCAAGGGGATCTCCTACCGTTATGATATCATGGAAGGAATTTCCCTGGGTCAGACGGGAGAGGTGCTACTGGATGCTTCCGGGGGAAGCTTAGCTTCCCAGGGGATGGCCTATTATGAGGACACTACGATGGATTATATCGTTCGCTCCCTGCCGGTACCGTTGCATTCCGCTGACCGCTATCGCTATACATTTTCCGGGTGGTATACAGTTCCTGATGGAGAAGAAGGCGGGAAGCAGCTTATGCCCGGCGGCCATGTGGAGAAGGGACAGAGGTATTATGCCCATTGGACGAAGGTACATCAGACATATCCGGTGACCTGTGTGGATGTGGTCGGCTATCCTGGCAGTGGAAAGATCCTGGGGTCGCAAAACTGGCAGGGAGAATACGGTTCTACAGCTATGGGCAGGATGGCCGGAGGGGAAAAGCAGATGGGAAAATATTATCCCGGCATGGAATATAAAGGGGACACCTGTGCCATGGTGACGGCAGAGGGGGCTACCGTCTACCGTATCTTTGAACCGGCCCTTTGTGAAGTGACCTGTATTGACCAGGTGCAGCAGGGGCCTGGGACAGGGCAGCAGCTGGGGATAAAGCGGACCACGGCCCTTTATGATGAGCTGGTGTCAGGAAGCCTGCTGGGGGAAGATCCTCAGGCCGGCGTTTATTATGAAGGATATTGCTATTCCTTCTCCTCCAGAAGCCGGGTGGCTGAGAGCGGCTGTACCGTGTATCGATATTTTACGCCGATCACCTATGATATTCGTTTTGTGGCCCAGCCTACTGTGGCAGGAAGCATGTCTGGGATTACCGGATGTTATTATGGGGCCAGTTATTCCCTGACTGGCAATTCCTTTGTCAAAAAGAGCAAGATCCGTCTTGACATCAATGGATCGGATGGAAGCTGTGACAGAGGAGAGCAGTACGTTTATCATGATTTTGCCGGATGGTCGGACCGGGAGGGCGGAGCTGTGATGTACTCAGATCAGGCCCGGGTATCCAATCTGTGTACCCGTTCCGGGATATATACGCTCCATGCCATATGGGAAGAGAAAGAGGCGGTTATTGACGCCCGTCCTGTGAGACTGGGCTATGATTTTGCCGGATGGTCCCGGGATCCTGAGGCAACTGTCGGAAAACAGCAGTTTCAGATTGATGGGGATACTACGCTGTATGCTGTCTGGAAGCCTGCTCCAGTGGAATATCATGTAGAATATTATAAGCAGGAGCTGGATGGCACCTATGGGAAGGCGCAACAATATACGTTCCAGGCATATACGGGAAGTATTGCCCGGGTGGAAGAGCTTTCACAGGTATATCCCGGTTTCTGGCTGGATAAGACATCCTCTGTACTCCAGGGCAAAGTGAGATCGGACGGCAGTCTCGTGTTGGCCCTCTATTTCAGAAGAGGGGAATATCAGGTGGATTTTGACCTAAACGGAGGGAAATTCTCTCAGGGTGTGGTTCCGGGGCTGGAACAGCAGCGCGGGCTGTATGAGGAGGAATTTACTGTTCCTCAGGCAGTACCGGAGCGAGAGGGATATACTTTTGGCGGCTGGGGATATGAACCAGAGGGAAAGGTGGTCTGCCGGCAAGGAGATACCGGTAAGATTCCCAACCATGACCAGGTACTGTATGCCATATGGATTCCCAGGAAGGATACCAGATTTTATGTGATACCGTATTATGAGAATATAGATGGGATAGGCTATCTACAGGGAGAGCCCGTATCTCTTTATGGCAGGACCGGAGATACTATTGGAGAAGGGATTGCGGCTTATTATGGATTGGAGCTGGAAGAGGCGGTCCGAAGGCTCTTTCCGGCGGGATATGAAATTGAAAACTGGGAGGATACAGAAATACAACGGATTCTTCCGGATGGCACAGGGAAGGCTGCAGTGTATTTGAAAAGAAAGGCATGTCAGATTACCTACGCCAGGGATGGGAGAGGCCTGAAAGAAAGCTGCATAGCCACGGCCGGGGCTGTGTACGAACAGGATTATATCCTTCCTGCGCATGTGGGGAATAGTGGAAAGGTGGCCAGATACCGTACACTGGACCAAGAATATTATTATCCGGGACAAGGGATCCGGATCAGGGGAGATTTAGTACTGATCCCACAGTATGCAGTGAGAGCCGTCTATGGCTCCGGCAAAGTCCTTTTTTCCAATGGAAGTGAGGGAGAGGAGGCGTCTGTGAGGGAAGAGGATTGCTTCTATGGGGACTATGGGAGTTCCCTGTCGATTCCCGTTCCCAAGGCTGCCGGATATATCTTTCAGGGCTGGTACCGTGATCAGGGCTTGCAGCAGCTGGCGGCAGACGGAGAACTTACATTAGGCAGCCTGATAGAAAATCACATAGTATATGCCCGGTGGTCAGAGCCTCTTTCTTATAAGCTGCAATATGATCTGGGAGATTATAAGGGGGTGAGCTTTCGGAATCCCGCCGCAGGCTCCTATCAATATGGAAGAGAAGAAATTCTGCCGGGATCAGAGCAGTTAAATATACCGGAAGGCTATGAATTTGTCTGCTGGTATCAAAAGGAGGATGGAGAAGAGAAGGCCATGGACAGGATTCCTTCCGGAACCTGGGGCGATCTGACGCTGTATCTCAAGCTGAGGGAACAGAAGGAAGCCCAAGGGCAGCCGGGATCCGCTGAGGCGCCCGGTCTTTTCCAGGACACAGAAGGGAATGATGCGGCAGAGGATACCGACAAACAAAAGCTTTCTTATGACCCAGGGCAGAGCAGCATTGTCGCCCAGTGGGGCAACGGAAGGCAAAAGGTGGACGAAGGAACAGGACAACAATTGAAGAAAGGTATGGTAATAGAGAAAAAGAAGCTGGCATACCGGATTCAGTCCATAAAAAAGAAAAAAGTCTGTGTTGTGCAGGGAAAGAAGAAGAGAAAGAATATCGTGATCCCCAATACTGTTAAAATACAGGGGAAGGTGTACACTGTCACAGCAATTGGGAAACGGGCCTTTGCCCATCAAGGAAAGTTAAAGACAGTGGCCATCGGGAAAAATATCACTCAGATTGGCAGGAAGGCTTTTCTGGGAGACAGGAAATTGAAACTGGTAAAAATTAACGCTGTCCATCTGAAAAAAGTAGGAAAGCAGGCATGGAAGGGAGTTTCCCCAAAATGTAAAGTGGTATTGACCCCCAAAAGCTCCCATGCCGGGTATCAGTTGATCAAGAAGAGCCTGGCCAGCCAGGGAATCTCTGTAAAGATAGCTGGATGACGCCAGGCGCCTATAATTCTATTGTGATCTGTCTGCCAATAGGCTGATACTCACGGTAGATCATGCCGGCAGATTTCATCATGCGTTTGGATGCTAAGACAGAAGAAGTGTCAGCATATTTATCGCACAGGTAAATGACCTCGTGGAGGTTGGACTGGATCAGGGCCTTTGTACATTCGTTACAGGGGAATAGGGTCGTATAGATTTTAGCGTTTTTCATATCTGTCCCTGTGTAGTTTAACAGGGCGTTTAGTTCGGCATGGCAGACAAAAAGATACTTCGTTTGAAGTTCGTCCGCATTTTCGCGGTCCCAGGGGTATTCATCGTCTGAGCAGCCCCTGGGCATGCCATTGTAGCCGACAGATAAGATTTTATTGTCCTGGCTTACAATACAGGCGCCTACGCTGGTATGGGGATCTTTGCTGCGCTCGGCAGACAGAAGGGCGATTCCCATAAAATATTCATCCCATTTTAAGTAATTCTCTTTTTTCATCCCGGATAACCTCCACATTTGGTTTGATCGAACGGTCCAGATATAGAAAAAAAGAGCTGCCCACACCATGACAACTCTCTTTCTGATTTATGCTATTTTATTGACAGCAATGGATAGACGGGAAATCTTTCTGGAAGCAGTCTTTTTATGGAATACACCCTTGCTGGCTGCTTTATTGATTTCAGAAATTGCTGACTTTAACGCAGCATCTGCAGCAGCTTTATCCTTTGCTTCAACAGCAGTGTTTACTTTCTTGACAGCTGTCTTAACGGTAGAACGGATCGCTTTATTTCTCGCTGCATTTCTGCGTTCAACTAAAATTCTCTTTTTTGCTGATTTGATATTTGCCACTTTTTACACCTCCCAATCGTGAATTCTTGTACTTCATCAAACTGGACACGGTCACTTTGATGTAAACATACTCATATATAATAGGGGATTCTGAAGACTCTGTCAATACATAATTTGCATTTTTTTACAAAAAATAGAGGTAAAAAGAATGGAGGGGAGAATCAGATGGAACAGATGGATGGATTGCAGCAGCCAAGGATGGAAAAACGTACCGATCTGGCGTTGGAGGTAAGGGAAAGCTTTCCGGAGGACCAGGTAGAGATACCGGGAGTGTCCCTGCAAGAAGAGTATTTCCAGAGAAAACAGCTGCGGATGACTACAGTGAAAATCTGCAATGAGGAAGG
This sequence comes from uncultured Lachnospiraceae bacterium, assembly GCA_947589315.1. GTDB lineage: Bacteria > Bacillota > Clostridia > Lachnospirales > Lachnospiraceae > Jutongia. Next base: position 12,867 of record CANPZE010000046.1, on the reverse strand, counting down.
AAGCAGACAGATGGGGAAACCGATTGGAACCTATATCACAATGGAGTTTTTGAAGAGGAGGGACGGACAGACCAAAGAACAGCAGAAAAGGCTGGAAGATCGGGCGGCGGCCAAGCTGGCGGAAGTATTGGAAGATATGGTATCTGGTTTGGAACAGAAGCGCAGGGAAGAAATTCAGGGAGAAGGACAGGGGGAGGAGGAATGGCAGCAGAAGACGTCCACTATATTGCTGGCAGGTCTGGGCAATCGTTTTGCCACACCAGATGCTTTGGGCCCATTCGTACTGGAGAAAGTACCGGTAAACCGTCATATCGTAGAGGAATTTGGAAGGGAAGCGCTGGGAAAGGAGGGGAGGATTCTCTGTGCCCTGGCGCCTGGCGTGATGGGACAGACTGGAATGGAGACCCGGGAAATCCTTGGTGGGATTATTGAAAAGGTAAAGCCTGTCAGTCTTCTTGTAGTCGATGCGCTGGCCTCCCGGAGCGTCAACCGTCTGTGTACCACAATACAGATTACAGATACGGGGATTTCTCCGGGGGCCGGGATTGGCAACAACAGGAATGCATTAAACCAGGATACGTTAGCTGTTCCGGTTATTGCTATTGGAGTGCCTACTGTAGTAGATGCAGGGACCATTGTGACGGAATGCATGGAAGAAAGCCTGGGCGCGCAAGGATACCAGGAGGAAGAAATCCGTCTGTTTTTGCAGAGCCTGCAACCCACAGAGAATCTATTTGTCACACCAAAGGATATTGACGAGCAGATTCGGAATATCGGAGAGATTGTGGCAAAGGGAATTCGCATCTTTGGAAAGGTGTCGTAGGAAAATATCGAAATAGATGGACAAGAATATGGCATAGGGAAGAGTTTTCCGGCATAGGCTTAATGGGAGGCAGAATTCTTATGGAGAGATTAAAAAAAGAAAGCCTGTATCAGAGCCGAAAATGGTTTCAGAGTTATGAGGGCCGGAAGCACAGAAAAAGGCGGCGCTTCTTTCTTGTTTTGTTTTTTCTTGGGACAGGTTGTTTGAATCTTTTGCTGTGGAAGCAGAACTATCAGATGGAAGAACTGGAGAAAAAATGGAGCGATTATCTGGTACAGCAGGGATTTTCAACAATCAGTTATAAGACATATGCAGATCAGCAGAATGACAGCCAGGGTGGGCTGGCTTATTGGATAAAAAAGCTTCCCGTGGTCTACTATCTGTCAGGCGGAACTGGTAAATTGGAGATGGCGGCGCAGGAGAGTGTGATCGGCATGGCGGCGCTCTATCCGGGAAAGAACAGTCAGAATATTTTTTGGAGCGGCGCTGGTAATGATAAAATAGCAGAGACAAAATTGCTTCAGAACCTGGATGAGAATATTTTATTGGCACAGGAAGAGGAGGAGAAGGAGGAAAAGGAAAAAGAGGATCTGGAGGAGGCCGCTCTGGCGGAGAACCAGGCGGTTCTGGAGGAAGAGCATGACGGAGGCGGAGGGGAGGACGATCCCTCGGCATCAAGGCAGACTGTAAGCATTACCCAGAACCGGGAAGGGATTCAGGAAAATCAAAAAAAAATAAAGAGGCTGCGCAGCAGCCTGGACAGGGATTATTTATTAAAAAATTTTTATATTGTGGATTCCTCTACCTCTATTGATAATAGTGTCTTTGATGTAGAAAAGCTGTTGAATACGAATGTGTCTTTAAAGAAAAGCAATAAGCCGCAAATTCTGATCTATCATACCCATGGGGCTTCGGAGGGGTTTATTGACAGCAAGGCAGGGGATAAATCTGATTCCATTGTAGGGGTAGGGGAGCTTCTGGCTCAGATTTTAGAAGAGAAATATGGCTACCAGGTAATCCATGATGAGACAGAATATGACCGGGTAAATGGCAAAATTGACCGGAATAAAGCGTATAACCAAGCCTATGATGGAATTACAAAACAATTAAAAAAGAATCCTCAGATTCAGGTGCTGATCGACCTTCACCGGGATGGGGTGGGGAATAATGTGCAACGGACTACAACCATTAATGGAAAGAAGGCGGCTCAGGTCATGTTTTTTAACGGACTGTCCCGGAACCGGAAGGGGGCGATTTCTTATCTGCCCAACCCGAATCTTGCGGATAATCTGGCTTTCAGTCTGCAATTGAAGCTGAAATGTATGGAGAAGTATCCAGATCTGGCCAAACCGGTCTATCTGAAAAGCTACCGTTATAATCTTCATCTTCGCAAGCGATCTGTTCTGGTCGAATTGGGCAATGAAAACAATACTGTGGCAGAGGCAAGAAATGCGATGGAGCCATTAGCAGAGGTATTAAATCAAGTGTTGTCGGGGAAATAAGTTCATGCTATAATGATAGGCAGTCCGGTTATGCCCTGCGAAGAGCATCCCCGGTCTCTTTGCCTGTGCCTGCGCTGCGTCACAGACAGGAAAAATACAAAAGCAGTGCAGGAATGAGGAAGCTTATGGAAAAAATTCAGGAATCCCATATACGGAACTTTTGCATTATTGCCCATATCGATCATGGCAAATCCACCCTGGCAGACCGGATCATCGAGAAGACGGGGCTGCTTACCAGCCGGGAGATGCAGGCTCAGGTTCTGGACAATATGGAGCTGGAGAGAGAAAGAGGAATTACGATAAAGGCACAGACGGTCCGTATTGTATACAAAGCGAAGAATGGTGAGGAATATATTTTTAATCTGATCGATACCCCGGGACATGTGGATTTTAATTACGAAGTGTCCCGGAGCCTGGCGGCCTGTGAGGGAGCCATTCTGATCGTGGACGCCGCCCAGGGAGTAGAGGCCCAGACTTTGGCCAACTGCTATCTTGCCCTGGACCATAATTTAGAGATCATGCCAGTCATCAATAAAATCGATCTGCCCAGTGCGGATCCTCAGAGGGTAAAGGCTGAGATAGAAGATGTGATTGGCCTGGACGCATCGGATGCCCCCCTGATCTCCGCAAAAATGGGGACCAATATTGAAGATGTGCTGGAGCAGATTGTAGAGAAAATCCCTGCGCCTGCAGGGGATGAAAATGCCCCTTTGCAGGCCCTGATCTTTGATTCTATTTATGATGCCTATAAAGGTGTTATCATATTCTGCCGCATCTTTGAAGGAAGTGTGAAAAAAGGGGATGAGATCCAGATGATGGCCACCGGGGCCAAAGCCGAGGTAGTAGAGACTGGAGTCTTCGGCGCAGGACAGTTTATTCCCTCCCAGGGACTGAGCGCAGGAATGGTCGGCTATATCACTGCCAGCCTGAAGAATGTTAAGGATACCCGGGTGGGAGATACCGTTACACTGCGCAGCCGTCCCTGTAAAGAAGCCCTGCCTGGTTACAAGCAGGTACAGCCCATGGTGTACTGTGGAATGTATCCGGCCGATGGCGCCAAATATCAGGATCTGAGAGATGCGTTGGAAAAGCTTCAGCTGAACGATGCCGCGCTGCAGTTCGAGGCAGAGACCTCTATTGCATTGGGATTTGGATTCCGGTGTGGTTTTTTGGGACTGCTGCATTTGGAGATTATTCAGGAACGGCTGGAAAGAGAATACAATCTGGATCTGGTTACCACAGCCCCCGGTGTAATCTATCATGTATATAAGACAAACGGCGAGATGGTGGAGGTTACCAATCCTTCCAATCTTCCGGACCCCTCAGAGATCGAGCATATGGAAGAGCCTGTGGTAGCCGCTGAGATCATGGTCACCACAGAATTTGTAGGAGCGATCATGACCCTTTGCCAGGAACGGAGAGGGAGCTATCAGGGGATGGAATATCTGGAAGAGACCAGGGCCTTACTAAAATATGACCTTCCCTTGAACGAGATTATCTATGACTTTTTTGACGCATTGAAATCCCGGTCGAGAGGTTATGCTTCTTTGGATTATGAATTGAAGGGATATGTTCCTTCTGAATTGGTGAAGCTGGATATCTTGATCAACAGGGAGGAGATTGATGCGCTGTCCTTTATCCTGCATAAGGATACAGCATATGAGCGGGGACGGAAAATGTGCGAAAAGCTAAAAGGGGAAATTCCCCGGCAGCTGTTTGAGGTTCCCATCCAGGCCGCCATCGGCAGTAAAATCATTGCCCGGGAGACAGTCAAGGCATTGCGGAAGGATGTTTTGGCCAAATGTTATGGGGGAGATATTACCCGGAAAAGAAAGCTTTTGGAAAAGCAAAAGGAGGGAAAGAAGCGCATGCGCCAGTTTGGAAGTGTAGAGATTCCCCAGCAGGCTTTTATGAGCGTTTTGAAATTGGATGATGAATAGGCAGGAAAGCCGGGAATTAGAGCTGTATCTTCATATCCCCTTTTGTGTTCGGAAATGCCTGTACTGCGATTTCTTGTCCCGGCCGGGAAACCGGGAAGAAATCCGGGAATATGCCGGGCTTTTGGCAGAAGAGATCCGTTTATGGGGGCAGCAGCTTTCCAGAGAGGATTACCGAGTAGTCAGTGTATTTATCGGAGGAGGAACCCCTTCCTGCCTGGCAGGGGAAGAAATCCTATTATTAGGACAGGCATGGAGGGAAAGCTTTGTCCTGGAGTCGGAAGCAGAGATTACAATAGAGGCCAATCCCGGCATGATCGATCCGGGCGTGGAAAGGGTATGGAGGCAGGCCGGAATCAATCGGGCCAGCCTGGGGCTTCAGTCGGCCCGGAACCAGGAATTAAAGACACTGGGGAGAATCCATACCTGGGAAGAATTTGTGGAAAGCTATCAACTTCTGCGGAGGGCCGGTTTTGATAATATTAATATTGATCTAATGTCCGGCATACCGGGACAAGATCTGGAAAGCCTGCGGGAAACCCTGCAGCGGACAGTTGAGTTACAGCCGGAGCATATTTCCGCCTACAGCCTGATCCTGGAAGAGGGAACTCCTTTTTACCAAATGGAACAGGAAGGGAAATTAGAAACGGTGTCCGAAGAAATGGACAGGAGGATGTACCAATATACAAAAGAATATCTGCAGCAGCAGGGCTATCATCGTTATGAGATCTCTAATTATGCCAGGGACGGACGGGAATGTATCCACAACTGCGGCTACTGGCAGGGCAGGGAATATCTGGGCCTGGGGTTGGGAGCCTCTTCATTCTTACAGGGCTATCGATTTGCCAACCCATCCGAACAAGAGGGCTATAGAAAGCAGCTGCAATGCATTGCTCGGGACGACTGGAAGCATTCAGCCTTCCTTTCGCCAGAACGGCAGAGCAGGGAGGCGCTGATGGAGGAATTTTGTTTTTTGGGACTGCGGATGAAGGAGGGAATCTCCCGGAGGGAATTTAACCGGCGGTTTGGCGTCCGCTTTACCGAGGTATATGGGGATGTTGCGGACTCCCTCTTGGAAAAGAAGCTCTTGGCAGAGGATGCTTTTCATGATAGAATCTATTTGACAGACCGGGGCATTGATGTGAGCAATACTGTCCTGGCAGAATTTTTACTTTGAGAAACCTGTAGGAACACAGAAAGGAATGGAGCGTATTATGGCAAAAGTCGGTATATTAATGGGAAGTGATTCTGATTTAGGAGTAATGAGCAAGGCGGCAAAGATATTAGAGGAATTCCAGATTGACTATGAGATGACGATTATCTCTGCACACAGGGAATCGGATATTTTTGTGGAGTATGCAAAGAATGCGGAGGCAAGGGGGATTGAGGTGATCATTGCCGGAGCCGGTGGGGCGGCCCATCTTCCGGGAATGTGTGCGGCGATCTTTCCCCTTCCGGTCATCGGTGTTCCGATCCATACAAAGACGCTGGGAGGCGTAGATTCTCTGTATTCTATCGTACAGATGCCCTCTGGGATCCCGGTAGCTACGGTGGCTATCGATGGCGCCGCCAACGCCGCCATCCTGGCGGCAAAGATCCTTTCTGTCAGTGACCGGGAATTGAGAAAGAAGCTGGCAGACTACAAGGAAGGGATGAAGGATCAGGTGGCAGCCAAGGCAAAGAAATTAGACGAATTGGGATATGAAGCCTATCTCAGGCAAATGTAATGCTATCAAAAGGCAAGCTAAGGGGGCCTATGCTTAATTTTTACGGAATTCCAAGAGTTCCAGGCCTTCATTATCCTCCAGAACCATACGGATCATCCATTCATTAACAAACAGCAGGAGGGGGTTGCCCTTCATATCCCTGACGGCCTTTACATTATTCATGCGCCGCAGCTTAGCGGCGTCTGTGGAAGGATCCTTGATCCAGCGGATGTATTCATAGGGGAGGGATTCCAGGCGGATCTCACAGCCATATTCATTCTCCAGGCGGTATTTGAGGACATCAAATTGCAGAACGCCCACCACCCCTACGATAATCTCAGACATACCGGCAGAATATTCCTGGAAGATCTGGATAGCGCCTTCCTGGGCGATCTGCGTGATCCCTTTTACGAACTGCTTGCGCTTCATAGAATTCAGCTGGACGATACGGCAGAAATGCTCCGGCGCAAAGGTAGGGATCCCTTCGTATTCAAATTTCTGTCCCGGCATTGTAATCGTATCTCCAATGGAGAATATTCCCGGGTCAAAAACGCCGATCACGTCTCCCGCATAAGCCTGAGAAATCACCTGACGGTCCTGCGCCATGATCTGCTGAGGCTGGGAAAGCTTGAGACGCCGCTTACTCTGTACATGGTAGACCTCCTTGTCTGCCTCGAATCGGCCGGAGCAGATGCGAAGGAAGGCAATACGGTCTCGGTGCGCCTTATTCATATTAGCCTGGATCTTGAAGACAAAACCGGAAAAAGGTGCGGCGAGGGGGTCGATTTCCCCTTCATTGGACATCCGGGGCAGCGGAGGGGTAGTCATCTTCAGAAAATAATTCAAAAAGGTTTCCACGCCAAAGGTAGTCAGGGCCGATCCAAAGAAAACAGGGGACAGTTCCCCCTTCTGTACCAGCTCCAGATCCAGAGGATCGCTGGCTCCATCCAGCAATTCAATCTCCTCCAGAAGCTGGTTATACAGTTCCTCAGTAGCCAGTTCTTTCAGGGCAGGATCCTGGATGGAATAATCGGTCTCTGCCGCAGATTTGGATCCTCCTGTAGAGACTGCCTGGAAGGTGCGTACAGTCTTAGCCTCCCGGTCATAGATTCCCTTAAAGCGTTTGCCGGAACCGATAGGCCAATTTACCGGACAGGTACGGATTCCCAGAACAGACTCAATATCATCCAGAAGCTCAAACGAATCCTTGGCTTCCCGGTCCATTTTATTGATAAAAGTAAAAATGGGAATATGGCGCATCACACAGACCTTAAAAAGTTTGATAGTCTGCGCTTCCACACCCTTGGATGCATCAATCACCATAACTGCGGAATCCGCAGCCATCAGCGTGCGGTAGGTATCCTCGGAGAAATCCTGGTGGCCCGGGGTATCCAAAATATTAATGCAGTAATCCTTATAATTAAATTGAAGTACAGAGGAGGTGACGGAGATACCGCGTTCCTTCTCGATCTCCATCCAGTCGGACACCGCATATTTAGAATTGGCTTTGCCTTTTACAGAACCTGCGGTGTTGATTGCCCCGCCGTAGAGCAGGAATTTTTCTGTCAGCGTAGTCTTACCGGCGTCCGGATGGGAGATGATTGCAAATGTTCTTCTTTTCTCAATCTCCTTTTTTAATTCATTGTCTGCCATATGATCTTAATCTCCATTCTACCGAAAGTCATGGCTTTCGGCGGTTATTAGCTGCTGTCATGACTGCTGTCATGATATCGTCCAGTATTATACGATAAACAGCCGGGAAACTCAAGGCGTAATAAGGGATAAATTAAGCATAAATTTCCCCTGTAGGGACAGAGGATTTTAACAGAGTCACCTTTTACCGGCTCCTGCATATATTGCATTATATTTTGTGGCTCAAACTCTGCAGCAGATATCCTGCAGAGCTTGGGCCCGGGAAGGTTTGGTGATGGAATGGCAACAGTAATGATCGATGCCGGGCACGGCGGATGGGATAATGGGGCTTCTTATAATGGAAGGGCAGAGAAGACAGATAATCTCAACCTTGCTCTGGCAGTAGGCAATATTCTGGCAAACAATGGAGTAGATGTATTATACACCAGAACCGATGACGTATATCAAAGTCCTTCAGAAAAAGCGAGGATAGCAAATGAAAGCGGGGCAGATTACTTTATATCGATCCACCGCAATGCCAGTCCCCAGCCCAATATGTATAGCGGGGTACAGACATTGGTATACGAGGATGCGGGGGCGCCCTCCGTGTTGGCGCAGAATATTGATAATGAGTTGGAAAAACTGGGCTTTTCCAATCTGGGGACCAGTGTCAGGAAAGACCTGGCTGTTCTGCGCCGGACCCGGATGCCGGCGGCGTTGGTAGAAGCCGGTTTTCTAAATACGGATCAGGACAATCAGCTTTTTGACCTGAAGTTCCCGGAAATAGCCCAGGCCATTGCCACAGGGATTCTCCAGTCCCTCAGCAGCTTTCAGGAAGGGGGACAGACGGCAGCAAGTCAGGAAGCAGATCTGTACGCCGTGGAGGTAGGACGGTTCCGTCATCCGGAAAATGCGAAAATGCTGGTCCAGATGCTCCAGGAGGAGGGATACGATGCCTATATTCATCAAGAGAATCCCTATTATTCCGTATATCATGGCGGCTATGGGGAACTGGAGGCCGCCCAGTTGGCAGAGGAGAAACTGTATCAGCAGGGCTTTGAGACCAGGCTGGTAAAAAACAGATTCTAGCAAAAAAACAGATTCTAGCATCAGGAGCGGAAGGCAGATATCCTGCCAGCAAATTTTATGCAAAAGGGAAAAACAGGAATAAAATGAAAAAAATTAAATTTTTACCATTTTTTTAAGAAAAGGTACTTGCTTTTCTTGAATTGTAGTGATATTATCAAGATTGTGATACTGAGAATGATTGAGAGTGGGCTGTCAAGTCCACTCTTTCATTTTGAAGAAAAGAGGTTGTGCATTTGACAAAAAGGGAAGAGTATGAAGCAAAGGCAGAAAAAATGCTGGCTCCTTTAATGGAAGAAAACCACTTTGAGCTGGTAGATGTAGAGTATGTAAAAGAGGCAGGCACCTGGTATCTGAGAGCCTATGTGGACAAGGAGGGAGGCATTACCATTGATGACTGCGAGCTGGTGAACCGGGCCTGGAGTGACATGATGGATCAGGAAGACTTCATTCCAGAGGCCTATGTGCTGGAGGTGAGCTCCCCGGGATTGGGAAGGCAGTTGAAGAAGGAAAAAGATTTTCAGCGCAGTATCGGCCAGCAGGTAGATGTGAAATTTTATCAGGGAAGGAAGATTCCCGGCGGCAAACATGGAAAAGAGCTTGTGGTAAAAGAATTGACGGGAACATTACTGGCTTTTAGCCGGGACACAGTCACACTGGAGACTGACTTTGCCCCGGAATATGTAATTTTGCGTTCCGAGATATCCACAATAAAGCTGTCAATAGATTTTTAGGAAAGGAAAACGTGAGGAGGAAAAAGAAAATGGCTGTTAAGAAAACAAGAACGACAAAGGCGGACCGCACAGAATTGATCGAAGCATTGGATGCGATCGAGAAGGAAAAACGGATCAGCAAGGACATTATCATAGAAGCGATTGAGAACTCCCTTCTGGCGGCTTGTAAGAACCAGTATGGCAAATCAGAGAATATCCGGGTATCTGTAGACCGCGATACCGGCGAGATCCAGGTATTCTCCGATAAGGAAGTTGTGGAAGATGATATGGTAGAGGATGAGGTTACCCAGATGGGCCTGACAGAAGCGCAGCTGAAATTTAAGGGAGCGGAGCTGGGAGGAATCGTTTCTACGGAAGTAACTCCCAAGAATTTTGGAAGGATTGCTGCCCAGAAGGCAAAACAAGTGGTGGTCCAGAAAATCCGCGAGGAGGAAAGAAAGGTATTGTATGTCCAGTATCTCGAAAAGGAACGGGAGATCATTACCGGAATCGTGCAGAGATACAGTGGGAACAATGTTTGTATCAATCTGGGCAAGGTAGACGCCATGCTGATGGAAAGTGAGCAGGTGAGGGGAGAGAGGTTCAAGCCTACAGAACATATTAAGCTGTACGTGGTAGAGGTAAAAGACACCACAAAGGGACCAAGGATTACCTTGTCCCGCAGTCATCCGGAATTTGTTAAGCGTTTATTTGAGTCAGAGGTTACTGAGATTCAGGACGGTACCGTAGAAATCCGGAGCATTGCCAGAGAGGCCGGTTCCCGTACCAAGATAGCAGTCTCCACCGATAACCCCGATGTGGATGCGGTAGGCGCCTGTGTGGGAGTAAACGGCGATCGGGTAAATGCCATTGTACAGGAACTCCGGGGAGAGAAAATAGACGTTATCACCTGGAGCGATGATCCTGTAGTCCTCATTGAGAATGCCATCAGTCCGGCAAAGGTAGTCTCTGTGGTGGTAGATGAAGAAGAGCGGACTGCACGGGTGGTAGTGCCGGAGAGCCAGTTATCCCTGGCTATCGGCAAGGAAGGACAGAATGCCCGCCTGGCGGCTAAGCTGACAGGATATAAGATCGATATTAAGTGTGAATAGGATGTGAATGTATGGAGAAAAAAAGGAATGCGCCAGTCAGAAAAGTTCCCTTACGGCAATGCACCGGCTGTGGGGAGCGGAAGGAAAAGAAGGACATGATCCGGGTCATCCGGACACCCCAGGAAGAGATCGTAATTGATTTTACAGGCAAGAAAAACGGCCGTGGCGCATATATATGTAATTCAATAGACTGTCTGAGGCTGGCAAGAAAGCGCAGATCTCTGGAGCGTTCCTTGAAAGTAACTATACCAGAGGATGTGTTTGGAGAGCTTGAGAAGGAGATGATAGGCAGTGGAAAGGGATAAGGCGCTGAATCTGATCGGTCTTGCCCAGAAAGCGGGAAAGACAGTAAGCGGTGAGTTTATGACAGAGAAAATGGTGCGGTCAGGGAAAGCTGCTCTGGTGATACTTGCCCGGGATGCATCAGATAACACAAAAAAGAAGTTTGGTAATATGTGCGAGTTTTATAAAGTGCCGCTTCGTTTATATGGGGTCAAGGATCATCTTGGCAGCGCGATAGGAAAAACATTACGGGCATCTTTGGCAATCACAGATGAAGGCCTTGCACGAGCGATCATGAACAAAATGGATTAGGAGGTCACAGGAACGTATGGCAAAAATGAAAATATATGAAATTGCAAGAAGTTTGCAGGAAAAATATCCGGAACTAAAAAGTAAGGATTTGATCCAGCTTTTACAGGAAAACGGCTTTGAGGCAAAAAGCGCCCAGAGTAGTATAGAGGATGCTGCGATCGGCTTTTTGTTAAAGCATTTCCAGAAAAAGGCGATGGTTCCGAAAAAGGAAGAAAAGCAGGAGAAGCCGGCAGCCCGCGCCGGGGAAAAGAAAGGAGCTGCAAAGGAAGCGGCTCCCGCCTCCAGGAAGGAAGCCGCAGAGGAAAAGAAAGAGACGGCTCCCGTGAAGGAAATGTCCCTGAGGGAGGAAGAGAATCAGAAGCCGAAAGAGAAAGCAGGGCAGAAGGCGGCAGAGGAAAAGAAGGAAGAGACGGGAAAGACTGCGCATTCCCAGGAAAAAGAGAATCCTGCCAGCAAAAATACACCGGCTGGGACCGGCAGCAACCGTAGCGGACGGGATAAGCGGCCGGCCAGCCATGCCGGAAGAGACAGCCGGGGAGGCAGAGACGGCCAGGGCGGCAATGGAGGAAACCGCGATGGGCGCAGCCGGAATGGAAACGGAGGAAACCGCAACGGAAGAGACGGCCGCGATGGAAGAGACAGCCGGGGAGGCAGAGATAACAGAGACAGCCGCAATAATTATAATAGCCGCGATAACCGCAGCAGAGGCGGTCAGGGTGGCGGCTATGGCGGTATGGATCCGGTCAAGCCGGAGGTAAAACAGTCCAGGGCGCAGAGAGCCAATAAGGATTCCCGCAGCGCCAAACAGCGCCATGGCCGGGACAGAGACCGGGAGGAAGACTTGTTTGACCAGCAGGCGGCAGGCCGTCAGAAGAAAAAGAAAGACCCCAACCGTAAGGGAGCCTTTATCAAACCGGAACCGGTAGCCAAGCCCCAGGAGCCGGAGGATGGTATCCGTAATATCGTACTGCCGGAGAAGATGACGATCAAAGAATTGGCTGCTATTATGAAAATTCCCCCGGCAACAGTGATCAAGAACCTCTTTATGAAAGGGCAGGCGGTTACACTGAACCATGAGATCACTTATGAGGAAGGGGAAGAGATTGCCCTGGAATATAATTGCATCGCCGAAATGGAAGAAAAGATTGATAAGGTGGCAGAGCTGCTAAAGGAGGAAGAGGAGGACGAATCTCTGATGAAGAAGCGTCCGCCGGTAGTCTGTGTTATGGGCCATGTTGACCATGGTAAGACTTCCCTGCTGGATGCCATCCGGGAGACACATGTTACCTCCCGGGAGGCGGGAGGGATTACCCAGCATATTGGCGCATATGTGACTGAGATCAATGGAGAGAAGATTACCTTCCTGGACACACCGGGACACGAGGCTTTTACCTCCATGCGTATGCGGGGCGCCAAGTCTACTGATATTGCCATCCTGGTAGTAGCTGCAGACGATGGTGTAATGCCTCAGACTGTGGAGGCGATCAACCATGCGAAAGCAGCAGGGGTAGAGATCATTGTGGCTGTCAATAAGATTGATAAGCCCAGCGCTAATATAGAGAGGGTAAAACAGGAGCTCGTAGAGCATGAACTGGTAGCGGAGGACTGGGGAGGCAATACAGTAGTCGTTCCGGTATCTGCCCATACCAAAGAAGGAATAGACCAGTTGCTGGAAATGATCATTCTCACAGCGGAAGTGGCAGAGCTGAAAGCCAATCCGAACCGTAAGGCAAGAGGCGTGGTCATTGAAGCCCAGTTAGAT
>CANPZE010000045.1 GCA_947589315.1 uncultured Lachnospiraceae bacterium | reverse complement strand
TCCACCGAGCCGAGAGGCGTTCCTGAATGGAAAACCTATGCCAATCCCCGCGTCAAAAAGGGTACAGCGAAATTAATCAGTTACAGGCCATTTGTTGCACATTTCCACAATAAGAGGTATAATTAACAGGCGACTGTACAAAAAAATGATCTGATAATGGATAGATTTATCGGGAGGGATACCTATGTGGAGACAATGGGGCAGGAAAATACAAAATGCCTTTCAGGTGCTCATCGGAACAGTGGGCAGTTATCTGGGAATTATTTCTAATGTGGCAGGAACATTTTTAGGCATTCTGGCGTCTGTTCTGACCGTAGCCCTGCTTGCGGGACTCTGCATTTATGTGAAGGTAATGCCAATCTTTACGGAAGCCAGAACAGTGGCTTTCGACAAGCTGGTGAATATGAGTGAAGAAGATTTTGTCATGAATGAAGACACGGTAGTCTATGACAAAAATGGGAAAAAGGTGGGGTCCGTAAATGCAGGCCAATATAAATATGTGAAGATTGCAGACGTATCCCCATACATTTATGACGGTTATATTGCTGTGGAGGACCGAAGGTTTAAAACCCATGGCGGGGTAGATTTGCTGGCTACGATGCGGGCAGGCATTGCTCTGGTGAAGAACCGGGGAGAGATTACCCAGGGGGGGAGTACGATTACCCAGCAGGTGATCAAAAATAATCTGCTGACCCAGGAAAAAAGCTTTACCCGAAAGATCGCAGAAATTTTATTGGCGCCTTCTGTGGAAGAAAAGTTTGGGAAAGACAAAATCATGGAATTTTATTGCAACAGCAATTATTATGGTAATCGCTGTTATGGGGTGGAAGCGGCCTGTGAATATTACTTTGGGAAGAAATCCTCCGAGGTAGATCCGGATGAGGCTGCAATATTGATCGGTCTGTCCAACAGTCCCACCGCATATGATCCGGTGGCCAATCCGGATGCGGCGTTGGAAAAAAGAAATGCCGTGCTTCAGACTATGTACCAGCAGGAGGTCATTACCAAAAAGGAATATAACCAGGCCCGAAAGAAGAAAATCGCAGTACAACAGAATGAAAAGCAGGGCGGAAACGATGGCTATATTGTCAGCTATGCGATCCATTGCGCCGCACTGGCTTTAATGGAGCAGGATGGTTTTGCGTTCCGTTATACATATAAGGACAAGCAGGATTATGAAACTTATCAGGACGAATATTATAAAGCATATGGGGAAAAAACCGATGATATCCGGTCTGGCGGATATAAGCTGTATACCTCTATTGACCGCAGCCTGCAGAAGAAACTGCAGAAAGCAGTGGATAACGGTTTGGCCTATAATACAGAGAAAGATGAAAATGGCGGCAAGTATGCCCTGCAGGGAGCAGCGGTATGTGTAGATAATAAGAGCAATTATGTAGTGGCTATCGTAGGGGGCAGAGGGAAAAAGGATGCATACAACAGAGCCTATCTGTCTGCGCGGCAGTCGGGTAGTGCGATAAAGCCTTTGATTGACTATGCCCCTGGATTTGAATCCGGATATTTCTCACCGTCTATCATCATGCAGGATGCACCTATTGAAAATGGGCCGAAGAATGCCGGCGGTTCTTACCGGGGGAAGGTTACGGTCCGCGAAGGGGTGGCCCGTTCCCTGAATACGATCGCCTGGCAGGTATTAGAGACGATCACGCCAGATTATGGAATGTCTTTTTTGGACAAAATGCATTTTTACAATCTGAGTTATGTGGATAATGGAAATATGTCTTTAGCTCTGGGAGGTTTCACCGAGGGTGTACGCGTGGTGGATATGGCAAAGGGATACTCCACGTTGGCTAAGGGCGGAGTATATAGTGACAGGACATGCATCCGTAAGATAGAAAGGGTATCAGACGGAACCATATATAAGAATACAGAGGAGACTGCGCAGGTATATTCCCAGGATGTGGCATGGCTGATGACGGATGTGCTGAAAGGCGTGATCCAGGAAGATTATGGAACCGGGCATGGGCTTGCGCTGGATGGAGGACAGATCTGTGCGGGCAAGACAGGAACCACGAATTCCAGCAAGGATCTGTGGTTTTGTGGTTATACCTCCTATTATACCACGGTAGTATGGACAGGCTATGATACGCCAAGAACGATAGCGGGTGTCAGCAGCAGCTCGCTCCCCGGCAATATTTGGAAAAACTATATGAATGAGATTCACAGGGGGCTGGATCCAGAAGAATTTATTGTGCCGGAAACGGTTGTGCTGGCCAAATATGACAGTACAGGAAAAATTATAGAAGGCAGTGAAGAGAGTGGAAGCCATGGCAGAAGCTACGGCAAGGATTATTTTTCCACATTGATCCTGGAGGAAAAGGGGCAATATCAGGGACAGCAGTCGGACCTGGCATATCAGCGTAAGGTTCTGAAAAAATTAAAGAAATTTGAGAAAATGTATATTTCCAGCATTGCAGATTATTATGATCTGGAGAATGCTTATACAGAGCTTAAGAGTATGATCGCCGCCATTGTGGATGATGATGTGCGCAAGGAGTATTCGACCCGATGTACAGACAAGTACGAGAGCCTGGAAGATGACACCTTAGCCTGGAAGGACGTTGTGGCTGCCTATCAGGAACAGCAGGCAGAGGAGAACGAACGTCTGGCAGAAGAACAGAGCAGAAAGTCTGAGGCGGCAAGGAAGGAACAGATTAAGAAGAATCGTCTGGCGCTGGCCAGAACCCGGCTGAAGAGGCTGGAGGGGCATGAGTATCAGCCGGCCAATATGGAAGAAATGCTGTCAAAGGCTCTGCAGGCGGTAGAAAAATGTAAGAGCTACAGTGAATACAGCGATCTGTATAGCCAGTATATCACCTATAAATATAAGCTGGAAGGATTACCGACCAAGGCCGAATATGATGCGCAAAGGGTGGTTCCTTCTGTATCATCGCTGCCAGAAGAGACAGATATTCCAGAAGAAGAAGATTAGAAGCAGGGAGGTGCGGGCTGATGCAGGAGAACAGGCAGAACCCCAGGGAACAGAAACAGGCCAGGAAGAGCATAGCCAGATCAACTCCGGCGAAGCAGCAGGAGGCATTGGAACAGAAAAGGCGCGCTGTGGCAGAAAAGAATAATGGGGGCAGGGCAGAGGAGCATAAGGATACTTTCAAGTCCAGCCGGGCATTACGGGAAAAATCTCTGGAAGACCAGGAGGTTATGGAGAAATATGTTTCTGTCAGCCGTTGGTTCCTGTCTTTGTGCTGGATGCAGATTCCTGTTATTGGATTTGTGTATGTGCTGGTCATGGCCTTTAGTAAGAAGACGCCTCCCGCCAAGAAGTCCTTTGCGATGGCATATATTTTATATCGGGTATTAGTGCTGCTGCTGACGATTACTATTATATATGTATTATTCCGTATTGGTGTGGATTTTGCAGATGAGCTGCTTCGGTATGTGCAATAATCTGCAGAAGTCAGGCAGCAGGCCAGGGAAGGAATGAGGAGGCAGAAATGATCGGAACATCAAAGAGGAATGTAACAGGAGACAGAACGGACAGGAGAAAGGCAGCGGAGCTTTTGGCGCCCCTGCTTTATATCCTGTCATTTTTACTGCCAGTGGCAATTATGCTGGCGGTGTCGGCAAAGCAGGGGTTTTATCCCTTTGGAGACAAGTCTATGCTGATCATGGACATGAGGGATCAGTATGTAGAATTTTTTGCTTCGTTGCGTTATCTAGCCAGAGGAGATGCATCGGTGCTGTATTCCTGGTCTTGTTCCATGGGAGGGAGCTATTTGGGGCTGTTTGCTTATTATGTGGCGAGTCCTCTGTCCTTCCTTACTGTATTTTTTCCGTTGGAGCAGCTTCCTCTGGCAATCTGGCTGCTTACGCTTTTAAAAATCGGACTGTGCGGGCTTACCTTTCAATGGTATGCCAGATATCTGTGGCGGAGGGAGGAGAAGGCCTTTCAGGAAGGGAAACCTTGGCTGGCCCAGACTGTATTATTACTGATTGCTGTCAGCTATGCCCTGATTTCTTATAATATGGTATATTCTCTTTCTCTGATGTGGTTGGACGGGGTGATCCTTCTTCCAGTGATCTGTCTGGGAGTAGAGAAGCTTTTGGATGGAAAGAAAGGGATTCACTATATGCTGGCGATTGCCCTGCTTTTTATCAGCAATTATTATATCGGTTATATGGCAGGGATTTTTACCGCCCTGTATTTCCTGTTCCGCATCCTGTGCCATTGGGAAAAGGGCTGTTTTAAGCAGATGCTGCTCAGGACCGGACATTTTGCCCTGTGTACAGGATTCGCTTTCGGATTATCCGCACCGTTGATCCTGCCCCTGGTTAAGGAGTTTCTCTCTGGCAAAATGAACGGGCAGAACTATCTTCCGGATACCAGGACCAACTTTGCATTGGCAGATCTGTGGAAAAAATTTGGGAACGGGGTTTATGACAGTATTACAAACAGCGGGCTTCCAGCGATATATTGCGGTCTTTTGCCTCTGCTCCTGGCTGTGCTCTTTCTGATACTGCCCCGCATTCCCTGGAAAGAAAAGCTGGGTGCAGTTTTACTGGCTCTGCTTTTGCTCTATAGCTTTTATAATACCAAACTGGATATCGCATGGCACGCTTTTCGCTATCCCAACTGGTTTCCCTACCGATATGCTTTTCTGTTTAGTTTTATGATCCTGTATATGGCATGCCGCAGCCTGACCGCAATGTCCTGGAAATGGTGGAGGAAGGGCTGTCTGGCGGCGGTAGCAGTCATACTGTGCTTTGTCTGCCTGGACCTGAAAAAGAATGGGGACGGACTGATCGCCGGCCTGGACCAGGAATTTGGTTACCGCAGCATGGAGGAATACCAGGCCTTCCTGGATAAGGCATACCCTATGGTCAAGTCGATCCAGGAGAAGGATGGCGGATTTTACCGGATGAACCAGAGTTTTGAATTCTCCAAAAACGATTCCATGCTTTTGGGATATCATGGGATGACCCATTATTCCTCCATTCATAATCAGGCTGTGAACGATTTTAGCAGAAAGCTCGGGATTGCCCAGGCATGGTATTGGAACTCCGGCTACGGAAGCACTCCTCTGACAGACAGTCTATTCTCCGTAAAGTACCTGTTGGAGGACAGTCCGGTCCCATCCTGCTATCAACCGCTGGATTCCGGGAATGGGGCATCGGCGTATCAGAATCCGTTATGCCTGCCGATAGCTTACAGCGGACGTATTGCCGCCCAGCCGGAACTGGCAGAGGGGGATCCTTTTGCCAACCAGAATCTTTGGATCCAGTCCCTGACGGGAATCCAGGCGCCCTGCTTCACGCCTTTAGAATACAGCCGGCAGGATACAGAGAGGGGATGGAGCTATTCCTTTGTCCCCACAGAGGGACAGCCGGTCTATCTGTATATGAGGGCAGATTCCCTGGGATGGGCAGACGTCTATGTGAACGGAAATTGGATGGGAAACTATTTTTCCAACGAAACGAATTGTAATCTGTATCTGGGTACCTTTGGGCAGGGGGAGACAGTGACGGTAGAGTGCGTGCCCACAGAGGCCAAAAATGTGACAGGGGTGTATCTGTATCAGCTGAATATGGATCATTTAAACCAGGCCATGGATATTTTGGCCGATGGAGGGATGGAGATTACTTCCCATCGTGCGGCAAAGCTCGAGGGAAGGATTAACGTAGGGGAAGGCGAGGGAGTCATGACGTCCATTCCCTATGATGCCGGCTGGAAGCTTCTGGTGGATGGCAGGGAGGTAAAGACCAGGGCCTATGCCGGTGTATGGCTGGCGGCGGATGTCTCTCCGGGGGAGCATCAGATATGCCTGCGCTATCAGGCGCCAGGCTTTCGAAGCGGCATTTTGGCGTGGGTGATAGCTGTTTTCCTGGCTGCGCTATATCTGGGTGGCTGGAAGTTTTTAAGGAATATACGGCTTAGAAAAGGAATACAATCGAAATAAGAGTTGGCGGCAGGGGGAGAAAGATGGAGGAATTTGTTGCCCTTTATGCCAGAATATCTAAAAGGGATCCCAGGCGGGAAGCAGGCTCTGGCAGTATTTCCAATCAGCTGCAGCTCCTGCGCAGGCTTCAGATGCAGGATGAAGAGCTGTCCGCCATGACACCGGTGGAATTTCAGGACGATGGCTATACGGGGACCAGGGAGGACAGGCCGGCTTTTCAGAAATTAATGGCGGGGATTTATCTGGGGAAGATCCGTGGGGTGATCGTCAAGGACTTGTCCCGCCTTTCTCGAAATCATTTATTTTTATCTCATTTTCGGGAACGGATCTGCCCCCGCTATCATGTGGTCCTGTTGTCTGTGGGAGACGGTTATGACAGCCGTCAGGAGTGGAAGGCCGAGCTGGGGGCAGGGATCCGGAGTATTTTCTATGAGTATTACTGTTGCGATGTATCCCATAAGGTAAAACAATCTTTGGAAGCCCGGAAAAGGGAGGGGCATTATGCGGCCGGAAAGGCGCCTTACGGCTATCGCCACAGCGATGACAGGAAGACCCTGAAGATATGGGAGCCGGAGGCAAAAGTGGTGCGCCAGATTTATGACAGGGCACTCCAGGGGGAAAATTGCGCTCAGATCGCGCGGTGGCTGAACCGGCAGGGAGGGCATCGCTGGGAGGCGGCCGGCGTATGGCGGATTTTAAATCATCCGGTGTATTGCGGCCATCATGTATGGCATAAGACAGAGAATTGCTATTTTTCCGGATTCTTCCGGGAATCAGTCCCCCGGGAGCAATGGAGAGAAGAAAGGAATTGTTATCCGGCGGTAGTCCCGGAGGAAGAGTATCAAAAAGTACAGCAGTTACAGAGGCGGACCCAGGGGACGGCCCGGAGAAAGCGCCATTATTTTCATGGGATTACCCGGTGTGGCGACTGCGGGGCGGCGTTGTGCCGCCACCGGAGGCGGAGGGAGTTTTTATGCTGTAATCGCTGCTCACAGGGGAGGGAACGGATTGCATTGGACGCCTTATGGAGGGTCTGCGCTGCAGTATTTTTAACCTGCGGCCCATATTGTACGGCAGACTGGGAGGAAGAAGGGGAGGAATGGGCAAGAGAAGAATTTTTACAGCGGTTTATGAAAGAGATCCAGGTAAGCGCAGCGGGGGAGATTTGGATCCGTTGGAAATTTGTGTCCTGACGCCGGGATCCTTTCTGAAAAAAGGCAAAATGACTTAACTATGCACTTATACATAGTATAACTAAAAGTATATAACAATAACTAATTCTTGTGGTGTAAGGGTATATCAACAACTAAATGTGGATTTCGGATGAAAAATTTGTCTAATTCTCCGAAATCTCTTTTTTTGTGGGATTTTCATTGCAACAAAAAAGCGCACATGCTAGACTTGTCATACAAAACAGAAAGGTACACGTTGGTGTTCCGATAAGGAGGAAGAAATGGCAGAAAAGGATAAAGCAGAGGGGACTATGGCGTATATGGAGGCCTGGAAAGGTTTTTTCGGAAAAGCCTGGAGAGAGGAAGTCAATGTCCGGGATTTTATTCAGAATAATTACAGGATGTATGATGGGGATGAGTCGTTCCTGGCCGGCCCCACTCAGGCTACCCGGCGGTTATGGGATATTGTGCAGGGCCTGCAGAGAGAAGAACGGGCCAAAGGGGGCGTTCTGGATATGGACACCCATATCGTGTCTTCTCTGACTTCCCATGGACCGGGATATATTTCCCAGGAAGAGAAGGGCTTGGAAAGGGTCGTAGGACTTCAGACGGACAAGCCGCTGAAGCGGGCTTTTATGCCCTTCGGCGGGATCAAGATGGCAGAGGAAGCCTGCAGGATGTATGGTTATGAGCCGGATCCCCAATTCCATAAGATATTCACGGAGTATCACAAGACTCACAATCAGGGAGTGTTTGATGCCTATACACCGGAAATGCGCAAAGCGAGGAGGAATAAGATCCTTACCGGGCTTCCTGATACTTATGGAAGAGGCCGGATTGTGGGGGATTATCGGAGAGTAGCGCTCTATGGCATTGATTATCTGATCCGGGAGAAGGAGAAAGACTTTGCCCTTTGCGGAAACGGAACCATGACTGACAGTGTGATCCGCCAGAGAGAAGAGTTACAGGACCAGCTCCGGGCGTTAAAGGGAATGAAGGAAATGGCGGCGCTGTATGGCTTTGATATCTCCCTGCCGGCGAAAAATGCCGCCGAGGCAGTGCAGTGGCTGTATTTTGGCTATCTGGCGGCGATCAAGACGCAGAATGGCGCAGCCATGAGCATTGGAAGAATATCCACCTTCCTGGATATTTACATTCAGAGAGATCTGGACCAGGGGATTTTGACGGAGCAGGATGCGCAGGAATTGGTGGACCACCTGGCCCTAAAGCTGCGTATGGTAAAGTTTGCCAGGATCCAGTCGTATAATGAACTATTCTCCGGGGATCCTGTATGGGCTACTCTGGATGTGGCGGGCCTGGGACAGGATGGCCGTTCTATGGTAACAAAGACGGATTTCCGTTTCCTTCATACCCTGGAGAACATGGGCCCGTCACCGGAACCCAATCTGACCGTATTATATTCCAGCAGGCTGCCCCGGGCCTTTCGGGAGTATGCGGCCCATATTTCCATCACTACCAGTTCCATCCAGTATGAGAATGACGATGTGATGCGCCCTGTATGGGGAGACGATTATTCTGTCTGCTGTTGTGTATCTGCCACAGAGACGGGCAAAGAAATGCAGTTCTTTGGCGCCCGCGCCAACCTGGCGAAGTGCCTGAACTATGCTGTCAATGGCGGTGTGGATATCCGCACCGGCGATCAGGTGGGACCGGCCTACAAGCCCATTACGGGAGAATACCTGGATTATGAGGAGGTCATGGAGAAGTATGATGCGATGCTGGACTGGCTGGCAGACATCTATGTGAATACCTTGAATCTGATTCAGTATATGCATGACAAATATTATTATGAGGCAGCAGAGATGGCATTGATCGATACGGATGTACGCCGGACCTTTGCCACTGGGATTGCCGGCTTCTCTCATGCGGTTGATTCTCTCAGTGCGATCAAATATGCCAGGGTACGTACCATCCGAAACGAGGAGGGGCTGGTGACAGATTATCAGGTAGAGGGAGATTTCCCCCGGTACGGCAATGACGATGACCGGGCAGACGATATCGCTGTCTGGCTGTTGAAGACTTTTATGAAGAAATTGCGGCAGTATC
The DNA here is from genome assembly GCA_947589315.1 of uncultured Lachnospiraceae bacterium. Classification (GTDB taxonomy): domain Bacteria; phylum Bacillota; class Clostridia; order Lachnospirales; family Lachnospiraceae; genus Jutongia. Next base: position 11,950 of record CANPZE010000045.1, on the reverse strand, counting down.
CTACCTACCGGGAGTCTGAGCCTACTACCTCGATCCTTACGATCACCTCTAATGTGGTATATGGTAAGGCCACCGGGTCTTTGCCGGACGGCCGCAAGGCGGGAGAACCGTTTGCTCCGGGAGCCAGCCCAAGTTATGGAGCAGAGCAGAATGGCCTGCTGGCTTCGTTGAATTCGGTGGCTAAGCTTCCTTATGAGTATGCCTTGGACGGCATTTCCAATACCCAGACAATGAATCCGGATGCTTTGGGGCATTCGGAGCAGGAACGGATCAAGAATCTGGTACATGTGCTGGATGGCTATTTTGATCAGGGAGCCCATCATCTGAATGTGAACGTGTTTGGAATAGAGAAGCTGAAGGATGCCATGGAACATCCGGAGAAAGAGGAATATGCCAATTTTACGGTGCGTGTATCCGGTTATGCCGTGAAATTTATCGATCTGACCCGGGAGCAGCAGCTGGATGTTATATCCCGCACCTGCCATGGAAGGCTGTAGCGGCAGGCCGGCGGAGAACGGGGAGGAGAGAAATGGACAGGAATAAGGATAGGAAAAGTCCTGTGAGTATGGGAAGGGTACATTCCATAGAAAGCTTTGGCTCGGTAGACGGGCCGGGAGTGCGGTTTGTAGTCTTTCTGTCCGGCTGTAATATGCGCTGCCAGTATTGCCATAACCCAGACACCTGGGATGGGACGCGGGGAGAAAGATATACGGCACGGGAGCTGGTAGGACGGGCCGTCCGCTACCGTTCCTATTGGGGAGAAGAGGGGGGAATGACCGTCAGCGGCGGAGAGCCTCTTTTGCAATTGGATTTTCTGGTAGAACTGGCCCAGGAGGCTCAAAAAGAGGGAATCCATATGGCCGTGGATACCAGCGGGAACCCCTTTACCCGCCAAGAACCCTTTTTTAGCAAATTCCAGGAATTATTAAAGTATGTGGATCTGTTTTTGCTGGATATCAAGCATATCGATCCGCAGCAGCATCGTCTCCTTACCGGACAGGACAACCGGAATATTTTGGATATGGCGGCTTTTTTGCAGGAAATGGGAAAGCCGGTATGGATCCGCCATGTGCTGGTGCCGGGGAAGACAGACAGGCAAGAGGATCTGATGGCCCTGGGGGCGTTCCTGAAAGGGCTCCATAACATAGAGAGAGTAGAAGTGCTTCCGTACCATATTATGGGAAGCTACAAATGGGAAGCATTGGGAATGGACTATCCTTTAAAAGGGGTGGAGCCGCCTGATGGAGATCAAGTAAAATGGGCCAGGCAGCTTTTGGGCGGACCCGTCTGAGGAAAGGCAGAAAACAGACAGATGAAAGAAATCGAAAATTAATATGTCTAAACTGTGAAAGAATATTGACAGAAATGTAAACAGGGGTGTATGATGGACAAGTATGAACAAAAATAGTTTTGTTTTTTACATAATTTTTAAGGAGGAAAAGAAATGAAACGTAAGTTGGGAAGAGCAATGGCTGCTGTGCTGGCTGTCTCTATGGCTTTACCGGCAAATCTGCCAGTTCAGGCTCAGGCAGCGAAGACCGTCACTGCAGACAGTTCGTCTAAAGGGGCGAATGAGAGCATTTCATCCGATTATTCTTATGAACAGATCGGTACGAGTGACTTTTATTTGAGGTATCTGTCAGAATATACCGTGAATCCGGGACAGACAGTAGATTTATCTACTGCGATCGTAAAGAAGGGTTCTGGTGATACAGATTATACAATAGTGGCAGATACTACAGGTTATACTTACAAGTGGGAGAGAAAAGTAGTAGATACTGGAAACTGGCAGGATGCTGCCAATACCACAAATACCATGAGGGCTGACAGCGATGCATCCTGGTATGACGAGGGCATAAGTACTTACCGCCTGACAGTAACCCATGACAATATGAGTGAGGAAGTGACGATCCAGGTAGAAATAGATCATCCTTACAGCCTTACAGATGGAAGAAAAGAGAAGAGCTATTATTATTACAAAACAATGGGCGAGAATGTTGTATTGGATCCCGGTATCCAGGTAGATCCCGGATATACGGCAGAGTACAGCTGGCAGCAGTATGTAGGTACTGCAGATTCTGTTGTCCTGGGCGCCCCGGCGAGCGCCAACACATCCACCGATCCTTCCCGGTATGCATTTACACCGGCTAAGGAGGCTGATTACGGTGAGTATGTCTGCACTGTGAATTTTAAGGACGCCAATGGAGTTGTACAGGATACCTATACAAGGAGTTTTTATGTGATCCGGGATTCCGGCCTGGTACTCTATGATACCAGTACGACTTATCGCCGGACGGAAGGCGCAAGTGTTACCATGGGCCTGGACAATATGTATGTCGATGCTTCCCGTTATCAGATGAAGTACGTATGGTATAAGGATGGAGAGAAGCTGACGAATGCGCTCTCTACATATACGATTCAGGCTTTGACGAAGGAAGACTTTGCGGCAAGCTATCGCTGCGAGGCGTATGCTTATCCGATAACAGCTACGGCTGCCGATATGGAAGACCCGTACAAGGCAGAGGAATCTGTCAGCAAGGCATTTTATTTCCGGCAGATCACAGCATTATGGGCATATACAGGAGAGGATGATATCGAGGCGCCGGTATCCACCAAGGTAGTGCTGGAGGCATTTGCTACCAATATGGATCCGGTCAAATATCCGATCACCTATAAATGGTATAAGAGAACGATCTCCAACGATCCTGATTCCGATGATGTCTATACTTATGAGGAGATCCCGGGACAGACAGGAAGCACATATACAATGGAGACCATTACGGCAGAGCAATTTGGTTCCTACAAGGTGCAGGTAAGCGATGGGGTAAATTACCGTGAATTGTATTATCATGTCAGCGAAGACTATGGCTGGCAGGTAAATACTCCCAGTCAAAATGTAGTATATAAGAATCTGGGTGAAAGTGTTGATCTGACAGTCAATGTGGTATCTGCAGCAAGCTATCCCATTACGTATCGCTGGTATAAGCGTGTCAATGATGGCTGGCAGGTGATTAGCGGAGCAATCGGCGCAACCTATTCCCTGGCGCTTACCAAGGATGAAGATTTTACAGATTATCGCTGTATTGCTACGAATGGAAAAGGCGATGATGAGGAGGACTGCAAAGAAACTTTCCTGTTCTCCGTTGTAAGAAATGATAATTTCTGGGTTCGCGCTGTGACTGAAAAGACACAGTATAAGCAGGAAGGTTCTACTGCAACCTTTAAGGTTGCGGCTGGTTCAGATGACGCCAGTGCTGCTTATGAATATTCCTGGGAATTTAGGAAATCAGGAGATTTTGATAATTATTCCGGAGATTATGAGCCTATCCCGAATGCTAATACAGACACGTTGGTTATCGGTAACATCAATATGGCTCAATATGGAACTTATATCGTAACAGTTGAGAACTTAAAGACAGGGCAGCAGAAATCTTTACAGTTCAGACTGAATCCGTTCAGCAATGTGATCATGGAATACGCTACTGACAGCGTGCTTCTGCGTAATGTAGGAGAAGCTGTGACCATGGGAGCCAATGTAAGCAATCCTGAGAATAAGGCACTGACTTATATCTGGGAATTTGTAGATGAGAATGGCGATGCAACAACACTGGACAATCAGAATACAACAACACTGACGATCAATAGCCTGGCAGCGGGACAGTATGGAGAATATACCTGTTATGCGCTGTACAACAATGTTGTAGTAGACTATCTGGTATTTGTTATAAAGAAGGATAATAAAAGTTATCTGGAGGCAAAAGCTTCTACAGATGAAACCCAGTATGTTGCCCTGGGTTCTGCCTTTACTCTTGGCGTAACAGCAACTACAAAAGAGGGAAGAGCCTTGACCTATCAATGGTACGAAGAGAATAGTGATAAGGCGATTTATGGCGCAACTGCCAATACTTATTCTGTGGCGGCTGCCAAGATGGGAGATATTAAGAACTATTATTGTGAGATAAGCGATGGTGAGGATAGCACAAAGATTTATTTCTCTGTATACCTGAAATCTGGCATGACCTTTACCTGGGCCGGCGGAACAGAAGAGGAACAGGGAAACATCATTAGCATGGAAGGAACTGCTGGAAAAGCGCTGACAATGAAGGTTACTACAGTAGAAGACCCTTCCTATCCTACCTATTATCAGTGGTATTATAGTAAGACCCCGTATTTCACAAGCAATAACCGCATTGCAGAATCCAATGAAGGGACTTATACTATCTCTGCCCTTGGCAAGGATAATGTGGGATACTATGCTTGTGACGTAGCAAATGCAATTAACTCCTATACCGTATATTTCTATGTATATTTTGATACGGGCCTGGTCGTAAAGACTGCCAAGACAGAATATGAGGCTGCTCTGGGTGCAAAGGTAAATATGAAGGCTACTGTTAGCAGCAAGAAGAAATATCCTGCAACAATGCAATGGTATTATTATGATGAAGATTATGAATACATTGATGAGAAGAATGATGATATTCAGACCACTGGCAAGTATGTAGCGATTAATGGGGCTAATACAGCAACCTATAGTATCGCTTCTGTGACTAAGGACAATTATGGAGATTATAAGCTGGAAGTTAAGACGGATGGCGAGACTTACAATGCATATTTCCAGTTGTCTGAAGCGCCTAAGATCTTTGTGAAAAAGGCAACAGCTTCCACAGATGTGACTTTACCGGGCAGCAAGATCACCCTGAATGGTAAGGTGACAGCGCCGGAGGGAGCGCAGGTAGAATATCAGTGGTTTGTAGAAGATGCTATTACCCATGATATGGTGAGGGCAAAGACTGCTGCAGGTAAAAATGCTGATAAACTGAAGGTTACTGTAAAGGCGCCGTCCAAGATAGTTTCTGATGATACGAATTCTGACGTATATGAGGGAATCACATACAGGCTTCGCGCTAAGTCAGTGATCGATGGAAAAACAGAGACATCTACCTATAGTGTGGCTGTTATGGTTGTCAATCCTACTATGAGCAAGAAGGCTCCTAAATCAGCCCACAACTATAAGGCAGGAGTAGTAACAACCTATGGATATAAGGCATCTGGCAATACATCCAAGATTACAGCAACCTTCGACAAGAAGACCAGTATCGATAAGGATGGCGACTGCCTGTACCTGGTAAATGGCAATGGTAAGGCTACCGTATATTATGGCAACGAGCTGAAGGGTAAGAAGGTAACATTGGCAGGAAATAAATTTGCCGTAGTATTGGTTTCCAACAATGAAGACGCTAAGAGCTATGGATTTGAAGTCAGCAAGATCGCCAAGACCTCTTCTTCCGCTACGCCCAGCAAATTGACCGTGGGTGTGAAAGAGAAGATTAAGATTAAGGGAATCGTTCCTAAGGGTAAGAAAGCTACTTACAAGTCCAGTAAGAAGAAGATAGCGGCTGTCAATAAAAAGGGTGTTATCACCGCTAAGAAGACAGGTAAGGCAGTGATCACCGTTAAGTATGGCAAAAATAAGAAAAAGATCACAGTAACGGTTAAGAAGGCTCCGAAGAAGCTGAAGCTGGCCAAGAAGAAGGTTACCGTTAAGCGGGGCAAATCTACTACTGTGAAGTATTCTATCAAGCCTTCTAAGGCAGCATCCTATACAATTAATGTAAAGAATGCCAAGGCATTGAAGAAGGCAAAACTTACAGTGAAAAAAGCTTCTGGCAATGCTGTCAGCGTTAAGGTGGCAGCCAAGGCTAAGAAGAAGACTTATAAGGTTACTGTAGCGACCTATAATGGCAAAAAGGCAATCTTGAAGGTGAAAGTAAAATAATAATAAGCTTCCATAGGGATCAAGCTTATTAAAAGACATGAAAGCCGTGTGCCGGAGAAATTCCGGGACACGGCTTTTTAAGGAGGGATAGACATGAAGCAATGGTACGTGATCCGCTTAATAGCCAGCATTGGATTCCTGGCGGCAACGGTGTATATGGTTTATGAAATGGCAATGCAGAGACCCATGGCAATTCCGATCATTCTGTTTCTGGTGATGTTGTTCTTGTATGGAGGGATTTGCCTTATTGTCAGAAAAAAGGCAGAGAAAGAGAAGTGACCATGCTTGTGGATGAGGACAGGGGAGATAAAAAACTTGGGAAAAGACTTGATATCTAAGCATGGATTTGTTAGTATATAGTTCGATAATAGGGTTCCTGACAAAATCATAGAAAGATGAGGTTGATTGAATGAAGGCGAAAGCATTGACAGAGAGCGAAAAAGTTACGATGAAATGCGTATGGGACCTTGGGGACGGAGCCAGGCTGGCTCATATTATGGGGCTGGCAAATGAAAAATATAAGAAGGACTGGAAGCCGCAGACAGTTTCTACGTTTCTTGGGAAGCTGGTGCGGAAAGGCTTTTTGGAGCAATATCGGGACGGAAGATATTTTTATTATCGGATTTTGATCAGTAAGCATTTATATCGTACGCAAATGCTGAAGGATGATGTGGAATTTTGGGATGATGGCGATATGGAGATTTATTGCAGTGAGCTTTTGGATCGAAAGACCTTTACCTCGTCAGAGCGCAGAATTCTGTTAGAGAGGGTAACAGAAAAGGTGAAATAAGCCGGGGATTCATGGTTTTCGGGGACATTTAGGAGTGGAGGAAATGTTCCCGTTTTCTTTTTCATCTAATAAGGTTGGGTACTCAAGGGTGTCCTCTCAAAATGGAGGTTATAATGAAAGAAAGAAAAGATGCAGGGAAGAAAATATTGCTGGCAACCGTTTTATGCGGCAGCGCATTGCTGTTAGCGGGTTGCGGTAAGGGAAGCAAGGCATATGAAAAGGGGGAGAAACTGGCTGGCCAGGGGAATTATGAAGATGCCTCCCGGCAGTTTCAGAAGGCTATCGCTGCCAATAAGGAGCGGGCAGAGTATTATATTAGCTATGGGATGACCCTGAACCATCTGGGACAGTACCAGGAAGCGCTGCAACAGTTTGAGCTGGCTTATCAGGATACGAAAAACAGCATCTCTGACCAGAACAATAAGCAGGTTTTATTGGGTGAGGCGATTGCTTATTATAATCTGGGGGATTATCAGAAAACATTGGAGCTGTGCGAGGAGGCAGAGGAATATAAGGGAGCCTCCCAATTAAAGGAGAATATCGCCAGTACCAGGGCCGCCGCTTTGCAGATGTTGGGCAGGACAGAGGAGGCCTGCGCCCTTTATGATGAAATATTAGATCAGGATAAGGAAGCCTGGGATGTCTATCTGAAGAGGGGAACCTTGAAGGAGGCGCTGGAGGACTATGAGGGGGCAAAGGAAGATTATCTGGCAGTCGTCAATTCCCAAAAAAGCTATGAAGGATACTTTGCCTTATATCGTCTGTACCAATCCCAGGGGGAGGAGGAAGATGCCAGGCAGATCATGAATGAGCTGTTATCGGGTAAGGCTGATACTCCAGAGGATGTGTGCCAGTTCGGGAAGGCCTGCTATTATCTGGAAGATTATGAGACAGCCGCAGCTTACCTGGAGGAGGCCAGGGAAGGCGGCAGTAAGGAGGCCAATTATTATCTGGGGCTGGTAAATATGATAAAGGAAGATTACCAGGAAGCGTTGAACTGTTTTGAGGCTTATTTGAATGTGACGGAGAATCCGGAGTCGGCAATGGTATATAATCAGATTGCCGGTTGTTATTTGGAGCTGGAAGAGTATGAGAAAGCACAGGAATATTTAACGAAGGGTCTGGAACGCAGTGATGCCTCTGCCCGCCAGGCATTGCTGAAGAATCAGACAATACTGTATGAGAAGCTGGGGATGTTTAAGAAGGCCAGAAAATCTGCAAAAGAATATCTGGCCGCCTATGCCGGAGATGCCCAGATGGAACAGGAATTGGAATTCATCAAAACCAGGATCCGGCAGAAGGTTAAGAAGGAGGGCTAATATGGGAAACGTGTTATACGATACCGCCCAGCGAGAGGAAAGAATCATTCTGGTAGGAGTGGCGCTGGGAGATGAGACAAAAGTATGGCAGTCCCTGGAGGAATTGGAAGAGCTGGGGCAGACAGCGGGAGCGGTGACTGTGGCAAAGGTGATCCAGAACAGAGAACGGATCCATCCGGGAACCTATGTGGGAAAGGGAAAGCTGGAGGAGTTAAGAGAATTGGCGCAGAGAAAAGAGGCCGATACGATAGTCTGTGATGATGAGCTTACTCCGGCGCAGCTCCGCAATCTTTCCGATGCGCTGGATGTAAAGGTGATTGACAGGACCATATTAATTTTGGATATTTTTGCGGCCCATGCCTCTACCAATGAGGGAAAGCTTCAGGTGGAACTGGCACAGTTGCGGTACCGTTCCTCCCATCTGGCGGGGGGACGGCAGGAACTGTCCCGCCTGGGCGGTGGGATTGGCACCCGGGGGCCGGGGGAGCAGAAGCTGGAAATGGACCGCCGTATGATCAAGGAGAGGATTTCCCAGCTGCGCCGGGAACTGGAGCAAGTACAGCATACCAGAGAGCTGACCCGTAAGAAACGGCAGGAAAGCCCTATTCCTGTAGTTGCTATTGTGGGATATACCAATGCGGGAAAATCTACCCTACTGAATTATCTAACGGATGCCGGGGTGCTATCCGAGGATAAACTTTTTGCCACATTGGATCCTACGACCAGGAAGAGGGAAGGGAAATCGGGAGAGCAAGAAGAGGCGCTGCTGTTTACAGATACCGTAGGATTTATCCACAAGCTGCCGCACCATTTGATACAGGCCTTCCGCAGTACCTTGGAGGAGGCCGGATATGCAGACCTGATCCTTCATGTGGTGGATTGTTCCAATCCGGATATGGATCAGCAGATGATTACCGTATATGATACCCTGCGCCAGCTGCAGGTGGGAGATAAACCGGTGGTTACGGCCTTTAATAAGATTGACAGGCTGGAGGCGCTTCCTGTGTTAAAGGATCTCCAGGCAGAACGGACGGTATGCATCAGCGCAAAGTATGGCCAGGGAATCGAGGAGCTGCTGCAGTGTATTACTCAGGTATTGCAGGAGGGAAAGGTCCTTCTGGAAAAGACATTTCCTTATACGGAAGGAGGAAAGATAAATTTAGTACGGCAATATGGGCAGATCTTGGAAGAGGAGTACCGGACTGAAGGGATCTATATCAAAGCCTATATTCCCCGGGAATATGAATATCATTTTAAAGAAAGGGCAGACAAAGATTTATGATTAATCAGACGAAGAAATTTTTATGGATCAGCTTTTTCAGCCTGGTCGGTTTATGTATCATTGTCTTTATATGGCTTCTGACATCAATGAATAAGAAAAGCGATGAATCCATTCGGGAGATCGGTGAAATCTATATGTCAGAGATGAGTGTGCAGATAAAGCAGAAATTTACGTCTATTATAGATCTTCATCTATCTCAGCTGATCGAAATTACAGAGCAGATCGTTCCGGAAGAGATGGAATACGGAAAGGAAATGAGAAACGAGTTAGCCCAGGCCGCAGAAATCCGAGACTTCACCTATCTGGCCTTATATACAGAGGAAGGGGAATGCGAGACAGTCTATGGTGATCCGGTGGATGTGTTTGACCAACTGGATTATCTTGGCGTGTTGGTAGATGGCAGGAGCAAGGTGACCAGCGGCATCAGCCGGGAAGGAGAAGAGCTGTTGGTCATGGGGCAGGATGCCCATTATCCCATGAGGGGCGGGAAGGAAAGTACGGCGTTAGTAGCGGGGATCCCTATGGACAATTTGAAAAATACCATCCACCTTCAGGGAGAGGATTCGCTGGTATATTCCCATATTATCCGCTCCAACGGGGATTTTGTGATTTCTACAAAAAATGATTCCGATCTGACAAATTATTTCGCCCACCTCCAAAAAACATATACAGAAGACAGAGGGCGGTCTGCCGAGAAGTGTATCCGGGAATTTAAAGAATCGGTTGCCCATAATAAGGATTGGTTCACAATGCTTTCACTCAATGGGACGCACCATCATATTTATGCTACCTACCTTCCGGAAAGCGACTGGTATCTGGTCAGTGTGATGACTCATGGTGAGCTGGACCGTACAGCGGCTGTATTGGGAAGCCAGAGAGTCCATACCATAATGCTGGGCTGCCTCTTACTGGTAGTGGCGTTTATGGGGATCTTTATCTGGTATTATTATCTGTCGCAGCAGCAGATGAAAAGGCTGGACAGGGCCAGGGCGGAGGCGGTCCATTCCAACCAGGCCAAGAGTGAATTTCTGTCAAATATGAGCCACGATATCCGGACGCCGATGAACGGAATTGTGGGAATGACAACGATTGCCATGGCCAATCTGCAGGACACGGCGAAGGTTGAGGACTGCCTGAAGAAAATCACCCTGTCCAGTAAACATCTGCTGGGTCTGATCAATGACGTCCTGGATATGTCTAAGATTGAAAGTGGAAAATTGTCCTTGAATATGGATTTAGTTTCCCTGAGAGAGACCATGGGCAGTATTTTAAATATTGTACAGCCGCAGATTAGGGAGAAGAATCAGCATTTTGATATATTTATCCAGGATATGGAGACCGAGTCGGTATACTGTGACAGTGTGAGGCTGAATCAGATCCTGATCAATCTTTTGTCCAATGGGATCAAGTTTACGCCGGAGAAGGGCAGGATCAACGTATATCTGTCGCAGGAATCTTCCCCCAGAGGAGAGCAGTATGTGCGCTGCCATTTCCGGGTAAAAGACACTGGTATCGGAATGACGCCGGAATTCCAGGAAAAGATTTTTGAAACCTTTACCAGGGAGAAGAACAAGCAGGTAGAAGAGACGGAAGGAACCGGCCTGGGAATGGCGATTACAAAATATATTGTAGATGCCATGGGAGGAAGGATTGAACTGAAAAGCCAGCTGGGAAAAGGTACAGAGTTCCATGTCATCCTGGATCTGGAAAAAGCCAGGGAGGAAAGAGGGGATATGCGTCTTCCGGCGTGGAACATGCTGGTGGTGGACAATAACCGGGATCTGTGCCTTGGGGCGGTATCCGCTTTGCGGGAGATCGGTGTGGAGGCAGAATGGACCTTGAGCGGGAGTGAGGCTGTGGAAATGGTGGCGCAACGCCATAAGGAGAACAGGGATTACCATATTGTATTGTTGGATTGGAAGATGCCTGGGATGGATGGCCTGGAGACTACGCGGGAGCTTCGGAAGATTCTGGGAGACGAGGTGCCTATTCTGATCATTTCTGCCTATGACTGGAGTGATATTGAGGAGGAGGCCAAGAAGGCCGGAGCCCATGGATTCATTTCCAAGCCCTTATTTAAATCCAATCTCTATTATGGGTTAAGCCATTATGCCGGCATAGGTGAGGAGACGGCGGCCAAATCCGAGGAAAAGCAATATGATTTCCAGGGGAAACATATACTTTTGGCAGAGGATAATGATCTGAACTGGGAAATTGCCCAGGAACTCCTTACAGGCGCGGGCTTTGAGGTAGAAAGGGCAGAAAATGGGCAGGCCTGCGTGGATAAATTTACAGAATCCCAGGAGGGGTATTTTGACGTCATACTAATGGATATCCGGATGCCTGTAATGACGGGATATGATGCTGCAAAGGCCATCCGCGGGCTGGAACGGCCGGACGCCGGGCTTCCCATTATCGCTATGACGGCAGACGCCTTTTCGGAGGATATCCAGCACTGCCTGGATTGTGGAATGAATGCCCATATTTCTAAGCCGATCGATCTAAAGATGTTGATCCATCAACTGAAAAAGTTTCTGTAGGAGGGCAGAGGCTGTGAGCCGGATAAGGAGGTATTCAGGGTGAATCTTATTGTTGCAGCTGATCAGAATTGGGGAATTGGCCTGCGGGGAGAATTGCTGGTACGCATCCCTCTCGACCAGAAATATTTCCGGGAGCTGACCATGGGCGGGGTGGTCGCGAGCGAGATGCCGTCTGATTACCCGGAAGAGGCGCAGAAGGCTCAGGCAGTCTGCGCGCGCACGTATGCGTACAGCTGTATCCGA
>CANPZE010000044.1 GCA_947589315.1 uncultured Lachnospiraceae bacterium | reverse complement strand
CGGATCCGCGAGGCGATTCTTCAGCAGGGGATCACCCGATGCCATTTCGTCCCGGGAATGCTGTCGGCATTTCTGGATGATTGGGAACGCGAAGGGTGCCTGGACGCAGAACATAGCCTGAAAGAGATTTTTGTCAGCGGGGAAGCATTGTCTCCCGTGCTGGCGCAGAGAGTAAAAAAGGATTTGCCGGGAGTGCGTCTGATCAATTTATATGGTCCTACAGAATGTACGATAGATGTCTCCTGGTACGAATGCCTGGGAGAGGAAAGCGAGATCCCTATTGGCAGGGCCGTAGCGAACACGCAGCTATACATAGTGGCGCCGGACGGCCAGACGCTGCTGCCAGCCGGTGAAGAAGGTGAGCTCTGTGTTGTGGGTGATCTGGTAGGGATGGGATATATTGGAAAAGAGAAAAAAGAGCAGGGAGGATATGTTCGCTGGCGGGAACAGAGAGCATACCGTACCGGCGACCGCTGCCTGTTACGGGACGATGGCGAACTCCTTTTCTGCGGGAGGCAGGACTCCCAGACGAAAGTGCGCGGGATGCGCATTGATACGAGTGCGATAGAGTGCCTTTTATTGCAGCAAAGCGAGATCCGGGCGGCGTATGCGGCGTCAGATGGACGGCGGCTGACCGCCTGGTATGAAGCGGATGCAGAGATACCAGGGCTTTCCGCCAGATTGGAAGATCAACTTCCATCATATCATATCCCAGACGTTTGGTATTGGCTGCCGGAATTTCCAAGAAAAGAAAATGGAAAATTAGAGATACAGACATTGATGGCTATGAGACGGTCAGAAGCGCCGGATCGGCGGGAAAAGAGCGAAAGCCCGTCTACTCCTGCCGGGAAGCTTTTGGCAAAGCTGGTCGGCGAATATCTTCCGATGTCGTCCGTTTCCATGGATAGCAATCTCCTGGAAGAAGGGCTCGATTCCCTGACGGCGTTGCAGCTGGTCGGGGCGCTGAGAGACAGAGGATACAACTGTTCTTACGGGATGATTTATCAGCATCCCTCGATCAGGCAGCTGGAGCGTGTCTTGAAGAGGGAACCCGCCCTCTGCGGCGGAATTGACTGGCTGATCCGGAGGCGGGAAGAGCATTTGCTGGTATGCGTTCCCTATGGCGGGGGAGAAAGCGAGATTTACGGCGCACTTGCCGGTCAGCTTCAGAATATGCCTTGGGATATCGCTGTTGTGCGTCCGGCGGCTCTTGGCGGGCAATCGGCGAGAGAGGCGGCCAAAGCGCTGGCTGTGCAGATGGATGGCTATCCGGGCTATACGTTATTTGGCTATTGCGTAGGGAGTGCGCTGGCGCTGGCTCTGCTGGAAGCCCTGGAAGACCAGGGCAAGGCGGTCCGAAATGTCTATTTGGCGGCGTCCCTGCCTGCCGGATATCTGCATCTGGGCAGAAGGAAGGTTTCGCCCTGGGATCTCTTGCCGGATCGTGCGATCGCAAAGTTTTTGAAAAGCCTGCAGCCGGAGAGAAGGGACGTCCTGGGCTTTGACGTCAGGATCCCGCAGTTTAGGGCGGATACAGACAGGTTTTTTGATTACATGGAAGGACGGCAGGAGAGACGTTTTGACTGTCCTGTCACGCTGATTTTTGGGGAAAAAGATGTCCTGACACTTGGCTGGCGCAAACGGTACCGTGAATGGAGAAAGTACTTTTGCGGGACGATGCGAGTCAAAGGGATGAAAGGGGCGGGGCATTACTTCCTGCCGGCGCAGCCTGCCGCCGGCAGGGCGGCAGGGAGCAGAACTAGCTCCGGGAAAATCACAGGCAGCCGCCCGGGCGAGAGCAGGATCGCCTCTCTGTTAAAAAAAGACTGGCAGACGGAAAGAAATGATTTTGGAGGAGAGACAGATATGACGAAGCATGGTGCGATAAAGAGAAAAGGAATCCGGCTCGGAGGGACGTTTGCCCTATGCACACTGGTTGCCGCCATGCTCCTGACCGGCTGCGGCGGGAAAGGGAAGGGGACAAAGGATTCATCCGGGACGCCGTCTTCGGCCGCCTCTCAAAAGGACGGCGATACGGAAGGCTCTGAATGGAGCAAGCAGTCTATCAATCAAGTCATTGACCTTACCGGTTATGTAGAACTGGGAACATATAAAGGCGTTGAGGTGCAAAAGGTCCAGCCGGAGCAGGTATCCGATGAGGATGTAGAGCGGGAGATCCACAATGTGTTGCAAAGCAACGGCGTCAGGAAAGAAAAGAAAAACAAGACAATCCAAAAAGGAGATTATGCAACGGTCAGCTTCCAGGGATACCAGGGCAAGAAAAAGGTTTCCGGGGCATATTGTAAGGATATGACCGTGCAAGTCGGCGCAGGATTCTTAGTCTCCGACCTGGAGAAGGGGCTCATAGGCAGATCTCCCGGCAAGAAAGAATTTGTCGTCCGCGCAAGGCTGCCAAAGAGCGATCCATCCGCTTATGCCGGAAAGACGCTGTCCTACCATGTGACGGTATCCGATGTATTTCGCATGGATGTGCCGGAGCTGACTGCAGAGACAGCAGAAAAATATTTTAGCTGCGGTACGGCGGATGAAGTGAAAGAAAACGTCCGTGCGCAGCTGGAAGAACAGAGAAAACAGAAAGCAGAGGACGCCATGGCGGATGCGGCATGGAATCAGGCGGTGGCAAATGCAACGATCCGGGAATATCCGGAACAGCAGCTGGAAGAATTCCGCCAGCAGGCAGAAGAGACATACAGGCAGGAAGCAATAGAAGCGAATCTTTCCCTGGAAGATTATATGCAGGCTGCTTACGGCGTCAGTGAGGAAGACTATCAGGAAAAGCTGACAGATGCAGCGAAAGGCCTGCTTGCGTCAGAAATGGTCTATCAGGCGGTCATCAAAGAGGAAAAGCTGACGCTGACAGACGAGGAATATCAGGAGGGCCTGAACGCTTTTGTTGACGGGGAGGAGTATTCCTCCGTGGAGGAATTAGAGGAAAAAGTGGATAAAACAAGGTTGGAGCAAAGAATTCTCTACCGGAAGGCATATCGTCTGGTATATGAGAATGCGGCGCTGCGGCCATAATTATATAGATATTTTCAAAAAAAGGAGGAAAAAGTTTTGAAAATGATGCCAAAACTTGGAAAAAGGATACTTGCAACCGTTCTGTCCTGCAGCATGACGTTATCCATGGTTTCTTTTCCGGCAGATGTCTCTGCAGCAGAGAAGAAGAATAATGCGCTGACGGAGCAGGCAATGAAAGAAAAGCTGGCTCAGGCAGTGGACAGCACAGAGTATCCGAAAGGAATGTTTGCTTTTGGCGAGTCACAGATAACAGGAGCCGAGGGACAGGATTCCCAGCTTCTGGTAGTGAGAGCCGGAGGAACAAAAGGAAAAGCAAAAGTTACTCTGAAGGCAATCGGCGTTTCCGCAAAATATGGCGAGGATTACCTGATGACAGTACAGGATGGAAAGAAATCAACCGTCTTGGAAGCAGAGGGAAGCAACGAGACCCTGATGGAGAAATATGGAGACAGTCTGACTGTCAAGGAAGCCGAAAAAGATCAAAAAGAGCAGGACTCTGTTGATGTAAAAGCGGCAGTGGCACAGCAGGATGGGGAAGCGAAATTAAGCGAACTGTCCGGCGTAGCTAAGGCAGCAGCATTGCAAAATGATGCAGCAGCCGTACAGAAGTCATGGAGAGAGACCAATGATAAGAAGGACAGCAGCTATCAGGGCGCAGAGCAGCTGATGGCAAAAGGAAAGAAAAATCTCCTTTCAGCGGCAGAGAAGATGGACGGCGTAGAATATACTTTCACCTTTGAAGACGGCGAGTATAAGAAAGAGGTCGACCTCTCTGCGATTGACGATGAGCTGTCAGAAGGCGATGAGCAGGTTATGTTCATCTTATCCGATGCTTCCGGCGCCAAGATCAGCGAAAATTATACCGGATATTTCAATATCAAGGATAATGAGCAAAAAGAGCCGGATGCTTACGAAATGGCAGCAGCTTCCGTTAAGGTAAAAAGAGGAAGCCAGGATGTCGAACTGACGGTTAATAAGACCGCCGGCACAGAGAAGCTCAGTGTGCTGAACGTAGGGACGTCAGAGCTGACAGCTAAAGCCGGGACAGACTACGAAGCAGTCAATGAGGCGCTTGTCTTTGCTCCGGGAATGACCAGCAAGACAGTGAAGATCCCATTGGTCGCCGATGCGGACACAAAGGAGGACGTATCCTTCTATGTCGGCTTGAGTACGGCGGATGGCGTGGTGAATACAGAGAAAAAAGCGACTCTTGTCACCATCACCGCAGACAAAGCGATCGAAGGCACCGTAGCCGAAGAAGTGGTATTCAGCGGCAAAGCGGGCGTGAAGGCAAATGAACGGTCACAAGACAAGGGTTCAAAAACAGTTTCTGCTTCGAGGACAACGTCAGAGCGTCACGTCACGGTTTTTAGCGGCGAGAATTTAAGTACTGCATCCAGAATCGAGATCAAGTATAGCAGCACAGGAGGAAGCACGACAGTAAAGGAAGGCTGCGACAAGGTAAAGAAATCCGACCGCAAGGTTTGGTTTAAGCTGGGCACTGAGGAGCAGAATTGCGGAACCGGCAGCAGCGTCAGCGGCACATGTACTTTTAGCGATGTGTCAAGCAAAGGAAAAAACGTATCCTTGACAGCTTATGTTCAGCCAATGAATAAAAATGAAAATGCTGAGCTGAAGGTCACCAGCGTAAAGATCTACTATCCGGAATATGTGCTCTCAGTGGATAATGAGTACGCTAACGGCAGCAAGGCTTCCAATGAGTATAATGCTTATCAGGAAAAACGCTTCACCGGTTCCAATGCGAGCAGCAATGTTGGATCGCTGATCCGCCTTGGTCAGATGTATATCAACAACTCAACCAAAAAATCTGTTTATTATCCGTCTGACAGCGTAACGCTGAGCTGGGCTTATGACACAAACAGTAAGACGAGCAACAATGTGAAGCCGGGTTCGTCTAATACAGATTTTAAAGGCTATCAGATCTATAATGCTGGGTCAAAGCAGTGGGTAGATCTCGGTACCGGCAGCAGTTATACGCTGGAATCTTTATTGAGCAAATCCGGGAGGTCAACTACCTCGATCTCTCTGCGGCCAAAATTTCAAGTCAAAAAAGCAAACCTGAAATTCTTAAATAACGGCAGCATTAAGATGGAGAAGAAGGGAACGGATGGAACAACCTCTTATGAGAATCTGTCCCAGGCAAAGCTTGGCTCATTCAAAGGCTTTAACAACGGTTCTACTTTGACAGACGCAACGCTTCTGGACTCTATCGAGATCGTTGGCGTTCCTAATAAGGGATACTCCATAGCAGGATTTTCAACGATAGACTCTAAGACAAAGAAGGCAGTGCCACAGATTGCGAAATCCCTGGGCAACGAGATCACATTGGTGCCGTCTACAACGAACCAGATCAATGTGGATATCCAGTATCAGGAATCTATGATCCGCGTCATGGCAGATCCTTCCGGAGACAATACAGACAAAGGAGCTGTTCTGTATGTCGATCCGTCAGATCCTTCTAAAGCGATCAGCGGTGAGAAGGGCAAGCCGATGGATATCACCGGCATAGAGACGGGGATGACATATTCCATCATCGGTCAGGCGGATCCGTCCACATCGACAGACAAATACCAATACCGGGCTGTCTGGAGCGATGGAACACTGGATTCCCTGGAGGAAGATGGTAAGATCAGTGAAAAAGAGAAAGAAGCCGGAAGCGGATATAAAGGATTTGAACCGGTTTCTGGAAATGTACTCGCCTTTTCACCGTCTGTCTCCTATACGAAGATCTATTATGATTTTGAGATGCGCGAAGTGATAACAGATAAGGCGAATATGCATTATCTTACAGGAAGGGTATTCCTGAAGGATAAGGAATTATTTACGCAGAAGTCTTCCACGACAGAATTGAACGGCGTACAGGTCATGGCGGATGGAGATACAGACACGACCAAATATTACGCCGGCGACAGATATACAAATGCCGGAGGCGGTTATTATGAAATGTCCGGCGATGGCACTTACCTGAAGAAAGACCGTATGCTGGTGACATTTACATACAATGCCGGCGACGGTTGCTCCATGTCAGAAAATGTTGTATGCAATCCGGACATCTTCCAGAACGTATACTTCTCTACAGATTCCGTTATGGATATCGCTTCTGCCACGGTTTCTCTGGTAGACGATGAGGAAGAGACAGAGACATCGGTAGCATGGAACGCTATGAACAATGGCGACAAGCATTACCGCATGAAATTTAAGGTCAACAGCAGGAATAGCGATGTACAGCCCAGGAAGGCAGTCCTGCGCTTCTATAGCAAGGATGGGAGCGAGTATGCGAACAAAGCGATCACTCAGGCAATCGAGCCGAAGGATAACGGTCAGTTTGTCTTTGATTTCAATCCGAAAGAATTGGAGCTGGCTCCGGGGACAACGATGACATTCCAGGTACTTGACCAGAATGACAGAAAATATTATGAGCGCAGCACAGGAATCTACCTGATGGAAAGTATCGGTATGATCGACTTTGCCAACAGCTTTGAATTTGGCGGAGCGAACACCGTGATCTCTCTGGTGGGAAACATCGACAGCAAGTTCAACTTAGGCTGGAATGGCGAATTTGATGCAGACACGAATGAAAATATCGTTGTGGACGATGAGGGCAACATGGTATTGTCTCTTGGATTTTCTTCCGGCGATATTGCAAAAGAAGTATCTTCTCCAGAACAGTTTGATTCCGTAGCAGAAAAGGCAGTTGCAAAAGCAACGGCGCAGAGAGCTTATATTGACAAGACAAAAGAGCTGGCTCAGAAGAAGGGCGGCCCAACGGCTCAGGATCAGCAGGATCTTGAGAAATTGAAACAGACGATGGAGACGTCAGGCAAAGACTTTGACGATGAGATGGCAAGATCCACTACCGCCGAAGAGTCTACCACAGACGTGGGAGCCGGCGTATCAGCAACCGTAGACGTATCTTTGGAAATCTGCTTTGCACGGGACGATGACAAGAATGCTTACTACTTTAAGAGCATGGTCATCGGCGCTACCGTATCCGGCGGCGTAGACGTCAATGTCAGCTTTGCAACGCCGATCGGCATAACCATTTCATTGGGATTTGGCCTTGGCGTTGACGACAGCGGCGCAACCTTTATCATTGCAGAAAACGATCAGCTGGGCAATCCTCCGAGGTATTATCTGACTTCCGGAGAAAAGGATTCCCTGGTACAGAAAGACCAAGACGGAAGCAGCAAGATCGACCTCTTCAATTTCCGCGGCGATGGAAATAATCCGTATACGCGCGAGGGTATCTTTGACGTTAATCCGTACATTACGCTGTCGGCTGGAGCCGGCGTGCTCGGAGACCTGATCAATGTGACGGTATCCGGTACGGCACAGTTTAATATGACGTTCTATACCAGTGAAGAAGAAAATGAAGGTTCTGTCAACTTGTCTGCAGAAATCGGCGTGAAGGTCTTATTCATTTCCGCCAGCTGGCCGTTCCTGTCAAAGAATGTCAGTCTCTTTGGCAATAACAGCGTGACGGCGGCGACCGGCATGGACGACTTGAATTACCTGCATGACAGCGCTAACGTATTGCAGGCGGAATCAAGAGATTACTTTGAGAACAGAAGCAAATGGCTTGGCTCTGGTTTCTCTATGAAGAGCCTTGATGAGAATGAAAACGGCGTAGCGGAAGCAACATTGCGCGAAGGTATCTACAGCGGTACAAACGTGCAGCTGGCAGCGCTGAACAATGGCGATTATCTGGGTGTATTCCTGGACGATGAGACGGATGATCAGAACAAACCAGTCCGCACCAGCTTAAACAGCGCAGCTGTACATTATGCAATCTACGACCATACTACCGGACAGTGGGGGAAACCGGCGCTTCTGGAGGATGACAAGAAGGTCGATCAGGATCTGAGCGTCTTTGACCTGGGTGACAGAGGCATCATGGTGACATGGTCAGCTGCCAATAAGGAATTTACAGACGATGATTCCCGTATTGACATGATGAATGCAATGGATATTCATGGCGCATTCTTCGATAAGACGACAAAGAAATTTGGCGCCATCATGAATATTACGAAAGAGACAGAAGTGAAGAATAAGGAGATTGGTTCCGATACCTCTGCAGACGTCTCACCAAACGTTGCATTTAACGGCCAGTACATGATGGTTTATTACACAAAGAACGATTACGCTGTTTCTGATACAGCAGAAGGAGAGGTAGTCGGAGACACCGTCTACCCGGTAAGCAGCCTTATGGCGTACCGCGTATATAAATTTAGCGGCGAAGCAGGAACAGATGGAACCTGGATTGAGGATTATCAGGAACTGCCGGATAATCAAGAGACTTATAACGGCATCAAGGACGATATCGAAAACGGTTATTACGGAGAGGGTGCTACTTACGAAGACTATATGGCTACCCTGTATGGTCAGGTACTCTTTAACACGGTACCGGATGTTTATCTGGATGAGCAGCTGGATGACCAGGGCTATTGGAAGGATAACGCAGAGCCGACATCTTACAAAGGGCATACAGTTCAGTCCAATGTCGATGCGGACAGCAAAAAGTCCGAAGCAGGCGTATTAGACAAAGAAAATACGCAGGTAACCGGCAGCAATGACACAGTATCAGAAGTATATGCGCCGAAGATCATCGACACAGATGCCATCAGTTACAATAACATGGGATTGTTCGCATATACTGTGGATTATGACCAGAGCATGTCTACCATCAACGACAGGGACGTTTATATTCAGATCTTTGATTTTGAAAAAGGAACGATGTCCCATCCGATCATGGTGACAAGCGATAATGTATCTGACAGCAATGTGAAGTTTACCAGAGTATCTTCAAAAGAAATGAAGACAGAGGGCGCAGAGACATATCTGACATGGCTGTCAGACGGCGACATTGTGGCGCTGAATATCTCTAATGTTGTACAGAACTGTCTGTTGGAGAGAACAACGGAAGATGGAAGCACATATTATATCATTGACAAGTCAAAGGCAACAGATCCAAAGGATCAGAAGTATCTGCCGCCGTCAGTCATGGTAGAAGGCGAAGTGGCAGAGGATCAGGAAAATGCTGTCAGCTCCATTTCAAGCTTTGACGTCAACAGCACAGAGGGATATGTATACGTATCCTGGACAGAGCAGAAATCCGAGCTGAAAGACGGCGTGGAGGAAGGCTCTGAAGAAGCAGCAAAAGCTGAGAACCAATGCATCGAGACTCAGGTATATATGGCGCGCTACGATCTGGCAGAAGGCGCTATGACAGGAGCAGTACAGGTGACGAGCGGC
Organism: uncultured Lachnospiraceae bacterium; assembly: GCA_947589315.1. Lineage (GTDB taxonomy): Bacteria > Bacillota > Clostridia > Lachnospirales > Lachnospiraceae > Jutongia. Next base: position 12,657 of record CANPZE010000044.1, on the reverse strand, counting down.
GAGGGAGACAATTATGACAATCTTGCTTTCGTAGTCAACAGCGATGCTTCCCTGACTGCACTGGCGACTAAAGCTGAGTCGAAGACGGTGACAGCAGACGAATTTAACGAGACTGTAGAAGATTACAATAGCACGCACAGCAAAGACGAGGCAGAAGACAAAGTCACAGAAGAAGACTTTGTAGAATATACGGCTCCGGATTATGAGAATAAGTCCCTGGTGGCTATGAATATCACTCCGGTATCCGTGATGAAAGTAGACAACACGACAATGGAAAGCCTGACATCCGGCGAGGAAAATTATGTTTCCGTCAGCCTGCTAAACGATGGTATCGACACGCTGGACGGAGCAACGCTTACGATCACCGATCAAAACGGCGAAAGCGTTCTGCAGCAGCAGAAGAATAAGGAAGACGGTACCATAGACACAGACGATGCTATGGAAACGGTTGATTCTATTGCACTTCCGAAGCTGATGGGCGGCAATACCTACGATGCGACAGCAAAGGTAGTTCTTGGCGAAAAAGATACCGAAGCTTCTATCATCGTGACATTGAAGGACAAAGACGGCAAAGAACTGATCAATCAGACGATTTCTGAGAAGCTCGAGGAAGACACCCTGATTCAGGGCTTCCAGGTTGAGGAAACAGATGATCGTGACGTTTACCAGGCAACAGTTGAGATTCAGAATGCAGATGCGCGTTATGCAGAAGAGGGCAAGGCTGTCATCGGTATTGAGACAAAGGATGGCAAGACCCCGCTGAAGACGGTATCTGTCAAAGAATTAGAGCGCGGCGAAGGAATTACCATTAACGAAGAGCTATCTGTGGATTCTGCAAAACAGTTTACCAAGACCGAGGGTGAAAATGGTTTCATCCAAGAGACAGGAAAATTCTATGTAGAATACAAAGGAAAGACGGCTAATAAAGATGTGGTAAGGACGGCAAGCGGCGCACAGATGGATGAAATGAACGCTATCGAGGACGGTATGATCGGAGACGGCGAAGCAATGCAGGTAGCCGTAGGTTATACCGAGACGGCAGTCGCTAATATCAAATCCAAGAATGCTGATGACAAAACTGGACTGACAGGAACAGAAGGCCTGCAGGTAGTCTGGGAAACAGGCGATGATGGGATCGCAACCGTTGACGATGCCGGCAATGTAACCGGTATCCAGGAGGGCGAAACGACTCTGACCGCTTACGTTATGCCAAAGAACAGCGATGTATCTGCAGCAGTGAATGAGACGCAGGCAGATAGCGCAGCGGATGGAAGCGTCAGCTACAACTTCGGCAGCGAGATATCTAATTATGTCAGCCTGCCAAATGACGCTATCAAGACATATTCTATAAAACTGGCAGTGAAGCAAGCGGCAGAAACGCCGACAGCCACACCGCCAGCTGATACGCCAGCGCCGCCAGCTGATACGCCAGCACCGCCGGCAGGAACGACAGCACCGAAGCAGGATTCTGTCGTTAAGAACGGCGTGACCTATCAGGTATCCGGCAATACGGCAACTGTGACAAAGACAGATAAAAAGGCAACTTCTGTGACAATACCGGCATCCATAAAAATCGGTGGAAAGAGTTACAAGGTGAAGAAGATTGCCGCTAATGTCTTTAAGAACAGCAAGAAGCTGAAGAAAGTAGTAATCGGCAAGAATGTCCAGAGCATCGGAAAGAATGCATTTAATGGATGCAAGTCTCTGAAGAGCGTTACCTTCAAGAGTACGAAAGCGCTGACGATCGGCAAGAACGCATTCAAGGGCTGCAAGTCCCTGAAGAGCGTTACCTTCAAGGGCAAGAAAGCGCCGAAGATCGGCAAGAACGCATTCAAGGGCATTGCAGCCAAGGCAGTCTTTAAGGTGCCGAAGGCAGCCAAGAAGAAGTATAAGAAAGTCTTGGTAAAAAAAGCCGGCGTGACAGCCAAAATGAAGATCAAGGCGTAATCCAGGGATCCCGGAAAACGGTCATCTGGACCGCCGCATGAAACATGTAAGCTGGAACACATAAACCAGAACAGAAAACCATAAACTGACACACACAAACCGGAGCAAAAGCCCATTTCCCAGCAGGCGCACTTCAGCGAAGACGGACAGGAGAGAGCGTCCCATGGGAAATGGGGAGCTTCGGTAAATATAAGAATGGAGGATTTATCATGAAAAAAGAAAATAAAGAATTAGAACAAGAATTAAACCAGGAAGCAGAAGAGATGGCGATGGATGATGATGAACTGGACCAGGTATCCGGCGGCGCTCTGAACAAAGTGCATATCAATAAGACGTCCGATATCTCAGATTCAGTGAAGAAACGTATTTGAACAGCAGCTTGCGTCCTGTTCCTGTTTGCCGCAGCGGGGATGATGAAGAAAGCACAGGCGAATCCGGCAGAGCCGGCTTATATCGAAGGGGAAGTGATCCTTGCGGTGGAGTCCGGCGATAACGGACTGAAAAAAAGCGGCGTTGATACAGAAAAAGAATTGCTGGCACAGGATCTGTGCCGGCAATATGTTTCTAAGGTATCCTATTTGACTACTGTACAGAAACCGGAACAGACGCCGGAAGATCAAGCGGAAGGAATGACAGCAGAAGCTCAGGCAGCAAAAGACCAGATAGCAGAAGATCAAACAGCAAAAGTAAGCGGCAAATCTACGGTTGGAGATAAGTCAGAGAGGAAACAGGCGTCCGGAAAATTGTCCGCTTCTTCTGGAAAGAAATTGGATTTTTATGTCGGAACGCTGACAGAAGACACTGATGTTGACACAGCAGTAGAAGCATTAAGAAGGCAGGAAGGAATCTTCTGGGCGGAACCAAATTATGTCTGCCATATCATGGACGAGCCTTCTTATCCTTTTGAGGCGGATGAATTGGCTTCCGGTCAGTGGTATATAGACGAAATACAGGCAAAAGAAGCATGGTCTTTGTTGGAGAAAGAAGGAAATGCGCCGGGAAAGGGCGTGACAGTGGCCGTGATCGACACCGGAGTCTCCCTGGCTCATTCTGACCTGATCAATAATATCTGGGTCAATGAAGCAGAGCAGGAGGGGGAAGAGGGCGTTGATGACGATGGAAACGGTTACGTGGACGACATACACGGAGCGAATCTTGTCAACCTTTCGCCAGAAATGAGGGATAAAAACGGACATGGGACGATGATGGCAGGCATTATCGCCATGGAAGCAGGAAATGGCGGCGGAGCAGGTATCTCCTACGGCGCCAGGATCATGCCGGTAAAAGTCAGCATCGATGGGAATTTTGGGACAGATGTAGCAGCGGAGGGCATTGAATATGCCGTAGATAACGGCGCAGACGTCATCAATATGTCTTTTGCCGCTTATGAGGATTCCTTGCTGCTTCAAAGCGTCATAGAGAAAGCTTCCCAGAAGTGCCTTTTGGCTGCCGCTTCAGGCAATGAAGGCATGGTGACGGAGGACGTTGCCATAGAGGGAACAGAAGCGGCGAACGCTTACCCTGCCGCTTATGATAATGTTGTCGGCGTTATGGCACACGACCCATCGGGGGATATTTCAGACTTCTCGAATTGGGATACGGCGGTCGGCATGGGAGCGGAATACGAGGTAGCGGCTCCAGGAGAAATGATATATAGCACCTCCTTAAACGACCGGTATCAATATGTTTCAGGCACTTCGCCGGCAACGGCGGTAGTGGCGGGCGCAATGGCTGTTTGCCGCGGCATCTTTGCAGACCGGGAAAAATATCCGGCTCCGGCATTGCAAAAAATGTTTGTGGAATCTATGGACCATAAGCTTGATTGGAGCTACGGCAGCGCCGTGAAATTGTCATACAGGAAGCTCAATTTGATGGATATCACTGCCATGGCGCAGCAGGAGGAGCTGATCGCAGACAGGGAGCCGCCGGAAGCAGAAGATCAGACGCCGTCGCCTCAGAGTGGCAGGGAATTTACTTTTCGCGTGAAAGCATCGGATGCTTTCGGCATAAAAAAAGCAACGCTCTATTACCGGACGGCGGAAGGACAGGAATGGTTCGCCGAAGAAATGGAAGAAATCTACGGCGGCATCTATCAGCTGTCTATTCCGCGCGAAGATCAGCACACGCAGGAGATTTTCTATTATTTTGACATATATGACGGTGTCTATCACACAAAGGTGGGAGATGCGTATGCTCCTATGAAATTAATTTTATATGGCACGGCAGGTTCCGCAGAAAGCCCTGAACCGGGCGGGACGGCTGATGTCACGCCGGGGGCGGGAGACGCTGACGCCGGCAGTGGAAATACAGGCGCAGGAGCCGCTGACACTGGCACGCCGGGAACGGGAGGCGCAGACGGTGGAAATACAGCTGCAGGAGTCGCTGGCGCCGGCAGTGGAAATACAGGCGCAGGAGTCGCTGACGCCGGCACGCCAGGAACGGGGGACGCTGCTGGTGGAGCTGGTGCGGGTGGAACAGACGCAGGCGAATCTTCTGCCGGGACGATATCGGCAAAGAAGCTCCGGCAGTTTCAGAAAACGGCTCCGGTCGTGAAAAGAAGATATAAAAAAGGAAGAAAAAAAGCTAAGCTGTCGTTTCAGGCCGGGATCAAGATCAAGGTCTCTCGGTATTGCGTCTATCGTGCAGATAAGAAAAAAGGAAAATACAGGCTGATTGCTAAAGTCAAGAAACCGTCTTTTTCTGTCAGGGTAACAAAGAAGAAAAAATATTACCGTGTGTCTGCTCGTGTACAAAAAGATGGACAGGTATATAAAAGCAAAAAGAGCGAGGTAGTGATATGTTTCCGATGATCAATACCCCATGGGGGAGAATAGAATTATATTATGCGGCTCAGGCTGTGGGTGCAGTCGTTGCCGTGGCAGTGCAGATGATTATGCTGTACCGGGCTTTTCGAGATATACGCAGCCTGTTATTTTCCGCATTGTATGGATTGTATAGCGGGATCGGCGGGCTTTTCAGTTCATTAGTGAGAGTCTTGTCCTATACGGAATTGGATGGGTCGCTGCTTGAGAATATAGTCGGTGACCGCGGCAAGCATTTTCTGGGGACAGTGATCATAGCCGCCCTCCTTGCGGTGCCGTGTACCCTGCTGCTCCACAAGGCGCTCTATCGGGAACGCAGAGATTGGAAAAAAGATATGGTCTTTGTCACGAATGCATTGGCCGCAGGGCTTCTGATCCAGCATATGTTTGGCCGGTTCGGATGTTTCTCGAGAGGCTGCTGTTATGGGATCCCGTATACGGGGATATTTTCCACGACATTTCCGTATGCGTCCGTATCATATTCGGTATTTCCCTCTCAATTATTTGAGATCATCGGAGCGGGCGTCCTGCTGATCGCAGTCTTCTGCCTGATTCATTGGAAAAAACCAGCCTTTAGCGCAATGTTATGCGGCTTCTCGCTTTTGATCTTTTTATCTGAAATTTGGATCGATAAAAGAGGGACGACAATGTATTATCATCTTACAGTGATCCAATGGTTTGCCGTGGCGCTGTTTTGTATCGGAGCCGCCCTCACAGCGTTATACTGCCGGAGCAGGAAGAAAGAGAAGGGAAGCGGCAGAGGATAAGCCGTTTGGAAACGAAGAATGGACAAATTGGTTTTAATGGCAGAGAAAGAGAAGAAATCTTTACAAAAAAATCTATATGCAGCCGTAAAGGCGTATTATGAAAAAAAATATGGGGCGTTTGCAGATGATGTGCAAGTAGAAAGAGAACGCATGGGGAAACCGTACATAACTGTATGGGGAGAAAAACCACCGGATTTTTTTAATTTGTCGCATTCATCAGGTGCAGGCGCCGTCATATTTTCTGATTGCGAGGTGGGGCTTGACATCGAGATCCTTGGAAAGGCCGATGCCAAAGTCGCCGAAAATTTTTTTCATAAAAATGAGCAAAAATATCTGAAAGAAAGCCGGGACGAGGCAGAATACCAAAGGCGGTTTTATGAGATCTGGACCAAAAAAGAAGCGTATTTAAAATGGAATGGGACTGGTCTGATGGGAGGGTTAGCTGATTTTGACGTTTTAACAAAACAATATGCGTTTCAATATGTCAAGATCAATGGAAAAACATATGCGTTATCGGTTTATGGCGGGAGAGCTTCCCTTGGCGCGCAGGCGTCAGTCATGCGGGTCATGCCCGTTTGGCGGGCGGAAACTGATTCCGCCCGATATTAGTTCTCCTCCCTCAGAATTTCCGCCGCACGTTCTGCATCAAATTCCTCTTCAACAGCGATCAGAGCATTTTTCAGCCTGTCGTATACCTTTGGGGCTAACGGTTTTCCCAGCCATTCTTTTAGCTGTTCTTCCGCCTGGACAGTCTGAAATTCATCCAGCCACCGGATAACCTGTTCCAGTTCTTCCGGCGCAATCTCAATCTCCTCGCCCTCGTTCACTGGGTTTTCCCGCATTTGATATTCGGGATCCTCATCGATCATGTCGAGCATGATTTTTGCAAACACAGGGTCAAACTGAGTCCCTCTGCCCTTGTCAATCTCAGACCGGATCTTCTCCTGAGGCAGCACATCCCGGTAGCTTCTTCTGGAGCTCATAGCATCGTAAGAATCCGCTACGGCAATGATCCTCGCTTCGACCGGGATATCTTCCCCGGACAGTCCGTCCGGGTAGCCTCTCCCATCGTAGCGCTCATGATGGTATCTTGCCCCTGTCATCAATTTTGGAAAATCTGTGATATTTTTTAATATTTTTTCTCCCATCGCAGGATGTGTCTTGATGGTCTCATACTCCTCGTCATTTAACGCCGAAGGTTTGTTGATGATCGCATCCGCGATCCCTATCTTTCCAACATCATGGAGCAGTCCTATCATATAGATATCATTCTGCTCTTTCTCGGAAAATCAGGCTTTTTCTGCAATCCTCCGGGAATACTCCGCCACTCTGGAGGAATGTCCGTTCGTATACGTGTCCTTCGCATCGATCGCACTGGAAAGCGCTATAATCGTCTGTATAAATAACGCTTCCTTCTTTGCATGCTGTTCCAGTACCTCGCATGTCTTGTTCTCCACTTCGCGGGAAAGGTCGGCTTGGAGGCGCGTCAGCGCGATCGCATGTTTGACGCGCAACAAAAGTACATCCGGTACAAATGGCTTTTTGATAAAATCCATGGCTCCGGCATGCAGACCTCTGGTCTCCGTCTCTCCCTCGTTATCCGCTGTCAGAAAAATCACCGGGATATCCGCCAGATCCTCGTTTTTCCGGATCATGGCGATCACCTCAAAGCCGTCCATCTCCGGCATATGTACATCCAGCAGGATCAGGTCCGGCCGGTTAAACTGCAAAAATTTCATTGCTGCTTCCCCGGATTTGACGCAGCTCACCTTCATTCCGGCATCGCCTAATATTGTATTCGCCACTTTTAAATTGGTTGTATTATCGTCAACTACTAAAATCCACATTTCCATATGTTTTGTCCCTCTTTCCTTTCTATTAAAGGATAAAAGGCTGCCGCTTTGGGAATCGACACTTTTGAATAAAATCCATTCACAATGCGGCAGCCTCTCAGCTTTATCATGTTTTAAATTAAGTATTCTCATTAACCCTCTGAAATTGTACCTGATGGGCAGGTTCCTGCATAAGCGCCATAATTAACGCAATCATCACCAATCTCCTTTTAATATTTTAATTCTAATACACTTTGTAAAATTTTACAAGGGGAAAAAGTTAGGCGATAACTGTCTTTCAGAAAAAATGGGGAAGATCAAATCCTGGCAAAAATCCGTCCTTGTCAACTGCGCAGGAACATATTATAATTTAAATAAAGAAAAGAAGGAGTATTGCAATGGAGAAAACTTTTGAAGAACTGCAAATCAAAGATGATTTCATGTTTAGTGTCATCATGAGAAATCCCAGATTTTGCAAGCCTTTTTTGGAACGGGTACTCGGAATAAAAATATCACGTATTGAATATCCGAGATCGCAGGAGACGATAGATATTTCTGCAGATGCAAAAAGTGTACGTTTGGATATCTATGTAGAGGATGGAAAAGAAACCGTTTATAATATTGAAATGCAGACTGCTGAGAATAGAAATCTCCCTAAGAGAACAAGATATTATCAAGGAATGATAGATTTGAATATTTTGGAAAAAGGGGATAATTACAAAGATTTAAAACGGAGTTTTGTTATTTTTGTATGTACCTTTGATTTGTTTGGCGAAGGTCGGCATATTTATACCTTTGAGAATCGTTGTCTTCAGAATCCGGAATTAGGCCTTGGGGACGATACAACGAAGATTATTTTGAACACCAAAGGTACCATAGATGACGTTACGCCAGAAATGAAAAGATTGTTGAATTTCATTGACGGCAAGGAGCCGGAGGATGAGTTTACCAGAGAGTTGGATGAAGCAGTGCAGTCGGTCAGAAAGAATGAGAAATGGAGGTTGGATTATATGACTTTGCAGATGAATTATCAGGAAAAATATGAGCAGGGATATGACGAAGGAGATAGGAAAAGAGCCATTTCTGTAGCGATGAGAATGATAAAATCGAATAAACTGTCCCTAGAGGACATTGCGATGTATTCTGGACTTACATTGGAGCAAGTGCTTGAATTGGAAAAGGAACTGCAATCGGTATGATCGTTGTTGCTTAAACCCATCGAATTCTCAGTGCTTCTATTTTGCTTCTAAAATTTATAAAGGTCTTAGAATATCTAAATAATATGCGAAAAAGGTGGATTAAAAAGCAAAAAACAGACACAAAAGCATCCGTGCGATTTCAACCAAGCATTTTCTGGACAGTCCCTTCCCAATTTGCTATAATTCTAAAAATATCATATATTTTTTAGAATTATAGGAAAAAGTCTATCAGCAAAAGGGGGAACTGTATTCATGATTCGTAAGACAGCGCAAGCAAAATCTGTCCGGAAAGACAAAAGCCTGACGGCTACAGGCATCGTAATCGCTGTCATTATGGTGCTTTTGATCCTTGCATATTATCAGATCAACTCCAATCTCAGGCAGCGTTCCCTGAGCCGGCTGGAAGAGGGCGCCAACACCGCAATTGAGGAGATCACATCCAAGATTGAGCGCGACAGCCGAATCCTGAATGCGATAGCCAGCATTATTTCCCAGGCTGACAATTTTGACATCGAGGAAACGCTGGCGATCATGAAGAGTACAAATCCTCTGTTCGAGACAATGAATGTGAGGGTTCTGATGCCGGATGACCGCATCCTATCTGCGGACGGCACGATTACCGATGCCGCTGACAACGATGATATTTCCTTTAAGGAGGAAGCTCCGCTTGGCGAGCATATCTCGAACCGTACATACAATCTTAACACCGGTCAGCCGATCCTGCGCCACTATGTCCCGATTATCCAGGACGGGGAGACCGTTGCCCTGCTTTACGGCGTCACCGATTTGGAGACTCTGCCCGACAGCCTCAATATCGACAACATTTACAATGCGAGCGCTTTTGTCTACATTATCGACACGAGATCTGGTGATTTCCTTGTGGATACCTGGCACAATACACTCGGGAACACCGCCGATTATTCCACCAAAGACTATGGCCGGGAGACCAAGGGCGAGAAGAACTGGGAGGAATACACAGACGATCTGATCAATATGAAATCCGGCTATGTCATCTACCGCACGCCGAACACCGATGGTTGGGAATATCTCTACTACGCTCCCATCGGGGTCAACAAATGGTCGGTCGCAGTCGGTGTGCCGGAGAAGGAAGCCTTCGCCAGTGTATTCGCAGTGCGGCGTGTCTGTATCCTACTCGGTGTGCTGATGGCCGTTACGGTCATCCTGTACTACCTGTGGGTGCGGTACAACGCAAAGCAGGTGACGGAGAGGGCGGTTGAACATGCAGTGCTCGCTGAGAAGCTGCAGAAGGCTGAGGCCGCTGACCGCGCCAAGAGTACCTTTCTCTCAAACATGTCGCACGACATTCGCACTCCGATGAACGCTATCATCGGCTTTACGACACTGGCGCAGGCCAATCTGGACAACCGGGAGCGGACGCAGGAATACCTGAAGAAGATTCTCTCTTCCAGCAACCACCTGCTCTCCCTGATCAATGATGTCCTGGACATGAGCCGCATCGAATCCGGCAAGCTGAACATCGAGGAAAAGGAATGTTCCATTTCAGATATTTTCCGGGATATGCGCAATATCATACAGACACAGATGCACTCCAAGCAGCTCAACTTCTTCATGGATACGGTGGACGTTGTCGATGAGGATATCTACTGTGACAAACTGCATGTGAACCAGGCATTGCTGAACCTTCTCTCCAATGCCATCAAATTCACCCCTGCGGGCGGCACCGTAGCGCTGACGATCCGGCAGAAGCCATGTGCGCCCAAAGGCTACGGCTCCTATGAGATCCGGGTCAAGGATACCGGCATCGGCATGAGCCCGGAATTTACGGAACATATTTTTGAGCCCTTTGAGCGGGAACGCAATACCACCGCCAGCGGCATACAGGGTACGGGGCTTGGCATGGCCATCACAAAAAATATCATTGATACGATGGGAGGCACGATTGAACTGCACTCCGAGCAGGGAAAAGGTACGGAATTTGTCATCAACCTTGATTTCCGCCTCCGCGCAGCGCCGAAGAAGGTGGAGGTTATCCAGGAACTTCAGGGATTGCGCGCCCTTGTCGTGGATGATAGTTTTTCTACTTGCGACAGCATCACCAAAATGCTTTGCCAGATCGGTATGCGCTCCGAGTGGGTCCTGCACGGCAAAGAAGCCGTCCTGCACGCCAAGCAGGCGTATGAGCTGGGTGATGAGTACCACGCCTATATCATAGACTGGTTTCTTTCGGATTTAAGCGGGCTGGAGGTGGTGCGCCAGATCCGCTCCATCGTGGGAGACAGCACGCCGATCATTATCGTTACCGCCTACGACTGGACCGCATTTGAGGAAGAGGCGCGTGCGGCGGGTGTGAACGCTTTCTGCAACAAACCGATCTTTCTCTCTGAGCTCAAGGATATTCTCATGGAAGCCACCGGCAATACGCTCAGTGCGCAGCAGACCGAGCCCGTCCCTGATCTGTCCGGGTACGTCAGGGGCGCCCGCCTATTGTTGACTGAGGATAACGAGCTGAACCGTGAAATTGCAGAGGAGATTCTTACCAACAGCGGATTTATTGTGGAGACTGCCGAGGACGGCACCGTTGCCGTAGAGAAAGTGAGAAACTCCGCTCCGGGTTACTATTCCCTCATCCTTATGGATATCCAGATGCCGAAGATGAACGGCTACGATGCCACCCGGACCATCCGGGCGCTGGATGATCCAGATCTTGCAGGCATCCCGATCGTAGCCATGACGGCCAATGCGTTTGAGGAAGACCGCAGGCAGGCGTTTGAATGCGGCATGAATGCACATATCGCCAAACCGATCGATGGGAAAAAGCTATTGGAGATACTCACAGACATTTTAAAAGAATGCGCAGACACAAAATAACCGGATAATGATGAGGGTCAATCATTGCAGACATGTCTGCGCCACAATCGCTTCACAGCACTATGATTGTATGGTCAAATGCAACTGATAGGATTGATATTCCTGCAATTTAGGAAGGAATGGTAAACCAACCTCCATTAAGATATCTGCAGCATAGCATACGCCGCTATCGGTATCTTTATAGACAGCTCCAGGCTTCAATTCCCTGAACCGAATATATACAGGCGCCATATTAGAATGAAGTTCTGTTTGTACTGCCTGTAGCAAAACCTCAGCTTGGTTTTCCGATACTCCATACAATAAAATAACCTCAAGATCTGAAACAGAATCCTGAAGTATGATTTCTAAGGTTTCGGCCTCTGATTCGGAAGCATATACCGCCGGAAGGCCTTTTAAAGAATATTTTCCTTTACGAATGCAGTGGGACTGATACCGCAGGTCAAAGGGATGACGTTGGGCAAGAAATATTTCCCCAAAAGCTTGGAATCGCTTCTGGGGAAATATTTGTACTAAGTCCGTATATAGCCTAATATCTGGTAGTCACCTTAAAGCCGTCCCGGGACAGCGATGCCTTTGTAATGGTTCTGTCCCAGTGGACGGATGAGTTATAGTTGCCTTCTACCACAGTGATGGCATTGTCAGTTTTTGTCAGGACAATGACGGAATGGCTGTTTCCGATACGGATATTGTCCCCCACTTTGATCTGGTCAAAGGAGGTATGGGTACTGCAAGCTTTTTCTGTGCCAAAGACGGTGTCGCTCAGTTTAGCGGCAAAACCATAACATCCGTAGCCGTTGCCAAAGCATGGTGAATAATAGTAATAGCTGTTGGTGAGCGTCATTCCCTCAGGGTAGGTGGTGCGGAGGGAATTTAATATCTCATAAGCTTTTTCTTCCGTAACAGTGGAGGAAGATGAGCTGTCCGCCGGTGTTTTTGTGGCAGCTGGAGCCTTTGTGGCAGCTGGAGTTTTTGTGGCAGCTGGAGCCTTTGTGGCAGCTGGAGTTTTTGTGGCAGCTGGGGCTTGCGTAGCTGCAGGTGTTTGTGTGCCTGACGGATTCCATAAAAATGGAAAATAAAAGCTCCATGGATTATATGTAGATGTGGGTGCGTTGGCAGCCGGCGGCGTCTGTGTGGCAGCTGGTGTGTTGGCCAGTGGCGGCGCCTGTGTGGTAGCTGGTGTGTTGGCCAGTGGCGGCGCCTGTGTGGTAGCTGGTGTGTTGGCCAGTGGCGGCGCCTGTGT
>CANPZE010000043.1 GCA_947589315.1 uncultured Lachnospiraceae bacterium | reverse complement strand
CTCTCAAATTTATCCTCAATATCCTGTCTTATGTACCCTATTTTTCTGCAATCCTCAAGAGAAAAATAGGTATCAGCAAAATTTTCGCTCATGTAATTATCTTCTTCTGTCTCCAACGAATTGTATTCCATAATCAACTTTATCACTTTCTCTTCCGAATAACTCTCCGCTCCAAACCATGCCACATGACAAATATAATTGCTATACATAATGTCATTTGTTATGAGTTTTTTGTCTGTAAAGGCAGACGCCACTGCCCCTGTTCCGGCAAATATATCTGCAACTGTATTAATGTTTTCACAATTTTTCTCCACAACATCCGTAATAAACGGAAGTAATTTATACTTATTGCCCAAATATCTTCTGTTATTGATCTTTGTCGTCTTATACAAAGTCCGCTCCGGCTTTTTCTCTTCATGAACATGATTCTTTCTTATATATTCCCATAAACGTCTATAAACCGTATCCGTCCATAGAGTTTTCCCATTTTCATCCACTTCCATTTCTACCGCCCCATTATCTTTCAGATAATATAAGTACGATCTTGAAATGTCTAATTTTTTTGCCATTTGCGTTGCCGAATAATTCATCTACCCATCTCCGTTCTATGCAACATTTTTCCCGAATAATTGGACACTTTTCTTAATATTATACCATATACTATGTGGATTTCAATGACTTTTTCGAAAATATGTTCATCAAAGTAGATGCTAATATAGTTTAACTTGTGTGTATATTAAGCATCCACTTTGTTTGTAACTATACGCTTTTATACTAAATCAACCTTATTCGTTTTCATTTCCTTACTTTTTTCTCAACAAAATCCCCTGTACTTCTTACATCCCCACACATACCATCCTGCCAATATCAACAGAACATCCAGCAACAGCCACATTCCAAAAAGATTAACTGCAATAATCCGTTTCACATAATCCCCAAAATACACAAGCGCCAGCAATGCCATTACGGATACGGAGCAGTTCCAGGCGTCAATCCCTTTCCGGATATCTTCGCCACAACACCGCCAGAAACGGTGTATTCCAAATCCGATTGCCGCTATAAGAGCCGCCCACAGCAGAACCGTCAAACCTCGTTTCAGAATGATTGCCGCTAAGTCATTCGATACATTTCCCGCTATTTCAGCCGCAGACAAAATGGCGGAATGGATATGCCCTGAAAGTACTGGAACCGCTTTTCTCAATTCCTTGAAAAATGCAAGAACGTCTCCGCAGAATGCCCGCCGGCGGATAACAGGCAATACTGTTGTTACAAAACATACAGCCGCCAGAAGCCCCACATACCCCTGCAGAGCTGCCTTTTTTGTCTGATACAGGATTTCCCACTTTCTCCGGCTGCCCTGTGACATCTGTTCCGCTTTTTGGACAATGAGTTTCTGCAACCCTGACTGTGCAGATAACGCCTCCTGCTTTTTCCTCTCCGTATCTTCAATCAGCCGGTCAAGTTCCTGCTCTTTTACAATTCGATGTTCTACTTCTTCAGTTCTTCGTTCTCTTTCAATACCAGGTCTGCTCCGTTCAGCTTCACGAGCCTGCCGCTGAAATTCTGAATCTCGGACTTGAGTGCGGATATCTGCGAGGAATAATTCTGTTCCATCCGGCTCATCTCCTGTTCTGCCCGCTCTTCCTTTTTCTTCCATTCCTGCGCCAGCCCCTGTGCCTGCAAGATCAGCGAATCTTTCCCGGATAGCTCGTTCTCGCACTGCTCTTCCATGCTGCGTTTTGCCTTTGCCGCCTGTGCCATGCCCCGCTCCATGCTGTCCCGTAACTGCGCTATCGTTTTTTCCTGCGTTTCGATCGTGTCCATCTGCTGTCGGATGACCAACGCCTGCCCGCTGATGGTATCCTTCTGCGTGCGGATTGTCTCGGACTGCTCTTTCAGCAGCGTCCTGTACTTCCCTGTAGTATCGTTCCAGTTCTGCGGATTCATGCTCCCATCCAGCCGCAGGCTCTCCCCTGCTTCCTTCGGTCTGCTCTCTGTCCTCTGCCTGTCTCTTAAATTCATTTGCAAGCGCCTTCTTTGAAATATCAAGATGGAATGTTTTGGAAAGATTGCTGTCACGCACTTTCTTCCCTTCTTCATTCTGAAATGTGATGTGTTTCCTGCTGTCCTGCCATATCACATTCCAGCCCCTCTCTGCCATATTCCGGATAAATTCCTCTTTGCTGCAGCTTATCTCCACCGCCTCCAGGCAGGCTATGCCGCAATCCGCCACAAAACTGTCCTTCGCCTCATTCTGCATTAAATGGTATTTATCCTTGCTCCATGCCCTGACCGTCCCCTGTTCCAGTTCATTCCCATGAAAATTCCTGCCTTTCTGCGCCACGCTCAGTCCCCGTTCCCTGCACATCCGATTTGTAAAATCCTTCATGCGCTGCAGGTCTTTCTTCGTGTTGTGCAGCTTGCGTCCATCCATATAGCTGACGGAGTTGGTGATGATATGAAAGTGTATATGGTTCCGGTCGGTATGCACGCCCAAGCCAATTTCCTGCTCCAATTGTCTGGTTAAAAGTGCCACCATTAAGCAGATCATAATACGTTTTTGCATCCTCATACGCCATAGAAGCATATGCCAGCAATTTATCCATTAAAGTATTTAATGTTGCATGCGTGCCGTAATCTGTTGCCGATCCATCAAACGTAAAATTCTTCTCTAAACGGTTACTCAATAGCAATGCGTTCCCGCCGTTCCCCATCCCTCCGTAGGTATGCGATTCCCCATCTTTTGTAACTACTACTTCTGAGTGTGTGTCACCCGATTCCACCTTGCACGTAGGATCTATATACCTAGCCAATAATGCCATTGTCTTCGGAACGCCTAAAGAATCTAAGACAAAGGGATATAGAGATTGAGCCAGCCAGCCATCTTCCATATACTCGTACATCTGTACATGACTGTTTAACCCCAGTTCTTCATAAGGTGATGATGTTAAAAACGGATACGGAGTTCCTTTATTGGGCTTTGAGCTATTCAATACCGATCGGGGGTAAACTACCAATTCATTTAGTTTTTTCTGTAGACAATCAAGCTGTTCAAAGAAACTTTTTTCCGCTTGTCCACTCTCGTCAATTAAATATTGTAAGTGAGTCTTGACGGTTGGACAATTTACTGTAATGGCTGTATCTTCATATTGCACACCATACAAATATGTTTCCGAATTGCCATACATCTTATGTTCCTGATATCCGTTTTGATTGTAAACGAGTATTCTTTGCATTTTCAGTTTTCCGCCATCACCTAAAGCACTGTTCGATGAACAGATATAACCACCATTAACACGATAATATTCTTCATTCACATACTTCACATCACAAGTCTTTTTCTGTTCTCCTATCTTTGCTGACACTCTGACTGTTCCGGAATTAACACCAACCAGAATTATCTTGCTCTTGCCGGACTCTTTCACTCTTAAACACTTTGGGTTATCCACTTTCCAGTCCACTGATTTCGTATTGCCAGAAAGTTTCAATGTAAGAGTATCGCCTACTTCCACAGAAGCTTTTGATGAAAAATCCATATTATTATTCTTTTTTACAGTGATCTTGCAAGTCAGCTTTTTCTTGCCAATTGTTGCCTGTACTTTTGCCGTACCTTGACAGTCAGGTCCTTTGTGCTGAGCGAAACTTTCTTTGCGGCTGCATCTGCACTTACGGAATCAGTAACTGCTATTCCATTAACAGTAAGTGCAAGCAATAGTAATACTGAAAATCTTTTCGTAAGTTTCATTTTTATACACCAAGCAGTGGTTGTCATTCCACTGGAACGACATTCCTTAATGATTGTTTTCCATTGTTTGCGATTTAACCGCTTACGAACATAAGTGACTTTATCCATCGGCTAACCCCCACTAACATTACTATAAAAACTATAACTAGCGTTACTGTACAGAGTATATTATCTCATGGATCGAATGATTATATAAGGCACTCCATTGTAGAGCGCTTACTGTCATTCACTGTATGAAATGCATTCATTAAATCATTCACACTTGAATAAGTATTACCTTTCCATAAAATTTCAGTTAGGTTATTGCACTCATAAAATGCATGATCATCTATGCTTATTACATTGTCTGGAATGGTTATACTTGTCAAGCTACTACACCAAGAAAATGCATCATAGTCAATGCTCGTCACACTCTCTGGAATTGTAATGTTTGTCAATCCGCTACATTCCGCAAAGGCATCAGACCTAATCTGTGTTACACTATCTGGAATCATAATGCTTGTTAGTCCGCTACATCCCGCAAAGGCATCAGACCCAATCTGTGTTACAGTGTTTGGTATCTTTGTGTTACTACAACCAACAATTAATTCATCTGTTGCGCCCTCGATGATTGCATTACAATCATCCCGACTATCATATACTGTATTTCCCTCCTCGACTTGAATAACAGTCAAACTACTACAGTAATAAAAGGCACTCCCTGCAATGCTTATCACACTCTTCGGGATTATAATGTTTGTCAAGCTGCTACATTCAGCAAAGGTATATGGCTTAATCTGAGTCACACTGTCCGGGATCGTAATGCTTGTCAAGCTGCTACATCCCCCAAATGCCTCACGCTCAATCTGTGTTACACTATTTGGAATTATAATATTTGTTAACCCACTACATCCATCAAAGGCAAAAGCTCCAATATATGTCACACTATCTGGAATCACAATGCTTGTCAATTTGTTGCGTTCCTTAAAGGCTCCCGATTCGATCTGCGTTACAGTGTTTGGTATCTTTGTGTTACTACAACCAACAATTAATTTGTTTGTTGCAGTCTCAATGATTGCATTACAATTATCACGACTGTCATATACTGTATTTTCCTCTTCGACTCGAATTACAGTCAAGCTGCTGCACCCAGAAAATGCACTATGCCCTATGCTCGTCACGCTGGATGGGATCTCTATGCTTGCCAGGCTGCTACACCTAAAAAATGCACCATACCCTATGCTCGTCACGCTGGATGGGATCTCTATGCTTGCCAGGCTGCTACATCTAGAAAATGCATAATTCCCTATGCTCGTCACGCCCTCGTCCACAATGACATGGACATATTGGTCTATGATCAGGTTATGATCGTCATCATAATGTGAATATCCTTGTATCTGTTTTCTAATTTCCTCCGCATTCCCATCATTATAATGCAGGGTCACAATGCCTTCCGGATTGATGGTCGGTGTCGGCGTCCCTGTCGGCGCTGCGCTTACACCCGGCGGCTGCGATGGAGCGGCTGTTGCCGTCCCTCCTGTCGGAACCGGCTTCGGCGTCACAGTTGGTGTGTTTGTTGCGTTGCCTTTGGTGTGTTTGCCGGCCTTGCCCTTCTTCTTGCCGGACACGATCTTCCATGTGACTTTCTTCTTATTATTCTTCAGCTTCAGCTTCTTAGACTGCCCTACCTTAACAGTCAGCTTTTTTGTGCTGAGCGACACTTTCTTTGCGGCGCTTACGCTGGCTGACTTCGTGAGAGCCACACTGCTCACGACCATTGACAATAAAGGCAGTACCGCAGTTATTTTCTTACATTTCATGTTCTTTTATCTCCTCTTTTTTTCGTTGATCCAATGACAGCATTTTTCTATTTTCTGATCTTAATACTTTTCACTTTACTCCATTGTCCATATATCTCTTTGTCTCCGGATCGATTATAGGCTCTGATCCGAACAAAATACTTCTTGCCTTTTTTAGACCTTTGATTACATTTTTAGCATTACCGGATCCAATATTCTTAGTTCTGCATTGTATTACAAATTATTTATTTTGAGCATATTGAATCTGATATCCTGATACTCCAGAAACTTTTTTCCAATGGACAATAATCTTTCTGTTCTTTTGGTTTTTGAGAGAAAGATTCCGAACCTGTGATGGCTTTTTTGATATATAATAATCATCATCCTCTTCATCCATGGCATCATTTTCCTGATCACTGATATCAGCAGCCTCCTGATTGCCTGTATTAGTTTCTTTCGACATCTGCGTTGACCATGACTTTTCTGTTGCAAGCGGCTTCTGTGATGCAGATGGAGTCTTTGTTACCGTTGGCTGTTCCGTCCTTACTGGAAATTCCGGTGGCGTTGTTTTGCTTGGCTGCTCGGTGTGCACTGGATTTTCTGGCGTACTGCTTATAAGTGGCTGCTCTGTTCGAAGCGGTGTTTCTGTATATTCCGGCTCCTTAACCATACTCAAGCCAAATAATTGTGCTGCGTTGGCATCGCCATAAAAAGCCCATAAATGCATCTGTCCGGAAGAAGAGGCCCTATCCCGGACCCGATATTTAGATAGTTTTGGCGCAAAATAATAATCTCCCGGATCCGGTGTATAAGTCCCCCTGTCATGCCACAATCCTCTGCTGCGAAACCAATCCCTGGTGGCATAGCCTACACGTGGGTAGTTATTACTATCTACACCTGCTGTCTGCATACACCACCAAACAAAATATGCACACCATGGCTGTCCATTCCCTACCCCTAAATCTCGGGCATATTTAGTATAATTGGCAGAACCACTGTTTGCTGTATAATCATCCAAATTTGCATTTGATGCCTTTTCATGGTATCCCACCTGTGAGGCAGCTACACGAACTACATCCGATCCAGTTGCCGCCTTCACCTTGGCTACTGTTCTTGGAAACGCTGTCACAGATGAAATTAAAACCGCCAGAAGCAATATTACACTAAGTATTCTTCTCTTTTTCATAATAATCCTCCTTTACTTTAACGAAACACTCTTCTCTTATTCCGTCCATGATCAGTTCCTCCTCTGATTATTTGACCTTCACCGTTCTAGCAATCCCCTTCTTTTTCAACCATTTTTGATATGCTTTCTTTTGTTTCCTCGATACTTTTATCACAGCTTTCTTGTGTATTATTATTGTATTGTATTCCTCCTACTTTTCAAGTCTTGCGACACCAATAGATATATACCGGTATGAACGGATTCATCAGGACAATGAATCCTAAGACAGATCCTCAATCAAGGAGTCCAGATATTCCTGCAATTTCTCCCATTCTTCCCGTTCCATCAGTTCATGAATATAGCGGATATGATGTTTCATGTCATGACGTTGGTTTTGTAAAATGGCATACTGTTTCTGATAGTCCTGAAATTGTTCCATATTGATCTGACGACGTTCCCACTCCAGAGAGTACATATTCTTCCGCTGCTGTGCCCTCAGCGTGCGGAACAGCAGGACGGCAATGGTGATCAGAAGAATAGCAAGAGTCAGGATCGATCCCAAAATAATCAGATTATTGCCGGATATTTTCATGAATAGAATCTCCCTTCAGAACAATTTTCATGGTAAATATATTGTGTTCTGCATGGTATTGCAGCATCCCTTGATATTTCTCCACAATGGATTTCATACAATTGATGCCGTATCCATGTAGTTTAGAATTGGATTTCGTAGTATGCAGATGATTACCAGAATCTATTACAGGTTCCAAACAGGTGTTCTCCGTCTTGATGAGCAGACAGCCTCTGTGGCAGCGCATTTCCAGATAGATCTTCCGTCTCTCAGGATCCAGCTTTTCTACCGCTTCGCAGGCATTATCCAGCAAATTGGACATCAAACAGACAATATCCGTTTCCTCCATAACCAAAGCATCTATCTGCTGGATATTGGTCTGAAATGAGATGCCATGTTCCCGTGCCTGCTTTATTGTCTGGCTGATAATACTATCAAAAACGGTATTTCCGGTCAGCAGAAGATCTTTCCCCTGAATCAGGGATTGCATGATGGTATCCTGCCAGAGAAAAGTTCTGCCGGAACCGCTGGAAATCTGATGCTGTAGGATCTGGAGCTGCTGCCGTGTATCGGACTTCCAGTCTTGTAACTCCCGTTCCAATATCTGCATGTTTTCATAGTGGCGCTGCTCCAGCCTGTCCCTCTGCAATATCCGTTCATATCGATAGGCTGCCATGTTGGCACGGTTCAAAAGAAAAGAAAGCAGCAAGACACATATATATAATATTGCAAGAATGATAGGAATAACCAATATCCACCTGTAATACCATTCCGGAATGGACAAATAGATGGCACGAAAATAACAAAGGGCGCTGAGCAGAATCCATACAGTAATGGCAAAGACTCCAGTCAGGAAAAACAGAAAACGTGATATCAATATAGTTTCCCATTTGCGATATCTGCAATAAGTAACATATGCCATGGTCATAGTCATCAGCAGGAATTTGCTGATAATCATCAGGCTGACACGGAGGGAAGGATAATTCAATACAGCCTCTGTAATCGGAGTACTTCCGGCAATATGAAAGCAGGACGCCATCACCATGGTCGCCCAATCTATAGGGAGCAGCAGCAAATAACAGAGTAGTATGCCGAAACATTTATGGGATAATTTACCCTTTAAACAGAACTTTGTCCAAATGAACTCTGCCAGAATACCCAGAATAGCTCCTGTCGGCGCCATGTCCTGATCGTTAAAAAATCCATAAAAGATCCCGGCAGATAAGACCATGAGACTATCTGCTGCAGTACTGCGGACGCTGCGTTCAAAGGAAGCTGTCATAATCAGGTAAAAGGATATCACTTCCACCAAGCTGCAGGCAAAGTTAATGAATGGGTATAGCATAATTCTGACTTTTCTCCTTTATGATCATATTAGTCCCGAAATTATAGCAACGACATCAGATACTGTTTATGAACCATATCATATCGATACTTGCTGACTGGCAGAGATTCCTCATTGTCCAGAATCACTGATTTGTTTTGCAGAGACTGGATATGGATAGAGTTGACCAGATAGCATCGATGGACTTTGAGAAATTGCTGGGACTTTAATGCCTGCTCGGCATTGGAAAAGGTTGTTTTTATTCTTTTCGTATGACAACTGAAATGCAAAATGACATATTTTCCCTGTGCTTCCACATAATAGAGATCCTGTACGCTGCACTGATAGCTTTCGTGCAGACCGTCAATAATCACAGTCTGGTTTCTTGCTTGATAAACCCGAATACATTGTTCAAGAACGAATGGAAGATCCTCCTGTAGATGAGACTTTCGTAAATAATAGACCGGATTTGCCTGAAAACTGTCCCAGACATAGGAGTCATAGTCGGAAAGAAATACAATGATCAGCTTTGGAGAAATCTTACTAAGTTCAATGGCAGCAATAATGCCGTTCTTGTCCGGCATTTTGATATCCATAAACACAACATCATATTCTGAAATCAGCGGATACAGTTCCATTACATTAGAAAAGGCAGTCAGGTTTCCGGCAGCATCCCATTTTCTCCATCCCTTGCCAATCTGCTTTGTCAGAACATCTAACTGTTCTATATCATCATCTACAATTGCAATATTCATGTCCGTATCTTCTCTTTCATCAGTAGATTCTATAATGTCGAAGCCAAAGGGGGGGATTTCTCAAATATCATAAGATTTAATTTTTAATACATTTTAATCCTTTTTACCGGAAATGACAAGTTTTTTGAATTATTCAGGCACCAATGGACATATAGCGGTATGAGCGGTTATCATAGCAATCATCCCCTTCTTTTTTCAACCTGCCAGAAGCATATTTAAAGACTCTTTTCATTCGAGAATATTTGACAAACAAAATAATTTCCTATATATTAATAATGATTACTGATAAGAGAGGAGAATGGCTATGGGCGTCACCCGTTACAGCAGACAAAGGGAAGCTATCCGGGACTATTTGCTGTCCACGACTTCCCATCCTACGGCAGAATCAGTCTATAAAGAGATCCGGAAGGATTTCCCCAAGATCAGCCTGGGCACCGTATACCGCAACTTAAATCTGCTGGTATCCCAGGGAAAAGCGCTCCGCTTAAGCATAGGGGATGGCAACGACCGCTTTGATGGAAATATTCATCCCCATAACCATTTTTTCTGCAAAAATTGCGGACGCCTGATGGATCTGGAAATGGATCCCATCGATCACATTAATTTGATCGCCAACGCCGGCTTTGATGGGGAAGTCCAAGGACACTCTATCTATTTTTACGGTTTTTGCAAGGATTGTAAGAAAGGGGATTGTAAGAAAATCTGATATAGATATTGACAGGCGGTATCGCCCTTGTTATAATATACAGCAATTAGTAATAATTACTATTAATAATGCATCTTAATTATGTTTATTAATACCGATCTGATTATCAATCCGATTACTATTCTTGGGAGATAAATCTTCTCAGGAATTGTTAAATAAAAATATTATTTAGAAAAGGAGATTACGATTATGGCAAAGTATGTATGTTCTGTATGTGGTTATGTTCACGAGGGAGATTCCGCGCCTGAGAAATGTCCTCAGTGTGGTGTTTCCGGGGATAAGTTCAACAAGCAGGAAGGGGACAAAACATGGGCTGCCGAGCATGTAGTTGGTGTTGCCCAGGGCGTTCCCGAAGATATTATTAAAGACCTCCGCGCTAACTTCAACGGAGAATGTTCCGAAGTAGGTATGTATCTGGCAATGGCAAGAGTTGCCCACAGAGAGGGATATCCCGAGATTGGCCTGTATTGGGAGAAAGCCGCTTATGAAGAGGCTGAGCATGCCGCTAAATTCGCAGAGCTTCTGGGCGAGGTAGTGACCGACAGCACCAAGAAAAATCTGGAGATGCGGGTAGAGGCAGAGAATGGAGCTACTGCCGGCAAGACAGATCTGGCAAAGCGGGCTAAGGCCTTGAACCTGGATGCAATTCATGACACAGTACATGAAATGGCCCGCGATGAGGCAAGGCACGGGAAGGCCTTCGAGGGTCTGCTGAAGAGATACTTTGGCTAATTGGGGAATAACTTTTACATAAGGCCAGGAACCTGCGTCCCGGCTGACACAAGACGCCCCGGCAGCGGCTGCTGCCGGGGCGTCTTATTTATTGCCGCAGATTGCTGCGGCTTCTTGCCATAATTATTCTGCTGCCAGCTGCGCCGGTGGCTTCGCAAGGATCTTCCTCACTGGCAGAATACTGATCAGAGCGTTCACCGCAAACAGCGCCAGAATTACAAGGCCTGCCAGCCACCAGGGGAATACCAGCCATATTTCCAATGAAGGAACCGATGCAATAAATTTCATGATGCCCGTGGTGATCAGCACTGCCGGTATACAGATATATGCTGTCATCATCATCATTTCCAAAATATAAGCCTTTAAGATGCTTCCCT
Organism: uncultured Lachnospiraceae bacterium; assembly: GCA_947589315.1. Classification (GTDB taxonomy): domain Bacteria; phylum Bacillota; class Clostridia; order Lachnospirales; family Lachnospiraceae; genus Jutongia. The sequence continues at coordinate 10,827 of CANPZE010000043.1, read as the reverse complement.
TGGATATCCCCATCAGGCGATATACAGTCAGTTCCCCGCTGCGGGCTACCGCATTAGATTTGATCGTAAAGTAAATGATCACCACCGTGAGCAGCATAATGCCTATCGTCACCAGCATCTTGGCATTGATATCTACATCCCGGCTTTTCTCATATTCCTTCATTTGCTGTTCATAATTATTAGTAAGCTTCACCTTAAAATAATCCTTATAATCTTCTCCCGCCTTCTGCAGATATGCGCTGATCGCTCCGCTGTCATCCCCATAGACCTTAAAGCTCCGGCTATTTACTATACTATCCTCGCGCAGTATATCACAGAGCTCCTGGGATATGATATAATTGGCCGGAAGCTTTTCTTTCAATACTTTTAATACCTTTACCTGATAATCTGTTAATTCCGACATTTCCAGAAAGACTCTGGCATATGACTCTTCTAAGCTTTCATATTCACTTTCACCGACATAATACACCGTATCATCGGCAAAGCCTTCTACCGCCATCACCTGATTCCCTTCCAGCTTCAGATCATCATACTTGCCGGGATACATTTCCTGCAATTCCTCCACTGTCATCACATTGATTCCGTTAAAATCAAAGACCAATGGCAGGCTTCCATCCTTTACATAGACAGAAGGCTCTCCTGTGTCACTGACCCCTACTACTGTCAGATCGGCGCCCGTCACTGTGGCAGTCCCCATTTTCGTCCCCAGAAATGCTTTTTCATTTTTATAGATAGAAGACAACACGCTGTCAGACTTTGCAAAGCGTTTCACAATCCATTGGTCCACCACGATCTCATTACGGTTCTCCGGCATTCTCCCTGCTATCAGATCCTTTTGATCCAGATGCTCCAATGGCACAACGGAATAATTATCCAAACTGCCGCCTACTACCTGCATCTGGGCAAACCCTTCGTAATGGAAAGTAAGCACCCCTGTTGTCCTCAGTAGATATTCGATCTTATCGTTATTAATGATCCATTTGTCCACAAAATCTTTAACAAGCTTTTTCATCTTACTAGAGTTCAGAGAATTCGTTTCCTCCAGGTTCACTGTAATACAATGGGAATCTTCCCAGACTACAGACTCCTTATCCACCGTTCTCTGTGTCATATAATCTGCCAGGCTTAATACGATCATAACAGAAGCCGCAACCAGGATACCTATGATAAACGCCTGCCTCTTCCCCAGCATCCGTATATTTCCCAGGGCCAGCTTCCATAATTCCCGAAAAGGCAGCTTAGATACTCTGATTGTCTTCAGCGGGTCCAGCTGATAATGGATTTCTTCTGTCTCCTTCTGTTCCATCCGTTTTCTTTTGCCGTCTATCACCTCTATGCCCATATCTTCGCCAGCCAGCGCCAAAGAAATATTTTCCGGGCTCTGGATAAATAATTTGCCATCCTTCCACGCAAGATTCAAACGAATGCTTCCTGCTCCGCCCAGCTGCCCTTCCGGACTTTCCTCCTCCTTCTCATGAAACAGATGCAGAGAAAACTCTCCCAGCTCCGTCTGCTGCTGCTCCATATCTCCCAGATAAATATTCATATCGTCAATCCGCTGATAGCTTCCCTTGCTCTTATTCACAGAATCCTTTATGATCCGGCCATCTTTCACCTCTATGATCCGGTCTGCATAAAATCGGGCGATTTCTTTTTCATGAGACACCAGGATGACCAGACATTCCCTGGAAATCTGCTTTAAAATATTCATTGTCAAAATAGTATTTTCTTCGTCCAGATTACCAGTAGGCTCATCTGCCAGGATTACCTGGGGAGACTTCACCAAAGCCCGGGCGATAGACACTCTCTGCTGCTGGCCGCCGGATAACTGGGACACCAGCTTCTTTTTATATCGTTTCATTCCCAGGATCTCCAGCACATAATCTACCCGTTCCTCCCGCGCTTCATCATTCATATCCGACATGTTTAAGGCCAGATTTACATTATAAAATACAGTTTGGTCCTCCAAAAGATAATAATTCTGGAAAATATATCCAAACTTCTGGTTGCGGATCTTTTCCGACTTCTTCAGGCGATGGCGGTCATACTCTTCACCGTCTACAGTAATGCTTCCGCTTCCATAGGTATCCAGGCCTCCTATGGTATTCAGCAGCGTTGTCTTGCCACTGCCGCTTTCTCCCAGGATACATACCATTCCTGTCTCCGCAAAATCCAAAGTAATATCCCGGAGAACGTGATTTTCATTACTCTTCCCTTTATAAAAATACTTGTTTAAATTCTTTATTCCGATCATGCCATCACCTTCCTTCTGATATTGCGGTTAAAGAACCCAACCATACATGCCATACTAAGGCCATTGTATAACAGGAAGATCACCGTCCCTTTCCAATCATAGTAATTCAGGATATCCTGTATCAGCCCAACGCCTGCCGCCCCCAGGCCCAGCATCAGCCCGCCTGTTACGGCCAAGGCAAACAGACAATAGATCCCCATTTCAAAATATCCCAGACGGCAAAGGCTCCCAACGGACATTCCCATGGAGCGGAACACCCGATAATCATTTTTCTTCAGCTTCATCAACGAACTTCCCAGCAAAAGCTGGAAGATAAATACACTGATCAATACTACAAGGGCAATCCCGATCGTTACCAGACGTTGCATCACCTTATCCCAGACATATGTAGTCGCTCCCACCTGGAAGGTACTTATCGCATCGTAGCCCATTTTATTTAATTCATGGATCACCTTATCCGTCTTGGCATAATCTGTAATATACACACTGGCCTGATCGTATTTCTCCTGGAAGAGCTTATGGAATAAGGATTCACTCAGTTCAATTATCTGTCCCGAGTTATCGCTTAGATCCGATGTGATCTCAACTTCTATCTGATTCATTTCGTCTTTCTGACTATCAAACACACTCACCCGGCCCTGCCCGGGGAAAACATCTTCATTTTTCCCAAGCTTCAGCCCTCCCCCCTGGGGCAGCGGCATATAGGGAACCGACTGGTTGTCGGATACCCGCACCTCATTCCCTTGCAGATCTTCTCCGATCACAGGAAACAAATTTAGTTCTCCGTAATATACTTGTATCATTGGATCATAAAAGAAGTCCAGCTGGACAGATCCGCCCCAAAGAGCAGATGTCAGCATATAGCAATAATCTGGAGAAAAATACACCTGTTCCGTCTTCTCCTTCAACAGGCCGGCCACAGTAAACGTCCGGTAATAATACTGGCCTCCTCCCCACAAATTGGGATTGGAAAAATAAATTGTCTTCTCCGTATCCAGATCCTTCTCATTATCAGAATAAAGTACAATCTCATTGCGGCTCTCCGGCATATGTCCTGCTTTCAGGTCAGACTGGTCGATCACCGCAGAAGACATGGCAAATTTATCCTCTTCCAGAAAGGACACCGTATCCTGCTCCTCTCCTTCAATCTGGTCTGCATAAACGAACTCATAGTCCTTTCCCTCTTCCATATAATAATTCACATCATTTATATAATCGCACAAATCCACCTTTTTAACATATTTTATTCCCTTGATCTGCTTCAGATCCTCTTCATTGATCTCCCTTTTGTCCGGATACCGCACAGACAGCCTGGTATCATCCTTATGATAATATGCTTCATTATTGTACTTTCTGGTGAAGCGGTCATCCTTATTCAGATATAGCTCCCCCAGAAACAGAAAGGATACCGCCGCCACCAGCAGCAAAAAGGAACAATACAGCAAAGACCTTGCCCGTTGTGTACAAATATTCTTCCAGGCAAAAAACAGCAGCATGTGGTTTCTTTTTCCCTCGCCGGGTTCCTTTTCTCTGTCTGCCTCGGCTGCTTCCTCCTGGTTCTTCTGTTCCTCTGTTCCCTCAGATATATCGTTGACCACCTCTCCATCATGAAGCCTGATCCTTCTTGTAACATACGGCTCTGCCTGTTCATAATTATGCGTCACCATGATCACAAGCTTTTCCTCAGACACCTTTTTCAAGAGCTGTACGATCTGGATTCCCGTCTCGCTGTCCAGATTGCCTGTGGGCTCATCTGCCACGATCACTTCCGGTTCCTTTGCCAGCGCCCTTGCAATAGAAAGCCGCTGTTTCTGTCCGCTGGAAAGCTGAGACGCCCGCTGTTCCGCATACTCCTTCAGGCCTACCTGTTCCAGATAGTCTATTCCCTTCCTTTGGGCCTGCTTCCGGCTCAGGCCCTGGATCATCAATGCACTCACAATATTATCCATTACCGAATAATGTCCGATCAGGTTATAATCCTGAAATACAAAGCCGATCCGATCTCTCCGATACCTTTCCCAATCCCGGTCATCATACTGAAAAGTTGGTTCTCCACGAAAATACATTTCCCCATCATCAAAGACATCCAAGCCGCTGATAATATTCAGCAGCGTGGACTTCCCGCTTCCGCTCTCCCCGGTAATTGCAACGAATTCCCTCTCCGAAAATTCCATATTGATTTTGCGGAGAGCCTGCGTTACCCCACTTTCCGAATAATAATATTTACTTATATTCTGCAATACTATCATAAAAAGCATTCCCCCTCCCATTACGGTTGTTGCAGATAAACAATATCCTTCTTACCATATTTAGTTTACCATAAGGAAAATTTAAGAAATACAGGAATAATTTTTTTTAAAAACTTTATCATTGCGACCTTTTAAGAATTTTTACATGAATCATCACTATAATTTATGGTAAATCAAGGAAATAACAGAGGGATGGCTTTTCATAAAACGAAAAACCATCCCCATTTCCCTTTTATCTCCTCTGCGCCTTCTCCGGCTGCTTCACCGGATACCCGTTGCCCTGGGCATCTGTAGTAATTTCATTAAGATGCTCTGCAGCTGTTTTGTTGCTCTGCTTGTCAGGGGCGCTGCTCTCCCACACACCTTCCGGTATGGTGGGGACGGGCTTGTCCTTTTCTGCCATTTTCATAAGAACACCTCCTGGGATTTTAGATTAGTATAACCTAAATTGCCCGCACTATACTCCTGACAGAGGCTCTCGCTTAAATTAATATATATTTCAGGATAAACAGCGCCGCAAGGACATACATAAGCCAACTGATCTTCTTTGTCCGGAATCTGCCAGTGGCCAGATTTATTACAACATAGGAAATAACTCCCAGAGAGATCCCCTCCGAAATACTATACATAAACGGCATGGCAATGATGCAGAGATATGCCGGGACCGCTTCCGTATAATCAGAGAAATCAATTTTGGTAATCGAAGTCATCATCAAGAATCCTACTACTACCAGGGCCGGCGCCGTTGCAAAAGACGGAATCGCCAGAAAGATCGGGGACAAAAACAGGGACAGACCGAATAAGATCGCAGAAACCACTGCGGTCAGCCCCGTTCTTCCTCCCTCTGCCACGCCAGAAGCGCTCTCTACAAAAGTAGTGGTCGTAGATGTCCCCAAAACAGCGCCAAAAGAGGTGCCAATGGCATCCGACAATAACGCTCCCCTGATCCGCGGCATTTTACCATCATCATCCAGCAGGTCAGCCTTGGAAGCCACTCCCATCAAGGTTCCCAAGGTATCGAACATGTCTACAAACAGGAATGCAAACAATACTACGATAAATTCAAAAGATATAGCCCGGGAAAAGTCCATTTTCATAAAAGTAGGCGCTATAGACGGGATATTCAAGCCGCCGGAAAAGTCAGGAAACATGCTGTAAAATCCCGCTTCTGCATCAGGACGGTACAGGCCGATCAGCTGGCAGAGCATCCCCATGACCCAAGTTCCCAAAATCCCCCAGAGGATATTGCCCTTCACATTCCTTGCCGCCAGGATGGCTGTGATCAGAATGCCCGCCAGCGCCAGGACCACGGTAATCCCTTCTGTAAAAAACGTCCCCTCCTGTACAGAGGACTTAAAAGAATACAGAGACACCAATGTGGAACTGTCCACTACAATTTTGGCATTCTGCAGGCCTATAAAAGCGATAAACAGGCCAATCCCCACCGACACCGCATGCTTCAGATTCATCGGGATCACATTAAAAATCGCCTCTCTTACACTTGTCAGGGAAAGGATAATAAATATAATGCCTTCCAGGAATACAGCGGCCAACGCCATCTGCCAGGAATATCCCATCCTGATCACTACGGTATAGGCAAAATAAGCATTCAGTCCCATACTGGGGGCCAGCACAAAGGGGTAATTAGACAGCAGCGCCATCAGCAAAGTCGCCCCCATAGCTGCCAGGGCTGTGGCAGTAAATACTGCTCCACTGTCCATCCCCGTTGCGGAAAGGATACTGGGATTCACTGCCAAAATATACGCCATCGTCATAAATGTAGTGATCCCTGCCATAATCTCAGTCTTAACATCCGTATGATTTTCCTTCAGATGAAAACATCTGTCAAGAAATCCTAATTTTTCACTTGGTTTCATTTGTCCTCCTAACATTAAATTAAGTTTTTTTCAATTTCAAACTCTTCCTCCATTAAAAGCCAGTTGGCCCGGAAAAGGCGCATTAACTGCCAATATCCAACCCCCTTTAGGGCAAATTCCCGCACCAGGCCAAACTTCGCCTGGATACTCCGTACATCCTCAAACCACACCTCATGCTCTATACCATCCTGGATATAAACAAAATAGGGAGACTGCGCCACCGGATCAAATTGGATCACCGCCCCCTGCTCTACTGCCAGACGCACGGCTTCTACATTTCCAATTGTTCTGGCCCGGGTCACCCCTTTTTCATACGGCAGAGGCCAGTCATACCCATAATTGGGGATTCCCATATTAATCTTTCTGACAGGAATCTCCGTCACTGCATATTCTACTACCTGGCGCACCTTGTTAATAGGAGCGACCGCCATAGGCGGCCCATAGGTATACCCCCACTCATATGTCATCAGCAGTACCTGGTTCGCAGCCGCCCCCAGCCCGCCGTAATCCTTCCCCTCATACAGCAAGCCCTTCTGGTCCGCCGAAGTCTTCGGAGCCAATGCCACCGATACCTGATATCCCTCCTGATTCATCCGGCGGGTCAATTCTGCCACAAAATCAGTAAACAGATCCCTGTCCTCTGCCTTCACATATTCAAAATCTACATCAACTCCCTGATATCCCTTTTCTCGTACCTTGTCAAAAAGCTGTTGTATCAAATTCTCCTTTGCCTGAGGATTCTCCAGGATCGCCGTTACCAGATGGTTATTAAATCTCCCATCCGCACCCAGAGGCGTCAATGTCAGGATCGCTCCCACGCCAGACCAGGAAGCCCGTTCCAGCATCCACTCCTCTGACAGCAAAGGCGGTACCAGTTCCCCCTCCATTGTAAAACCATAGGAAAAAATAAAAAGCGATGTCAGATATGGCAGCGTCTCATTTAATATTTCCCCTTCAATGAAAGGATAGGCATAGCCGCTGGAATAAAGCTCCCGTCTCTCTCCCTGTCCCACCTCTTCTGCACTATTGGGAATCAACAGAGCCTGCCCGATCGCCAGTGGGTAGGGATATACCAACTGATTTCCATATATGATCGCCTCTGCATTGATCCCATATGCCGCAGCAATGTCATCTACTGTATCCCCCGGTTGCACTATATAGATTTCCATACGATCTCCCATTACACCATTTGTATTTACATCTTACTATATGCTATGCATTCAGAGATTCCAGGTTCATTTTCTTCTAATCTTCTTTTGAGGTATTCACCTGGGCATAACTCAGATTCCGTCTTTTCTTATCCTTCATGGAATAGTCAAAGCTTCCCCGTATCGTGATCCCATGGTCAGCATTGGCGGCAAAACCGATATTCAGTATATCTTCATGAATCTCCAGCAAATTATACATGGCCATCCCTCCCTCCTGAAAAGTAATCTCCTCCTCTCCGTATTTGCGATGCAGCTGCCGAAACATTTTTGCCAGCCATTTACATCCATCCTCCTGCCGGTAATAAATCTCCCGTTTTTTTACATCAAATATAATAAATGTCCGGGATCTCTTCCCATCATAGACAAGCACGCCATACCGCTCCTGAGGCCCCTCCGGTCCGTTTGCCCAGGAAAGGCCCTGATATATGCCGGAAATGTCCGTATATTTTCGCATATACCCTTCCGGGTCCAAAATAACATTCTGTATCTCCCATTCTCCCCTGGCATTGGCCTCTCCATTGACCTGCAGCATGTCCTTTCCCTCCTGGTTACTTAAGGCAAATTGCTGTTTCTGTCCCTGAACCGCCGCCCCGGAAGCTGTTCTGGCCGCCAATTCTTCCTCGCTGAGTTCCTCCCGCTGATACTTCTCCTTCTCCCCATCCCACACATAATAAACTACCTCTCCCTCCAGATGGACAGAGAGCACGCCTCCGGCTCCTTCTATAAAAGCTATGGGCATAGAACCAATCTGCAGGGATGCGGCATCGGAAATGTAAATGGGCTCACTGATCACCTCCATTCCCTCATCGCCAATATTGATAAGATAAAAGCCTGCCACTTGCCTGCGGGCGGTGATCGCCGACTTAGACGGCACCAATTCCCCCATAGGGACCGACATCCTCTGGCCGATGCTCAGTTCCTGGATCCCATCCCCATTGTAATCCTCCAGAGACAATTCCGTTCCCTCCGGAAATGTCTGCTTCTCTGTAAAAATCCGGGAAAGCGCCAGTTCATCCAATACATTGCCTCCCTGATCCAGCAGCTTTAAATGGCATTTCCCATAGTAGCCCTCTTCCCGCTGATACGTCCCCTTTTCCATTACAAGCTGTATGGTCACAGGGATTCCTGCAGGCGTCCGGCTTCCCTTTCGGGCAATAATCTCATTCTCCAGTTCATGGACAGCATCATCGTCAAAAAGCGCCTTCTCTTCCTGGGCCTCCTGTGTCTGGCTCCACACCCCGCCATTCCATTTCACATAGAGAAAGGAAGCGCCAAACCAGAATAATACACAAGCGGCGACCACTGCCAGGCCCGCCCCATCCTTCCCCGGCAAAGCGCCTTTGCTATCCTCCCGGTACAGCAGCCGCTCTGCCCTCTGGCGGAGAAATCCCTCCTGCCGCACAAAAGGTGAAAAGGCTGCCCGCCCTTCTCCCTTATTATAATTAATAATCTCCTGGGCATACTCCTGCCTGGTCAAACCAGGCTCCTGGCTGCTCTTTTTTTTACTATTTTGCCGTTTCTGCCACTGCAGATACCCTTCATCGGCCGCCATGCTCCCATCCAGCATGGCAAAATAACAGCACATCCAAAGAAAGGGATTAAACCATTGCACCAGCATGACAGCGCAGATCCCCCGGCAAAACCAGTCATACCTTCTACAGCCGCCATACGCCCGCCACTGCATCAATCTCCCTGTCTCCTTCGCCCCCATCGTCTCCGGCAGATAGATCCTGGGGCGGAACACTCCCCTGTATAAGGGCGTCTTAATGCGAGAAGACTGGTAGACTCTGTCATAGAGCAACGTCCCATCCTGCAGCCTTTTCCCTCTCTGCCAGCGCTGCCACAAAAGAATCCCGGCCATTCCTGCCATTCCTGTTATCCAAAAAAACGTACACAGCCGATACTCCATGGTAACTGTAACTGATCCAGAAAATATGCTTCGCCAGCTAGTCATCAGTCCCTTCTGCGTATCTGTGGCCAGCCCAAAATCCTGCTGCAAAAGATGAAACCGACGGTTTAAATCAGGTATCAGGCTAAAAGGACTGCTCATTCCAACCGGACAGACTGCGCGCAAAAAAAACAGCCCCCACAATGCCGTTGTGTATTTCCCGGGAAGCTTTCTCATGAGAAAACGCAACAAAAACAAAAAAGGGGTCAGATAAATACTGATTATACTTAACGACAATACAATATAAAATAACCGGTACATATCCCCTCCAAAACACAACTGCCATATCAAATCTTATAATGAATTTACCATAAATCTAAAATACAATCAACTGCCGCCTATAACTTCCCATAGCGCAAGAGGAATTTCCTATTATCAAAAATCCTCGTCCGTCATATAAAGATAATAAAAACTGAAAGGATTTCATTACTATGGAAAAAAGTAAGAAATTAACAAAAGTAACTGTACATGCCGGACATAACAAATCCGGACGCATTGGCGCCGGAACATCAGCTTACCTGAACGAAAGTACGGAAGCCAGAAAAATATGCAGGAAGGTCATTCGCCTTCTTCGCAAAAATAAGATCAAGGCATACAATTGCACCGTCAATAATGGAAAAAGCCAACTGGATATCCTGCAGAAAATCTGCCGGAAATGTAATGCCAAAAACCGTCAGCTCGATATCTCCATCCATTTCAACGCTTCCTCCCTGTCTCCTGCCGATAACTATACAAAAGGGACGGAAGTATTGGTTCAGAATCCAGCTGGAATCCGCGGGAATCTTGGAAATGAGATCTGCAAACAGATTAGCAATATCGGATTCCAGAACCGAGGAGTAAAAAGCAATACCAGGCTCTATTTTCTGAATCACACCAACAAACCCGCCATTTTAATTGAGGTTTGTTTTGTTGACGATGAAGATGACGCCAAACTGTATAAAAAGCATCGAAAGGATGTGGCGGCTGCGATTGTTAAGGCTATCATAAATTATAACCAAACGCTATAGCTTATATCTTACAGGCACAAAAGTAAGCCGATACCAGGAATTCCCCGATATCGGCTTGTTTTTTGTCCCATTCTAGTCAATTTTCCGTCTCATTCTAGTCGATTTTCCGTCCCATTCTAGTCGATTCTCTGTCCCATTCTAGTCGATTTTCTGTCCCTGTTCAGTCAGATCTTCCGTCCCATTCTAGTCAACTTTCTGTCCCTGTTTAGTCCCCTTTGCTGTCTGATCTATGTCAATATTACTGACACCAAATTTAACACAGCCTATTTCTTCACCTTGACGGT
>CANPZE010000042.1 GCA_947589315.1 uncultured Lachnospiraceae bacterium | reverse complement strand
TGTTTCTTAAATATCATACAACTTTTTAGAAAAAATGCCAAAGAAAAAGTTGGCTGGACCCCGCATTTTCTCTGGCAGTCTGGAATTTCGTTTGTCACTGGAATTTACTTTGGCATTCAAGCAGAACAGGGGACCCAACCAAAGATCAGGACATCTTCAGGAAGGAGACCAATAACAATTCTACGCCAATCTGGTCCTCCAGATTGCCCCGTTTAAACTGGTATTCCACCTCCAGGCACTGATCCAGCATTTCCCGCAGGCATTCTTCGGTGAAACGCCGGCTCTGGGATTGATATTTCCCCACATAGGAAGGGAAGATGGAGACCTTTCTGGCAATGAGATCCCTTCCCATCCCATCCAGCTCCTTTACCTGAAGAAGAGTATTAAAATGATGGTACATGTTGTACAGGATCCTCATGGGGCTTTCCCTTAATTCCAATAGTTCGTGATATAATCCTAAGGTTTTCTCCGCCCTTTTCTCTGCCATTGCATCCACCATCTGATAGATATGGTTCGTCAATTGGATACAGCACACTGCATCAATGTCCTGAGTCGTAATCTCCTCCCTTCCCTCCGTGTATGCCACCAGCTTCTCTATCTCATTTTCTACATTTGTCATAGAATTTTCAATCTGCCCTAACAGATAGCTGGCGGTTTTTTCTCTCATTTTCCGATGGCTTTTTTGAAGCAGATGGGCGACCCAGCTCCGCAGTTCTGCCTCCTGCATGGCCTTCATTTCCACTGCCAGACCGTTTTTGGCCACATATTTGTACAGCCGGTTCCGCTTATCTACTTCCTTCTCAACGAATACTACAATTGTAGTGTCCGGCATCTCTTCCAAATATCCTGATAATTCACTGGACTTCTTAAATAATCCACTGTCTTCTATCACTATGACCCGGTAATCGCTGAAAAAGGGGAGGGTGTTCCCAATGTCCCGCAAATCGTTAAAGTCGATGGCATTGCCTTCCATCCGGGTATAGTTCATTTCATCCCCGCCAGAGAGCGCCCCCTCTTTCAGCCTATCCCGATACATCCGCTTCAGATAATCCTCTTCCCCATATAACAGGTATACCTTATGAAAAGAGTGATTCTTAAGATCTTCCTTAATCCGCTTCATCTTCTCTTATCTGGGAAAGCGCCTCCCGAAATACCTGAGCCATGTCTGCAGCAACGGGAAATCCCAGTTCAGACAGCGTCTGGCCCAGCGCAGTGAGAGTTCTTTCCATATCCTCTCCATTTGCATTATTGCCCATATGCCCCAGACGGATCACCTTCCCGGCCAGAATATCAAAACAGCCTGCCAGCATAATCTGATGTTCCTTCACCAGCTTCTGCAGGATATCGCTGTCTGTCATCCCCTCCGGCACATAGAATACCGTGACGCTGGAGGCATACCCCTCTTTAAGATACAGTCTCAGCCCTCCCTCTGTCAATGCTTTTCTGGCAGCAGCCGCAATCTGTTTATGCTGGCGGATCCTTACAGACACTGAGCCCACATTTTCCAATGCCTGGCGCAGCCCCAAAATATCGCTGATCGGCATAGTATACGGAAACCACTTCTCCTGATAGTAATTTTCAAACAGAAGAAGATTGGCATAAAAGGAAGCGATCGGCGTTTTTCTCTGATGCATGGCAGCCAGCGCATCCGGGCTGACGCTGACCATGGTAAGCCCGGGCGGCGCCGACAGCGCCTTCTGGGAACCTCCGCAGGCGATATCAATTTGCCATGCATCCACTTCTAACTGCTCTGCAAACATGCCGGTCACAGAATCCACTACTGTAAGAATCCCATATTTCTTCAATAAGGGACACAGCTGTTCCACCGGATTTAACAGACCGGTAGGGGTATCGCTGTGAACCAGTGTGGCATAGCGGAAATCATGGTCCTTTTCCAGAAATTCCTGCAGCTTTTCCGGAGAGAGCGGACTGTGGTAATCTGCCGTCAACATTACCGGTTCTCCCTGATACAACCTCACGAAATCGGCAAACCCCTTGCCAAATATCCCATTGTCAATGACCAATACCCGGTCACCCGGTTCTGTCAGGGACGCGCAAGCCGCCTCCAGCCCCAAGATCCCTTCCCCGCCCAGAATATAGCAGGGATTCTTTGTGCCGATCAGCCTGCCGAAGAGCTGACAGGTCTCATAATAAAATTCATAGAAATCCGGATCCAGATCTGGATTGGTAACAGCCCGGCTCCTGGCCTCCCATACATTTTCCGCCACCTGGGTCGGCCCCGGCGTCATAATGGTAAGCTCCTTTTTTTCAATATCCCATCTTGTATCCATAATAATCATTCCCCCTTTCAAGGGCTATGATAAAATAAAACTGACAGTATTAAAACTGCCAGTTTTATATTTTTTTATGGTGCCAGATTCTTTTACAGATCAATGGAACCAATCTTTTCTCCGTCTTCATTGATCACATAATATGCCTTGCCCTCCTGAGGCTTTACATAAAGATTGACACTGTCAATGCTCTCCATGGGCACGCCTGCTTTCTGGCAATAGTCGTTAATTGCCGCCTCAAACATCAGCTTATCGCTAAATTCCAGATCATTGTACTGCAGATACAGATTTCTGGCCGGCCGTTTCTCCTCCGGCTTCCGCAGCTCTGCCGGATCAGGACAAAGCTGCTCCTGGGCAGGCGGCTCCTGAACAGGCTGTTCCTGGACAGGCTGCTCCTGAACATTCTGTTCCTGAACAGGCGGCTCCTGGACAGGCGGCTCCTGGACAGACTGCTCCGGCCTCTGCCCTTCTATCCGTTTCCTCTCCATAATCTGTCTCTTTCTATTCTTTCTTTTTCCTGACATAACAATCCTCAACTTTCTGAATCGATTTCAAACCTCAATGTTCTGAATATTTTAAAATAATCCAGTGATCACACCGTCTTCATTGACATCAATCCTCTCCGCTGCAGGATGCAGAGGAAGGCCTGGCATCGTCATCACAGTTCCGGTAATCGCTACCACAAAACCGGCGCCCGCAGATACATATACCTCACGGATCGTAATAGGAAATCCCTGGGGACGTCCCAGCTTCTTAGGATCATCGGACAGGGAATACTGATTCTTGGCCATACAAACCGGAGTATTCCCATATCCCAGCTTTTCTAAACGGTCAATAGCCTGAGCCGCTGCGGGAGAATAGCTGACCTCACCAGCGCCATAGATTTCCCGGGCGATCGTCTCAATCTTATTGCGAATCGGCTCCTTCTCAGAATACAGTGGCGCAAAATGGCTTTCTTTGGTCTCCAAAGTCTCCAGCACTTTACGGGCCAGGGCAATCCCTCCTTCGCCTCCTTTCTCCCATACTTCCGACAGAGCAAAGTCACAGCCTCTCTTCTGACAGAAATCTCTCACAAATTCCAATTCAGCCTCTGTGTCAGACACAAAACGATTCAGCGTCACTACACAGGGTACATGGAATTTTTGTACGTTCTCAATATGTTTTTCCAGATTGGCAATTCCCTTCTGCAATGCATCCAGGTTCTCCTGCGCCAGCTCCTCCTTCGCTGCGCCGCCGTTATATTTTAATGCGCGCACAGTTGCCACCAACACTACGGCATCCGGTTTTAAGCCTGCCATACGGCACTTAATATCCATGAACTTCTCTGCTCCCAGGTCTGCCCCGAAGCCTGCTTCTGTAATCACATAATCTGCCAGTTTCAGTCCTGTCTTAGTAGCGCGTACGCTATTGCAGCCGTGGGCAATATTGGCAAAGGGGCCGCCATGGACCAGCGCCGGAGTGTTCTCTACGGTCTGGATCAGATTAGGACGGATGGCATCCTTTAACAAGGCCGCCATAGCTCCTACAGCATTCAGCTCTCTGGCCGTCACGGGCTGTCCTTCGTAATTGTACGCCACAATAATCCGTCCCAGACGTTCCTTCAGATCTTTCATATTTTCTGCCAGGCACAGGATCGCCATAATCTCCGAGGCAACAGAAATAATAAAATGATCTTCCCGGGTCACACCGTCCGCACCTCTTCCCAGGCCTACCACAATATTCCGCAGCACCCGGTCATTCATATCCAAACAGCGTTTCCATACTATCTGCTTTGTATCGATCCGCAGCGCATTGCCCTGCTTGATATGGTTGTCCAGCATTGCGGCCAGAAGATTGTTGGCAGAGGTGATCGCATGAAAATCTCCGGTAAAATGAAGGTTCAGCTCCTCCATAGGAACTACCTGGGCATAACCGCCGCCGGCGGCTCCGCCCTTAATGCCAAAGCAGGGTCCCAGAGAAGGTTCCCGCAGGGCAATGACCGCCTTCTTCCCCAGCTTTCCGAATGCCTGTCCCAGGCCAACGGTAGTCGTAGTCTTACCTTCCCCCGCCGGTGTGGGATTGATGGCCGTTACCAATATAAGCTTGCCGTCTGGGCGGTCCTTGACCCGCTCCCAAAGCTCATCTGTCAGCTTTGCCTTATACTTTCCATAATAATCCAGCTCTTCTTCCTGGATCTCCAATACTTCCGCCACCTGGCGGATCGGTAGCATTTTCGCTTCCTGTGCGATTTCAATATCCGTTTTCATAGATTCCTGCCTTTCTGCCTAAGCGTTATATATTTTTGGTTATAGAAGCATGAACCAAAAGTATATAGATACATTCATCTATATATCTTATCATATCGTAATAGAATTACAACCGGTAATTTCCCAGAATCTGTAAATCCCTCTCCCGCCTCCTCTGTTCTATGAAAGCCCGGCCGTCCCTGCCGCTTTGGCCAGCCATGCCACATAATCCCTGACAATGTCCCGGTTACTGCACTGATATAGCATCCTGGTCCCCGCCATTTCCTCCAGTTCATTGAATATCAGCCGCCCGTCCTTCCTTCGGATAAAGTCCAGCCCCACCAGGGACAGTTCCTTCTTCCCGAAGCAGCGGATATATTCCCGGACATTCTGTTCCTCCTCCGGGGACAGCGCAACGGCCTGGGCGGTTCCGCCCAGAGAATAATTGGAGCGGAAGTCTTTGCTGCCAGTGCGGAGGACTGCTTGATAAATTTCTCCTCCCAGCACATAGATCCGTAAATCCTGGCTGTCACTTTCAATCCGTTCCTGAAGGATACACGCCTTCCCCGCCAGCGCTTTTTTCCACCGCTCCTCCTGGCCGGTAAGGAATACCTGGGTTCCTCCGTGGCCGTCCACAGACTTGATCACCCCCTGCCAGGGAAGCGGTTTCTCTCCCGCCAGGAGCCCTTCCATTTGCTGCGCAGAGAGGCGCATTGTCCGGGGCAGCTGCCAGCGGTAACCCTCTGAAAGGTGTTCCTGCAGATAGGCTATCGTCTGATACTTATCATTCCCCAGACGTGTTAATTGGCTGGAATGAAATACCGGAATCCCCCGTTCCTCATAGTAACGGCTGACCTGGGGCCGCCGCGTACGGTTCAGGGCCAGATCCGGCAGAGGTCTGTTCTCATATTCCTGAACAGCAACCCATTGAAACCTGATTCCCGCCTCCTGCCCCCATTGCTGAAAAAGCCGGATAAAGCCCTGGTTTTTCAACGCTTCCTCCGGCTGGTAAATCAAATATCCTGTTACCACTCTACGATTCCTTTCCTGTTTTCCCGGAAAGCCTGTCCAGAATATGGTCCAGAATGCACTCTGCCACATTAACCCCTGTGCAGGTATAAATATTTTTGAAATGTGCATTGGAATTTACTTCACAGACAAGGCCATTCGTCAGGAGGTCCACCCCGGCAAAATCCAGTCCCAATGCGTCAGCCACCCGGACCGCCAGCTCCTGTTCTTCCCGGCTTGGCTGATAGGCTTCCATCTGTCCTCCATTGGTAATATTGGCCCGGAAATCCCCATTGACAGAATAGCGGTACATCCCGGCTACCACACGGTCTCCCACTACCTGTAGCCGGATGTCCTTTCCACTGCTTTCCTTCTGATATTGCTGATAAAGAAAGGGACGCCCTGCCAGCCGCCGGGTCAGTTCCACCGCTTCCTTCCAGGTATTGGCCAGATACACCTGCATTCCAAAGGATCCAAAGCATTCTTTGACCACTATAGGAAGTCCCAGCCTGTCCACAATCTCTTCCAGGAACTCCAGAGAGGGATATCCCACGTTTTCATAAGTCATCGGCGCCGCCACCGTAGGGATCAGCGGGATCTTTTCCTGCTCTTCCAGTTCACGGTTCCGGCGCTGCAGCCGATAATACGTCTCGAATTTATCATCACAGGCGGCGATCCCCTCTATGGAATTGCATACCAGAATCCCTCTCTTCCTGCATTCCTGTTCCAAAAGCTTTCCCAGGCGGATATCCTTATCCCAGTACAGGATAAAGCCATACTCCTTGAGCCAGGAAAAGCTTTCTCCAATCTGTGCCGGGCAAGAAGAATTTTCCCGGCAGTCCAGTTCCACATCACGCTCGGCCGCCGCCCGCTGCAGCCACCGATAATGCTCCTGAAACTTTTCTGTCTTCAGGAAACCGTTCACGACCAGACTTCCCTTTACCCGGCTCATAGCATTTCTCCCATATCTTCTGTATCGCTGAACTCCTGCGCCATAGACTGGAACTCTTCCTCTGCTATGGGAGTCCCGTCTTCCCCACCCAGTCCCAGATAATTCTCAAACTGTTCCATTGTCATTAGCACCTGGCGGGGCTTTGTCCCCACCGCCG
This sequence comes from uncultured Lachnospiraceae bacterium, assembly GCA_947589315.1. Lineage (GTDB taxonomy): Bacteria > Bacillota > Clostridia > Lachnospirales > Lachnospiraceae > Jutongia. Next base: position 16,289 of record CANPZE010000042.1, on the reverse strand, counting down.
GCCCTACCACTCCTGCCTTGTGGAGTTGGTCAATGATCCGCCCGGCCCGGTTAAAGCCAATAGAGAACCGGCGTTGCAGCTGTCCGGCGGCGGCCCGCTCTGACTCGATCACAAAACGGCCGGCCTCTTCAAAATATTCATCCTGATCCGGTTTATTTTCCTCCTCGCCCTTGGTATCCCCTGCAGGAGATTCCAGAATCTCTGTTACCTTGTCATTATAGACAGGCACATCATTGGTATCGCACAGGAAGTCCACCACATCACTGACCTCTTTATCAGAAATAAAGGCTCCCTGAAGGCGTACCGGCTCAGAATAACCAGAGGGAAAGAACAGCATATCCCCCTTCCCCAGCAATTTTTCTGCGCCTCCCTTATCGATGATCGTCCGGGAATCCACAGCAGAAGACACGGAAAAAGCGATCCGGGAAGGGATATTCGCCTTAATGATACCGGTAATAACATTCACTGAGGGCCGCTGCGTTGCCAGGATCAAATGGATCCCTGCAGCTCTGGCCAGCTGGGCCAGACGGCATACTGCATCCTCCACCTCTTTAGAAGCCACCATCATCAGATCTGCAAACTCATCTACAATAATGACCAGGATAGGCATTTTCTCATATCCGGCCTTTTCCGCATTTTCTACAGTCTTGATTTTCTTATTGTAGCCTTCCATATTGCGCACGCCCAGTTCCTTGAACTTATTATACCGTTCCATCATTTCCCGGACAGCCCAGTTTAAAGCGGCCGCCGCTTCCTTGGGATCGGTCACTACAGGGCAGAACAAATGAGGGATCCCATTGTATACACTCAGCTCCACTACCTTAGGGTCGATCATGATCAGCTTCACATCACTGGGATCGGACTTGTAGAGAATGCTCATGATCAGGGTATTGATACATACCGATTTACCGGAACCGGTGGCGCCGGCAATGAGCAGATGAGGCATCTTGGCGATATCTGCCACCACCGTTTTGCCGGCAATATCCTTCCCCACAGCAAAAGTAACAGGCGACTTCGATCTGCTAAAAGCCTCTCCCTCCAAAAGCTCCCGGAACAGTACGGAGCTGGCCTCTTCATTCGGAACCTCGATCCCTACAGCAGCCTTGCCCGGAATCGGCGCTTCAATACGGATGCTGGGAGCCGCCATGCTAAGTTTCAGGTCGTCTGCCAGGTTGGTGATCTTATTTACCCGCACCCCCTGCGCCGGAAGCACCTCGTAACGCGTTACGGTGGGGCCACAGGTCACCGCCCCCATCTGCACATCCACATTAAAGCTTTGCAGCGTCTCCTGCAGCTTAGCCGCCGTTGTCCGCAGCTTATCATCGCTAATGCGATATTCCGATCCGCCGGGAAGACAGAGCAGGTCCAGAGGAGGGAATTGATATGGCTTCTGCTGGGTCTCCTGCTTACTTTCATTTAATGCCTGGAAAACAGCAGACTGGGAAGCATCCTCTGCCTGCGCCGCCTTTTCTTTGGCCTTCTGCCCGTCCTTTTTGGGAGGCAGGTCCGCCTCCCTGTGGGAAGCCTTCCCTGCCTTGCCGAATTTCTGCTCCATTTCCTCCCGGTAGATTGGGATATGGCTGATATCCCTGGCAATCTCCTTGCGTTCTGAAGTATCTGCCGCCGTCTGGGACTTCTCCGGCTCCTCCCGGGAAGGAGAGGGTTCCTCCGCTTCCCCTGCATTCCGGGCTACAATCTCCTGCATTCCATCTGGAGTATCTTCCTGCCTGGCCGTCTTCCGGCTTCCCCCATTGGGAAGGATCCGTCTCTGCGCCTTTTGTTCCTCCCTCTCTATCTGATCCAGCTTCTCTCCCACTGCTTTCAGATCAATGGCCTGTATCCCGGAGCCTGCAGATTTCTTCTGACGTCTGCCAGAATTTAACGGAACCATCCGATAGGAAGGTTCCTGATAGCCTTCCTCCTGCCGGATATCCTGATAGGCCTTCTCCATTTCCTGGCGATACGCATTTCTGCGCCGGATCGCCCCCATCATTTCTAATCCATAGAAAATATACAGGCACAGCAGAACCAGGGCAAACAGGATCACTGCGGCCCCCCATTTGCCAGTGAAAGACGCCAATGCATTTCCCAGCAGTCTTCCCAGGATCCCCCCGCTTGCCTTGCCCCTCTGGGACACATCCTCCAGAGACAGATACAGGCTATCCAGAAAACCAGGATGCATTACATGGTTGCTGATATAATATTCTGTCAGGATCTCTCGGGGAAAAAGCAATTCGATCAGGGACTCCAGGCAAAGCAGCAATGCAATTCCACTGTACATCCTTCTGGGAACCCGTTTATCCCCCCGATTGACCACTGCAAAGGTATACCCGACCACCATTCCCACCGGCAGCAGCCAGGCCAGCCAGCCAAAAATGCCAAAAAGCAGGCCCGTGACAATAAGCCCCGCCTTGCCGCAGACACCCACATAGCAAAGATAAAAAAAGATACCTGCGATACAAAGGACGAGAATCGTAATTCCCGTCTCAAAGGCCAGCTGATCCCGATATGTATTAACTTCCTCTGCCGTTTTCCTGTTGCGCCCGCCAGAGGAGTTCTTTGTCCTGCCCCCCTCGCTTGCTGTCTTTCTGCTTCCTGCCCTGCCGGCAGTGCTCTTATTCTTTTTATCCTGCTTATCCGTGCCAGCGCCGGCTTTTGCCCTGGCAGCGGTAGATTTTTTTGTTGCCGCCATTTTTAACTCCTTTTCTCAATCTGCCTCTGGTTTGCAGCCCCGGTATTCCCTATATCAGAAAATAATGTATGGTCACTGCAGTCCCTAATGCCCCACAATAAATGGCAAACCATTTGTAACACCGTTTCCTTGCCATTGCCAACAACAGACAAATTGCAAGATAGCTGGCTGCTGCAGCCACAGCCATAGCAATAAGCGCCGGCTTAAGCTCCCGGCTGGCGATGGATATCCCGCCGGCTCCCAGCCAATCCCTTATCATCCCTCCTGCGATCATGGGAATGGACATCACAAAAGAATATCTCACTGCAAACCTTGGTTCAAAACCACAGAGCAGCCCTGCGGTGAGGCCGGCTCCCGACCGGGACACACCCGGCAACACACCGAGCCCCTGGGCCGCCCCAACGCAAACTCCATGGAACACAGAGGCATCCTTGGGCTTCCTGCTTCCAACTTCCACACTATCTGCAATAAAAAGAAAAAGGCTTGTCACGATCAGGCACAGGGCAGGTACCAACACGATCTGCTGCGCCAGCTCTGCCATGTTCCCCAACAAAACGTCCAGAATTACTGCCGGGATCCAGGACAGGAGAAGCAAAAGCAGATATTTGCGGTAAGAATTCCGTATCAGCCTGCGGTAACCTCTCTTTCCCCCCAGCCGGTTCTGTATCCAACGCCCCAGATTGACCAGTATATCGCGAACAAGAAAAATCCCTTCTGACACCAGCCGAAAAATATCCCGGTAAAAGGCCAGAAGAAGAGCGAGAAGGACTCCCATGTGAAGCAGAATATCAAAAAGAATACCGCCTTCCTGGAAACCGATCCCAAAAAATTCTTTTAATATTATTAGATGCCCGGAACTGCTTATGGGCAGGATCTCTGTAAGTCCCTGTACCAGCCCCAGTATAATTGCATTCCATATGGACATAATCCCATTCCCTTTCCTGCGTTTTCCCTATAGTATAGCTTTTTTACAGAGAAAATGCAAGGCAGGGCATGTCCCAGTCCCCTAGTCCGGTTTCCAGCCCTCTAGTCCGGTTTTTGGTTCTCCTCGATCAGCTGGTATAATTTGTCCACCGCATCCTTTACCCCGCCTACCTGCTGATACAGACCGCAATCTACAGCCTCCTTGCCCACCAATATCGTCCCCAGATCCCGGCTCAGGATTCCCGGCTGCACCATCATTTCCTCTAATTGTTCCTGGGATAATTTGGAATGCCGGGAAATAAAGCCTGTGATCCTGTCCTGGATCAGCCGGAAATATTCATAAGTCTGGGGAGCGCCCAATACCTGCCCGCTCATGCGTACCGGATGGATGATCACGGTAGCGGAAGGGGTGATGACTGTATAATCTGCGGCAACTGACAAGGGGACGCCAATGGAATGGCTGTCCCCCACTACCAGGGCTACCGTTGGTTTGGACAGAGAGGCGATCAGCTCTGCCAGAGCCAGCCCGCAGGAAACATCCCCTCCTACAGTGTTGATCAGAAACAAGATGCCCTCAATATCCTCCTTCTCCTCCAGGCTTACCAGGAAGGGGAGTAAATGTTCATATTTTGTCGTCTTCGTATTGTTTCCAGAAGATTCGTGTCCCTCAATCTCCCCAATAATGGACAGCACCTGTACCTTACGTCCCCTCTGGGTATTTTCCAATGTCATGCTTCCCAATTCCTTCAAGTTCTCTTCCATACAGCACCTCTTCCCTCCTAATTTCTTATCTGCAAAAAAAAGAATCCCGTACAAAAAGTATGTACGGAATTCCTTTTTTTAATCCATAAGATCGCTATTCCATCCCGGCGCTGTCTGGAGGCGCTTGATCAGCAGGCCGCTGACAGATCCGATTCCCAGGCCTGCCACTGTCCCAGAAACAATTAATATCGGGAGATAATAGGCAAGAAGCCCTGTCTGCAATATGGCGCAGGCCACCAGGATCTGCCCCAGATTATGCAATACACCGCCTGCCAGGCTCACTCCATAGACAGAAAACCATCCTAAACGCTTGAGAAGATACATTCCTGCCAGGCTGAGCATCCCGCCGGCTAAGCTATACAGCATACTTACCAGGCTGCCAAAAGTCAAGCCTGCCAGCACAATCCTCACCAGAGCCACCAAAAGAGTTATCCTGGGCGAAAAACGGTACAGACAGCAAACTACTACCAGATTAGAAAGCCCCAGCTTAATCCCAGGGATTCCCAGGGGAAGGGGAATCAATGATTCCAGATAGCTCAAGACAAAGGCCAGTGCGATCATCATTCCGATCCCCGCTATTTTCCTGGTATCCATTTCTATCTCACATCCTTGATGCTAAAGCTCATTCTTCCCATCTTATCTTTACCCAGGCATACTACTTTCACATGGTCGCCCAGGGTCAGAACATCTTCTACATGATTGATGCGCTCTCTGGCAATTTTGGAAATGTGGACCATTCCCTCCTTGCCCGGTGCAAATTCAATAAAGGCGCCAAATTCCTTGATGCTCACCACATCCCCTTCCAGAATCTGTCCCTGATAGAAATCGGTCACAATAATCTCAATCAGACGTTTTGCCTCTTCCATCATTGCTTTGTCTTCACCGCAGATAGAGACAGCGCCGTCATCTGTAATATCGATCCGGACTCCCGTCTTTTCAATCAATGCATTGATGGTCTTTCCTCTCTGTCCTACCACATCCCCGATCTTCTGGGGATCGATCTGCATCTGGATAATCTTCGGCGCATATTTCCCAACCTCAGGACGCGGCTGGCTGATCACCGGCAGCATAACTGTATCTAATATAAAGAATCTTGCCTCTCTGGTCCGGCGGATCGCTTCCTCCACGATCGGCCTTGTCAGGCCGTGGATCTTGATATCCATCTGGATCGCCGTGATACCGTCTTTGGTCCCGGCCACTTTGAAGTCCATATCCCCAAAGAAGTCTTCCAGCCCCTGGATATCTGTGAGTACCAGATAATCATCATCCGTATCTCCGGTCACCAGCCCGCAGGAAATTCCTGCCACCGGTTTCTTGATCGGTACGCCCGCTGCCATCAGTGACATGGTAGAAGCGCATATACTGGCCTGGGAAGTAGAGCCGTTGGACTCAAAGGTCTCTGATACGGTACGGATCGCATAGGGGAACTCTTCCTCTGTAGGAAGTACAGGAAGGAGCGCCCTCTCCGCCAAAGCGCCATGACCGATCTCGCGGCGTCCCGGACCCCTGCTGGGCTTCGTCTCCCCCACAGAATAGGAAGGGAAATTATAATGGTGCATATACCGTTTATCTGTCTTATTCTCATCCAGCCCGTCCACCCGCTGTTTATCCGACAGGGGCGCCAGGGTAGTAATGGTACAGATCTGGGTCTGCCCACGGGTAAACATAGCGGAACCGTGCACTCTGGGGATCAGGTCCACTTCGGCTGCCAGAGGGCGTATCTGATCTATACGCCGTCCGTCCGGACGTTTATGATCCTTCAGGATCATCTTGCGCACCGTCTTCTTCTGATATTGGTATACCGCCTCATCCAGAATCTCCAGCCATTCTTCATTATCCGCAAATGCCTCTGCCAGCTTCTCCGTTACCTGACGGACATTTTCCTCCCTGGTCTGCTTGTCGTCAGAGAATACAGCCTCCTCCATTTCCTCAGGCGGTACGATCTTCTTAATCTCATCGAACATTTCCTGAGGGACGGCGCAACTGGTATAGGTATGCTTCGGCTTTCCTACCTCAGACACGATCTGATCGATAAAAGCAATGATCGTCTGGTTGACCTCATGGCACTTATAGATCGCCTCCAGCATAATTTCTTCCTTAACCTCATTGGCTCCCGCTTCGATCATAATGACCTTTTCCCTGGTAGAAGCCACGGTCAGGCGAAGGTCGCCTGTATCCCAAATCTCCTGATTCGGGTTCACAATCAATTCCCCATTCACCATTCCCATCTGGGTTGTGGCGCAGGGGCCGTCAAAGGGAATATCCGAAATGCTGGTAGCAATAGCAGATCCCAGCATAGCCACCAGCTCAGGACGGCATTCCGGGTCTACGGACAACACGAGGTTGTTCAGCGTGCAATCATTTCGATAATCCTTGGGAAAAAGAGGGCGCATAGGGCGGTCGATCACTCTGGCCGTCAGCACTGCGTTTTCAGAAGCCTTCCCCTCTCTCTTATTAAAGCCTCCCGGTATCTTTCCTACCGAATACATTTTTTCCTCAAATTCTACAGAAAGCGGGAAGAAGTCAATCCCCTCTCTTGGTTTTTCTGATGCAGTAGCTGTACAAAGTACAGTGGTCTCTCCATAATGCATCAATACTGCACCATTGGCCTGCTTCGCTACCCGTCCCACATCTATGGTCAGTGTCTTGCCAGCCAGCTCCATGGTAAATGATCTGTAATCCATGAAAATAAATCTCCTTTCCTGGTCCTGCCGGACCCCTTCTTATTCTTCTGCAGACCTGACTGCCGCCTTCCTGTTCCATGGCAGGGATTGGCAGCAGAGAACCGAAACCACTGAAAAAGGCACCCATATGTGTTCGGATGCCCTTTTCAGAAGTCTCGGAATCTGCCTGCACACTATCCCATTAACTATACCACTTAATTTACACATTTGCAATCTTTTCGGCCACTTAAAATTTATGTCCATACAGCTTCCCGGAATAGCCGTATCCTTTTACTTTTCCCTCAAAACTGCAATTTTTTATCTTAGCGCCGCAATGCACTCCCCAGCCGCCTACAATGCCGCCGGTATAATTGCCGCCTGTTATCTCTCCCTGTACATGCAGGTTCTTTATAGTTCCCCAGTACATAGTACGGAACAATCCCACAAAATTCTCTGTAGGGCGGTAAATATGCAGATTGTATATCGTATGGCCTTCACCGTCAAAGCTCCCTTCCATATCGGAAATGGGCAGAAAGTTAGGGTATTGGATCATATCCAGATCGTCCTTCAGATGAATGGCAACGTCAAATAGCTCAATCCCCTCCTCTTCCACTAACAAAGACAGTCCGGCCAGCTGCGCCGGCGTAAAGATATCAAATTCCTTTTTGTCCTTTGAATACCAGCTGGTATCGGCAGGGCCGATATGCTGTGGCGCCTCTTCAAACTTTTTCCCCGGCAGAGGATACAGATCGATGATATAGGCATCCTTTACCTGATCAATCTGGCGATAGGGAAGAGAGCCCTCGTAAGCATATATTTTTTTACAGAAAAAAATGCTATCCTTCCCCTCCTCATTTTCTAATGCAAACAAATCCAACGCCGGATTTTCAATAATCAGCTTATCAGCCAGAATATAACCTCCCTCTTCATCCGGATCAAAAACAGAAACCTCCCCTAAACCCTCTGGAAGTACCAATTCTTTCGCCGGAATTGAGCCAATCTCTGCCTTTCGCAGCCCCTGGGGCAGTGTCAGCCGCCGGATCCTGGTAGAACGGAAGGCCTCCTCCCCCAACACCCGCAATTCTTCATTTAAGATTACCTGGCGCAGCCTTGGACTGCCGGCAAATCCCCCATTTCCAATGCTATGAAGGCTGTCTGGCATCTCCACCCTCTGCAGATAACGCTGTCCGTAAAATGCTTCCGGCAGAATTTTCTTTACCCCTTCCGGAACTATAAATTTGGGTCCTATTTTTAAAGCAGGGTATCGGATCAGTTTTTTGCCATTTTTGGAATAAAGAACCCCATCCATACATTTCCGATATGCCCCGGCGCTACTGCGACTAATTTAGCTCCGCCCTGATAAAGCATGCATCCCTCTGCATGAAATTTAGCATTCCCCTCTTCTACAGTAATTGTTTTCAGATTGGGAAAAAGAAGAAAGGCATTTTTATGATAAATACCAACCATTTCCTTTTCATTTATATCCTCTATGGATATGGGCAGGTGAATATGTTTTACCTTTCTGTAATATTTCTCATTATCCATTGCCAGCCTTGTGATCTCATGTACGCCATCTGCGGTCCGCGGTATGGCGATACTGCGCCGCTGCCTCTTAATTCTTACGAGTTCATACTTGCCGCGCTCATAATAATGACAGATTAAAATAGCCCCATTCTCCGTTTTAATCTGGCATTCCCCCGGATGCCGCACTTTTGATCGCCTGTCTACCCAGACAAAAAAAGCGACTACTAAAATCACCACTGCAGCAATTACCAGTACCGGCAGATCTACTATGCGGGAAATCCAGCGGAGTGTCCGTACGATCCATTTCATATCCATACCCTCCTAATCCGTTGGGGAGCTTCTGTATTCCTGGCTGCATTGTATGACAGAGATCCCCGAAAACTATTGTCGAATAATATACAAAGCCTGCCGGAAATCCCGACAGGCTTTTCTCTTATCTTTGTTGCGTCTACCTTATTTTCTCAGACCCAGCTTCTCGATCAGCGCACGATATGCCTCCAGATCCTTCCTCTTCAAATACTCCAGAAGATTCCGTCTCTGTCCGATCATCTTCAACATCCCGCGGCGGGAATGGTGATCCTTCTTATTCACCTTCAAATGCTCGGTCAATTCACGGATACGCGCCGTCAGAATCGCTATCTGAACCTCAGGTGATCCGGTATCTTCCGGGGTACGTCCGTATTCCTTGATGATTGCTGCCTTCTTTTCTTTACTGATCATAATAATCCTCCTAATTCATTTGCATGAAAATGCATTTTCTTTCACCTGCTACTAAGATACGGTTGGAGATGCCGTTTTCCGGGTAGCGGTAATCACAACTCGTTCAGTCTACCATATATTCCATAATTTGTAAAGTACCCTTCCTTTTCTAGCGATACAGGTCAAACCAAAAATTATCCTCTACCGTCAAATAATCTTCCTGCCACAGGATCTCTGCTCCCGCACTGGCAGAAGTGTCCATGGATTTCCAGCCGATCAGCCCTACATTTTTCTTCCAGATATACTGGCGGATATTCCTTCCCTCCTGGTTGCCATTCTCGTACCAGAAATGATACCAGCGGATCTCCCCTTTATGGGTTTCAAGCGAAGTGTGCAGCCCTTCCCCTTTCTTTTTGTCTGGTATGGCCTCTTCCTGGCACACCAGAAGCGCCGTATCCGGAAGGGCGCCCTGAGCCAGAAGAGTTTCCCCCTGCCTCTGAAACAGATAATCCATCTGATAAATCTTATCCGGGGTCACCCAGAAGTATCCCAGGCTTTCTCCCTTAATGCTCTTATACTGCTCTTTGGGAGACAACTCTTCCAAAGTGATTTCTTCTGCCTTCCCTGCCCTGTAATTATTTTTCTGGTTATAGAGCAGCTGATACAGCGTCCCCTGCCCGTTGCTCCCCAGTTTTCTCACCCGAAGCCGGACATCGGCATAATTTTCGATATAATAGCAGGAATTGAATGCCACTTCTTCCCCTCCCTCATAAGGGAACCAGGGATTGTGCGTCTCCTTTATATGGTCCGCCGTTTCAGAGGCTTGTACATCCTCTGCCTTTACAAAAATATCCTGATCCAGGACAGACTCCTGGGATAACAATCCCTCCTTCCAGATACGGATACAGTCCTCCTCTGTCCCATAACCACAGCGGTAAGCTATCAAGCCAAACAGGCGCTTCCATACGTACAGCTCGTATTTTCCTTGCGGGTCTGTATTGTCATACAGAAAAGTCCAGACTTCGTCTCCCTGGACTTGAATAGAACAATGTTTTCCCGCCTCCTCAGGCGTCCGGTCCTTCTGATCCTGGAGCTGAAAGAGAATCTGTCCCTCCCCCGAGATTTCTCCCCAATCTGCCAGCTCATTGATAGTATCTTCTCCCAAAAGTGATACGTAATTGCTTACTGTGCCATCGGATTCATATCCCCTGTCACGATAAATACGGTCTCCCATCACATAAAACATTCCCAGATCTAATAATTCAAGCGGGTTTTCCTCTTCCGGAGCCAGTAATTCAGACCAGAAGATCTCACCAGCTCCGTCCTCCATCTGCGTAAATAAATCCCAGTCCAGATAGATGTCTTTTTGGATCAGAGAATCAAATTGAAATTCTCCCTGATATTTCCACTGTCCTTCCACCATTCCCCCACTGATCTTTCTTGGGAAGTACAAATTGGCCGCCGCCTGCCCGTCTCCCAGCTCACAGACCGCCTCCTGTACCCCGGCGCCGGCATCCTTTTCCGAAGCGCTTCCGGGAATCACCAGGCCGACCCCATCTTCTGTAAAATAAACCTCTGTCTTCTTCCAACTCTTTTTCCAGAAACTGCCCTCTGTAAGTTCTGTCTGTATGCCGGACAGAACATCTTCTCCTCCCTGGATCCAGTTGCCTGACTCCGAAAGCTGCGGCAGCAGCTTTTTCTTGTCCCAGCAGAAGCTGCTGCGTGACAAGACGATTTCATCCATCAGATTGAGATTAATAGCAAAAGCGCTGAAAGAAGAAGGATTTTCTCCAGCGGCAGAAGGCTCAAACAAAAGACTGATAAAATCCGGAGTCTGATATTTCACAGTATAAGCCAGGGTCAGGGATACATCATCCCCAAGATCCGCCTTTTTTATCCGTTTAAGGGCCTCCTTTTGCAGCAGCCGGTTCAGATGCTCCTGCTTTTCTCTCTCCATACCCGTAAATTGTGGAAAAGAGATCGCCTGCCCAGGAAATTCCACCAGCGTATCTTCCAAATCATATTCCGGCTTTTCCTCTTCCACCGCCACAGTCTGCCCAGGCTCCGGCTTTTCCTTCCCGCTGCATCCCGCCAGACAGAGCAAAACTGCCAATATCCCCAGCCATAGTCCTTTTCCGGTTGTTCTTCTCATGCTGCACGTCTCCTATTCCCCTTAAATATCCAACTTCAGCTGAATCTCTTCCTCTGCTTCCAATTTAAAGTCCTCGACCTTTTCCGGATTCACCACCGGCAGGTCTTCCAGGGATTCAATGCCAAAGTTACGCAAAAACTCCTCTGTAGTACCAAACAAAATGGGCCGTCCCGGCGCATCCAGGCGTCCCACCTCACATACCAGGCGGTATTCTACCAGCTTATTCACTGCATGGTCGCTCTTTACTCCCCGGATATGCTCAATCTCAATCTTGGTAATAGGCTGCTTATAGGCAATGATTGACAGAGTCTCCAGTAATACATCCGTCAAAACATGCTTTTTCGGTACATGGGCAATCTTTACCAGATATTCATATATAGACGCCTTCGTACACATCTGAAAGGCTCCGTCCAATTCAATGATCTGGACCCCCCGGTCATCGCCGGCATACCGATCCATCATATTCCGCAGTACGCGGCGGCAGGTGTCTTCATCCTGCTCCGTTGCTATAGCGATCCGTTCCAACTCTACAGCTTCTCCCATCGTAAATAGGATAGCCTCTATGATCCCTTCTAATTCTGCAAGCTTCATCCCTTGTCTCCATTTCTTTTCCCGAAAGCCCTGCCGGATTCTTCCCTTTAATCTGCGCTGGACACCACATACTCTGTCTCCTTCACTCCCGGGACATAAGTGATCCAGATATCATCAAAAATATTTTCCTGCACGATTTTCAATCTGCCTACCTTCATCAGCTCCAAAATCCCCAGAAAAGTAACAATGACCGTAAGCTTTCCCGGCTGTTCCTCCAACAGCCTCCGAAAATTAAATTGCTGATGGAGCATCGCATATTCCTCTATGTAGATCATACGGTCTGCCAGGCTGACCTTTTCCTGCTGGATCTGCCCAAATTTACTGCGGATCGGATCGATCTTATCCACCTGCTTCTTCATAATATCATGAAATATCCCCTGCAGCCGGGATAAGGTTACCTCTGAAAGAAGAAGGCCCACGTCCACTTCTTCCCGGTAATCTGCAATTTCTTCCGGAATGGATGCGTCCTTATACAGAATCCGCGAAGCGTCCATTTGCCGGTCCTTCAGCTCATAGGAAGCATATTTGTACATTTTGTACTCCAGAAGACGTTCCACCAGCTCTGCACGGGGATCCTCTTCCTCTTGCTCGTCATTGGCCTGGGTGGGAAGCAGCATCTTAGACTTAATCCGCAGCAGCGTGGCAGACATGACCAGGAAATCACTCATGATATCCATATCCTTCGTCTCCATCTGTTCCACATACTCCATATATTGCTCTGTAATCTCTACAATAGGAATATCAAATATGTCTATTTTATTTTTTTCGATCAAATGGAGCAACAGGTCCAACGGACCATCAAATGCCTCTAATTTTACAGAAATGCTCATTCTCAGCCTCCCTCTGCTACAAAAGGATTTCCAGCAGACGTATCCCTGCATAATGGATCACATCCAGGATCAATGTCAATACCAGGATCATTTTCACGACTGCATCAGAACGGATCAGCCCCATATATTTCTCCGAAGAGATTCCCGCAATGATCAGCCCCATATCAAATACCGATATGGGAAACAGATTGGCAACGGCCATTCCGAAGCTTAACAGGGCCACATATTGTAAATACAATACCAGGATCTGGAGCAGCGTGGAGGAGGAAGGGACCGGCAGTCTCCCTGTGTCCATCATTTTCAACAGGCTGATACTGCCCCCAAAAAGCAGCGCTAACATGATAAATCCTACAATCCCCAGTATCCGGTTGCTCCGCTTATCCTGGATCCGAAAGAAGTAAGGTTTTGATATGGGGACATAGCAGGTCACTCCCAGGAGCAGTCCCACCGGATCAATATATTGCCATAGCTTCCATACATTCTTCAGCCTTTTCCAATTGTCCGGCTTGCAGAACAGATAGGCCGCCGCCTTTCCCAGTTCATGAAATATCATTACCGAGATAGAGGCCGCCAGACAGATTCCTATTTCCAATGCTATCTTGTCCACTCTACTACCCCTTTCTTCCCATCGGCCAAATGCTATTTATAATAGTCAAACTGCAGGCCATACATGCGCACTGTATCTCCTTCCTGGATGCCTAATGCCTCCAGTTCCTCCAAGATCCCGCCGGTACGAAGGAACTTTTGGAAGAACTCAAATCCTTTTTCAGAATCTAAATTAGTATATCCCAGCATCCGTTCAATCCTGGGTCCCTCGACCACATACATGTTCTCTTCCTGGTCGTAAGATACTGTATACGGCTCGTCCGCATAAGTTTCCTGTTCAATCATGTACTCTGGTTCAAACACTATGGGTTCCTGATCCATCTGGTCCAGCTGCTGTCTCACATAGTATAACAATTCCCGCACGCCCCGTCCGCTTACAGCAGATATCGGAAATACAGGTATCCCCTGGGGTTCAAATTCTTCTTTCATCAATGTGATGACAGTCTCCTCTTCTGTCCCATAAAAGACATCGGTCTTGTTGGCGGCAATCACCTGAGGCCTGTCCAGAAGCTGGGGGCTGTAATCCTCCAATTCCTTATTAATGACCTTAATGTCATTGATGGGATCCCTGCCCTCTGTAGAAGCTGCATCTACCATATGGATAAACAGCTTAGTCCTTTCAATATGGCGCAAAAATTCATGTCCCAGACCGATTCCCTGGGATGCTCCCTCGATCAATCCTGGAATATCAGCGATCACAAAGCCCTCTGCCTCTTCCAGGTCCACCACTCCCAAAATAGGGGTCAGAGTCGTAAAATGATAATTGGCGATCCGCGGCTTTGCATTGCTCACGCGAGACAGAAAGGTAGACTTCCCCACATTGGGAAAACCGATCAGGCCCACGTCAGCGATGGTCTTCAGCTCCAGTATAACCTCTAGTTCCCGGCCCGGCTTACCCGGCTGGGCATACTTGGGCACCTGCATCGTAGGAGTGGCATAATGCATATTTCCTTTGCCTCCCCTGCCTCCCTTCAAGATGACTTCCCGTTGATGGCCATGGGACATATCTACGATCACCTTACCGGTAACGGCTTCTTTTACCACCGTTCCCTCCGGCACCTTTACTATCAGATCCTTCCCTGCGGCGCCATGGCATCTGCGCTTTCCTCCCGGCTCCCCGTCTTCGGCGCAATATTTGCGGATATGCCGAAAATCATTTAATGTGTTGATCCGGGGATCCACTTCAAAGATCAAATCTCCTCCCTTGCCTCCATCTCCGCCATCGGGGCCGCCGGCGGCCACATAGAGTTCCCTCCGGAAGCTGACATGCCCGTCTCCTCCCTTGCCAGAGCGGATATAGATTTTGGCGCTATCGGCAAACATTTCATCACCTTCTTTCCAGTAACCAGAATTTGACATAGCAAAAAGGACAATTTCTTATCCCATAAATACAGGGGCTGCCACTGGCAACCCCTTAATCGGTAACCGAATCATCGGTCAAAATCTTATTTCGCTTCTACCGGATATACGGAAGCCTGCTTTTTGTTTTTGCCCTTTCTCTCAAAACGAAGAACGCCGTCTACCAGGGCAAACAGGGTATCGTCTCCGCCCCGGCCTACGTTCACGCCGGGATGAATCTTAGTACCACGCTGTCTGTAAAGAATATTGCCAGCCAGAACAAACTGTCCGTCCGCTCTCTTTGCCCCTAATCTCTTGGATTCGGAATCCCTGCCGTTCTTGGTAGAGCCCACACCCTTTTTATGAGCAAATAACTGAAGGTTCATTTCCATCATGTTATTACACCTCCTGCTTTCCTTTTTTTCTAACTTTTACATGTTTCTTCCCATACTCTGCTTCTATAGCGGTAAGCCCCAGAACCAGAGAATCCAGCAACAGCTGAGAGGATGTACTGACCTGGGCGGAAGTGATCCGGAATGTCACCAGATCCTTTTCCTTCTCCTGGTCATACGCAAAGGAATCCTGGGTAAATTTCTCAATAGAATTTACCGTATTGATCACCAGCGCAGACACCGCTGCGCAGACAATGTCCTGGCCGTAAGCAGCATACCCGGCATGTCCCTTCATCCGAAACCCGACCACATTTCCTTCCCGGTCCTGAATGAACTGTACATCTATCATCCTGTCACCTTTTCTGCGATTTATTCTTTAGAATGTATCACAGCCTGAAAATCCATCATCGCTTATGCGTTGATCTTTTCAATCTTTACCTGGGTATAAGCCTGTCTGTGACCATTCTTCTTATGATATCCAGTTTTTCTCTTATATCTGTAAACGATAACCTTCTTTGCCCTGCCCTCTTTTACGACAGTTGCGGTAACAGTTGCATTCGCTGCATCTGCCCCTGCCTTCATAGTACCATCATTTACAGCCAGAACCTGATCAAAAGTAACTGTCTCGCCTGCATCTGCAGCAAGCTTTTCTACGTTAATGATATCACCTTCGGCTACTTTGTACTGCTTTCCACCTGTTGCAATAATTGCGTACATCTTCGCACCTCCTTATCATTACTCGCCAGCTTCGGTATCCGGCGGCTTTCACCGGAATTTATAACCCCGCTGAGCGGCACACTTAGTTAGTGTATCATTAGTCTTCTTTCATGTCAACTGCTTTTTTACAAAAGGCAGCCCATACCATACAACACCAGTAAATGCAAAGGGTAAAACACATATAATAACCATCCCGGCATTTTCTTCTGATCCTCTCCCCGGTAATTCTGTATAAAATAAAGGGAGAACAGCGCCGGCCACTGACTGATCCCCATTCCCACCAGCACCAGGCCGGGAATCTCCGAGAGCGTCTCCACGGCGTAGGCTTTGATCTCCGCCATGTGGGCCAAGTGTTCATCCAGCCGCTCCCGACGGAGCTCCACAGCCTTGGCGAACCCA
>CANPZE010000041.1 GCA_947589315.1 uncultured Lachnospiraceae bacterium | reverse complement strand
GAGGTAAGGATCATGAACTTAGGGAAAACCATGCGCACACTGTATGAAGGGCATATGAAACAGATACGGGATCAATACGCCCGGGATGAATATGTCCGGGCAGAGGGCATGGAGCAAGGTATGGAACAGGGCATGGCGCAGGGCATGGAACAGGGTATAAAACAGGGCATGGAACAGGGTATAAAACAGGGCATGGCGCAGGGCATAAAACAAGGCACGGAACAGGGCATAAAACAGGGCAAGGAGCAGGGCATAAAACAAGGCATGGAGCAAGGCAGGGAGCAAGGTATGGAACAGCTGAACCGCCTGAACCTTCGCCTGATCGCAGATGGCAGGTTAGAAGATCTGGAACGTGCCGCTAAAGATAGGGCTTACCTGGAAAAGCTGTTGGCGGAGTACGGGATCCGGTGAGAATGTGCTCTGTTGATACTGGTTTTGAAATATGGCGTCTAATGAAAAATGTGGTCGGAGAGGACTAAGCATTATGGACGAACGGATACGCATGGAATGTGAAAACCGGGAGGCATTTCTCCGCCGTGAATCTACCACAGTGAAGCTAAAGGTTATGGCTGAGGCAAAATTGGATCAGGTTATTGCAAAACTGAACCAGACAGTTGCAAAACTGGACCAGGTCACTGCCGAGCGGAATAAGTACCTGCAGCTTCTTCCGCTACACGGTATAGATGTTAATAGTCAGTAAAGGCTCCATGACATCAATATCAACGCGCATAATGCTTGAACATACAAATATAAGAAAAAACTCTTTTATTGTTTTCATGATTTATACATGTAACAGTCAAACACAAATTGATTATTCCAATAATTTTAGTCCTTAAATATTTGGATCATTTTCTGCACTGGCAGATACCGGTGAAATGTTAGGGCATAATTCACTGCCAATATGTAACAATTACCTGCCTGTCACGGATAGGGTCAAATTCGATCAGGAAAACATCCTGCCATTTTCCCAAGAGCATTTCGCCATCCTGTGTTGGGATATTGACCTCGTTTGCAAAAAAGAGCTGCCTCATGTGTGAAAAGCCGTTTATCCTCTCATTGATGGGCACATCCCTAATACCGATAATGTCATGGCGATAATCTCCCTTCTCCGGCCATGTTTTTTCCAAGTAAGTATTTACATCACTTAACAGAAGGATTTCGCCCTCCATGACCTTTATACCGCAAGTGGTATGGGCCACAAAGATATTAACCATGCCCATTCCCTTCTGGCCACAGATGAAATCATTTACTATTTTTTTTAAGCTCGTAAACTGTTTTTCCGTTGTAATTGTGTATTGTTTCCTAAGCATATCAACCTCCTGGCCGTATCCGAATGCCCCGCTTCCAAGTAATAAAAACGCCCTTCTCCACACTACCTGTCATTTTCATCCAGCAATCCTAAAATATTCTGCAAAGTAACATTGATGTGCGCCCCATCCTCATAGCGCCCCTCAACTGCATAGCAGACTATTTTTGCAAAATCTTCCGGCTTTAAAAGGGTATCCCTATCCTCGTAAGGGTAAAGCCCGGCCCGCATTTTTGTGGCGGTACGTCCCGGGGAAATACAGACAGCATGGACCCCGTCTTCGGCCCAACACTTGGTTGCCATAACCACCCCCGCTTTGGCAGCACAGTAAGCACTCCAAGTCCCATGGACCTTGGTTGCGGCTGAAGATCCGATGTTTATGATACGGGCTTGGCTATTGCGCCGAAGCACGGCAGCCGCCACATTGAAAGTCCCAAACAAATTAATGCCCAGTGACTTCTCATCTAACCTGATATCGCAGTCCCTGATGGATTGTGGTTCCACAAAGCCCGCATTGTTGACCAATATATCTGGGGTAAAAGAATCCACATAGCAGCTGACCATGTCTATATCCGTCACATCCAGCTCCTGCTTACCTGGCAGGCGGATGTCATAGCCGCCTCTTTGCCTAAGCCTTTCCGCTATCGCTTTGGCGATATCTCCGTTTCCGCCTGTGATCAGTATTTTTTTCATTTCCAAACCTCATCTCCTACTCATAGTTCTGCTTAATCAATTCCTTAAGAATCGATATGTCTTTACGGTACGTTACTTTGACCAGGTTTTCGGTAGTTTCAATAAAATGTGGCCTGATGCCGTAATACTCCCACATAACTCTTGTCTCGTCCGTCATATCAGGGAAGTTTCCGGAATCATAAGCCTTCTTCAGCTTCTGGAAATCAAATGCCTGGGGAGTCAATAACTCATACATTTCATTTCGGTTCAAATAGGTTCCGTCCCGCATAATGGCCGTATTCACCAATGGCATCACAAAGCTGGACGAATCATAGGGATCCTCCAGCAAGGTAAGGATCTGTTGCTTTGTAACCAATGGCCTAGCCGCTTCCAGAAGGATCACCCTCTGCGTCCGGCTGTCTAAAGCATGGAGGCCAATGATCACGGATTCGCTTCTGGTTTCTCCCCCCTGCATGTCCACTCCCACCGTGACGGTATTCTGCCCTACAGCTTCTAAAGCCTTATCCCTTACAATTTTCCAGAGGGGACGGCCATCTAATTCAAAAAATTGCTTCTGGCCGTGAAACCTCTCCCCCCGTCCTCCTGCCAATACCACAGCACCGTACATTTTTTCACTCCTAAAAAATTTTTGTTATGTTATCTGTTTCCTGCATAAATTCTTCACCCATGCCAAGGCCAAATTGTTTTATATTTACAGGGCCTTACTCTGATCCCAAATTCTGGCACCGCAAGGCTGGCAGGGAAGACATTCTGAGTCGGAAAATCCGGGCAGTTTAAGAAGCGAGTACAAGTTGACAGAACGGTCTTCTTTGTACGGTTTTTCCAACATTCTTTGCCGCAGGGCAGCCAATGGAGCTTCGGAAGCATTACCAGGCCCTTGGGATGGGGCATCGTGCAGCAACAGGCTTGCATTCTGGAGCATTACCGGTTTTCCCGTTTTACGGGCCAGAAGTGTCAGGCTGCTCTTGTCTCCGTAATAAGCATCGCAAAACATCAGCGCCTTTGTCATATCTGGAGTGTCATCATAGATTCCAAACCCTTCCGCACAATAAGAAGCGGTGATCCGCTGATATTCCTCCAGCAGATGGGGCAACATGGAACGGATCGTAGACACTATCAAGGGATGGGGGCGCCACCAGAGGATTGCTTCCTCCTGGTTCTCCCGGAATACTTGGAATACATCCTGGATTTTTTGGAGCATTTTCCCCTGTTCCTCCAGCAGGGAAGCGACACTGGTGTTATATAGGATTACCTTTTTGGCACTTCCATCCGGGCGATGGATAAGCTGTAGCCAGGTGTCGGGAAGCGTTAAATCTTCCCTCTTTGTACACAGCAGCTTATCCAGCTTAGGCGAACCCGTACCATATATTTTGCGCTGCCAGCCCTTTCGGGATCCCAATCCATACTGTTCCGTCAGGTTATTTACATAAATCCGCTTCAGGGTCTCCGACTGCACGAATACCTGATCCGAAGTGACCACTCCTGCAGAAAGGCAGAAATGCTTTATGGAATCCAGCCATTTGGGGTTATCCGTATCGCTGTCCTCCAGCACGAAGTATGGGATATATACCAGCCGCCCAGTGTATTTTTTCAGCTCCCCACTGTAAAAGGACGGATATACGCTTGTCACACGGTTATAGCCATCGTAGGGATTGTGGATAAAAACAATGTCTGGATGTCTCTTTTCCAAGTCATAATCCCGGTATCCTGTCACAGGAACGTAATCGGGAAACTGGCCGCCCTCGTAGTGAAGCTGCCCAAGCTGTCCGTCGGGCCTTCTGTCGTAGTAGGGGATGGGGATCACATAAGCATCCCATTCCGGGTCCGCATCCGCCGCCTGCCAGACGCTCTCCAGGGAGTCCCACATAGAGGCTTTGTAGGGCAAGAACACGGCCTCTCTGCGGACGGGGATATCCCGGCGGATACTCTCTGTGATCTTTTGTGCCAAAGCATCCAGCTTATCGAGACAGATATCTACCTTCTGGTCTAACGCGGTTTCCTGAATTGTCTTCCGTACCGTGCCCTGACCCGCAACGGAATGCGGCACCTGGCCAGATGCCGTTTCACGATTTTCATCCTGTTCCCGGTCAAAGGCTGTCTCCTGATTTTCGCCCTCCCCTTGAGCCAGGGCTTGATACGTCTGGTAAATCTGCTCACAGTACTCTTCCAGGTACCTGACCGTGGCAAAATCTTCCCCTTGGGTCTGCTCGACCTGCTCTCCCAAGAAGATGGCGCTGTTCTGGCAATCCTCCAGTAGCTGCAAGGCAGTTTCTGTCTTCCTTGCGGCCAGGGCGCTCTGGATCTCTCCGTGTGCCTGTTCCAGTAAAAGCGTCAACTCTTCTATCTGTTTCTTCTGGTCTTTGCTTATCATTTCTGATGCACTCCCTGATATTTCAACTGCGGCAGCATCGGCATGGGTTTGACACTACCTGCCTATAATACTGCGCAAAAGCCAAACATTCTCTTTATATGTGAAATGAATCCAAATACGTCGTCTGAGATAAGACTTATTCGGAAAATTTGCTGCTATTCAGAATAAAATAAATCTCCTGGAGGATATTATCTCTGCCAACCAAATAATTATAGATATTGCTCCTGTTGGTAGCTGTTTTCAAATCCCATTCATGCAGATGGTATTCGCTACTATTGATAACAACCAAATTGGTGTCCGTATACGCCAGCACATCACATATTCCGCTTCTGTATGCAATTACTAGGCCGCACTGCTCACAAATCGCTGCTGTAGTGGCAATATCGGCACATATGCCTTGTGTTCCTTTAACTGCCGCTTCTTCCGTTCCTTTTACGTTTGTCAAAACTCGATATCCCATCCCTTTCAGCAAAAGTACTAGTCTTTCCCAGAAAGATGCCTCTAGCAATCCAACAGACTGCGCGTAGGGCATGATGATGGCTGTTTGTTTTCCTATATCGTATTTCTCTGTCAATTCACACCAGTTTTTTGGATCCGGCAGTATCTTAGGTTCTTCCATAGATGCTTGCACTGGTATGTTTAGTACCAGCTTCTTATAGCGATATATCATGTTTTTGATTTCACATTCCTGATACTCCGAAAGTAGTTTTCCTGTATTATCTGTATGAAAATGGCCGTATAAGTAATTTTTCAGTTTCCAAACTCCGGAATAAACAGAAAAAATACGACAGTCACAAACCATCTCATCTGATACAATTTTTTCATCTACTGCCTCAAACCAGTCGGGGATCTGGCTATGTCCCTGTTTTACCACCATACAAATCCTCTTCCCCCTTGCATACAATTTGCGCCAGCTTCCCAGCAGAGTGCCTACATATAGAGTATCTCCAATACCAAAAGGACATACTACATATACAGTATCTCTGCGCAATTCTCGCCCCATATACACCAAAAAGCCATCCGTTTCCCCCAAAGTCTGCTTTCTGCCATGTTGGTCTGTTGTAGTGATCAATCCCATAACAACAATTTACCTCTTTTCAAAATAGCTGAATTTACCTTCAAATGTTTTAACAATCCTGGCATGATCTGTTTCTTTATCGACTTCGCAGATTCCATTCCTGTTAAGCAACGCCATCCATATTCTGCCGTCATCCTCCGCTATATTCAATGCCGCAGCCCTTGCGTATACTTCACCGTATGTTTTCATAGTTTCCGCCGTTTCTCCACAAACTTGATCGCCTCATGCATGGCAACATCCGCATTCTGGTATTGATGCTGTCCCCATCTTCCTACCCCAAATAAGCCCTTCAGCTCATAATATTCCAATATATGCTTGATAGCCGCCTCATGCCCAATGACAGGAATGGGATAAGCAGCTTCTGTCTGAACCTCATAAACAAGCTTCCCATCATATTTTAATGGCCTCTGTTGATATCTTTCTAAATTAGACTCTAAATAAACACCGTCTTCCCTACTGTCCGGCGCAAAATTATGGATATAAAATTCTCTATGATAGGTTTTCCCACTATCCGGTATGTATCTCCAATGCCAGTCATGCTCATACTGTTTCTCATATAACGAAATCATCAGCCTGTTATATTTTATTTTTTTAAAATCTGCCAAAAGGCATGACGGCTCTCCAAGCGCAGTGTATAGACTGTTCCACGGCACAGTATTCACAATATATTTTGTTTCAAATTCTCGATTGACAATCCAATGATCTCCCTGATATTCCAAGCTTGTCACACGATTATTCAAGCTGATATATTCCGATTCATCCTCAGCCAACGCATCCACAATTCTCTGGAATCCCCCTTTAACAGGATAATAAAAATGTATATGCGCTGGAAATTTACTTACATCCGCTTCCCGCTGCAGGCTGTATTTTAACACTTCCTCAACATTCACCTGAGGTATCTTATAAAGCCAATCGCAATCCATTTGTGAAAGCTTAATCCCCCACAGTTTCTCATTATAGGGGATCATATAATTGTCACAGATTTCGTCCCCAAGCTTCCATCGCACCCATTCTTCATAATTTTTTGGTTCCGGCCTGCCTTGTGCCTCTCCGTTTCTGACAACAGATATCAAATATTGGATCTGCCGCTCTAGCGGCAGCTGCCAAAGGTTTGACTCAACCGGGTAATCTATCGTGGATCCTTCCAACTCGATTTTTGATACCCTCTTATAATATTTAAATTCTTTTTCAGGCAGATGGGAAAATACATACTCAAAAACCTCCGGGAATTTAGTATGGAAAAAATGTCCGCCACCAATATCAAGCTGATGACCGTCTATATTTTCCGTCCTGCACAACCCCCCCCGGCTTTTCACCAGCCTCCAATACAAGAACATTAGAAATCCCTGCTTCTCTGAATTTTTTACAAAGCGTAAGCCCTGTTATACCTGCCCCTATTATGATATACTCATACATATCAATTACCCCGTTCCTCCTAGTTTTTCATATCCTTCCATTATTCCAAACTCTCTTGTGCCAGCAAGCCCAACTGTGCGGTACATCATATGGTTCCCTTGCATCCATCGCACTAATTCACCACTATCAGGGAGTCCGCTTAAACTGCTTCGGAGCGCTTTTGGCATTTTCATATTCTTGTTCTTGCGGAAGTTCATACATCAGATCCGACCAAACCAACATAAACGGCTGCCCTTCTAGTATCAAACCCAAAGCTCATGATCTCATGACTTTGACTTATATTTCTCTCATTGTAGAATTTACC
Organism: uncultured Lachnospiraceae bacterium; assembly: GCA_947589315.1. Classification (GTDB taxonomy): domain Bacteria; phylum Bacillota; class Clostridia; order Lachnospirales; family Lachnospiraceae; genus Jutongia. Next base: position 15,958 of record CANPZE010000041.1, on the reverse strand, counting down.
CATGCTGTTTTCCGGGTATTCAGCAGTGCCGCCAGATAACAGAAAGAACTGTTAGAAATGATCATCCCCTCGCACTGGCTCATCAACTGCATATCAATATAATTCCTGCCCTGGGAGTTTCCTTCCACGTAATAGACCCGCCTGAATGTATCAAGCCCCATTTCTTTCCAGTGCTCCTTACACCAAGGGATGTCATCCGAAAACACAAACAGTTCCCAGGGCTTCTCTCCATAGCTGTTTAAAAAATACAGAAGCAGTTTTCGATACATTTCCGGTCCAAACGCCCAATTGATCTTTACAAAATCACCTCGCCTGACGTGCAATGAAAGAGAATGCGTACTCTGAATTTGTTCCAGATATTTCATATTCGTTGGGTCTGTAATGGCCGGAAATCGAAATTCTCCAAGGAAAACATTCTCATACCTTGCAAACCATCCCTTGTTGATCCAGTATCCATGGTAATAGATATCATCCTTGATTTCTAAGATATCAGGCTGATATTGATTCGCCTTACAGGTTCTTACAGGCCCTGTAAAGGGGTTAAATTCCTGATGGCTCTTTCCCACTTCGGACATCATAGTAAAGGGAATCCCATTTTCACACAAAATCTGAGGTACGCTTTTACCCCCCCGTCTCTCCTCCAAGATATAATTCCACACTTCCTCATCAAAGCACTCACTCAGCATATGGGGTTTGAGGCCAAAAACTTTTCCCAGTTCATAACCGTTATGTACAGTATTTAAAGCAAAATAAGAATCATCCAGATACATAGCCTCACCAGGATGGGACAGTTCATAGTATCTGGCAAAAATATACTGAAATGCCTGGTTGGCAAGGCCGCCGTTTAAAAATTGAATTTTCATATCGCCCTCATATTTCTCCGCGCACCGGTTGTTTTCTAGCCGATAGGTTCGCTCCGGTATTTTTATCATTCATCCTTGATGATCTTTTTGCACAGTTCCTTCATCGCCGGATATGCCTTTGCTGCATCGGCAACCTTATGGAGAAACAGGTTGTGGTCCTCATCCTTTACCGCATTTGCCTGCATAATGTACCAGCCGAATCGATAAGCGGGCGGGATGGCCTGGATCAGGTTGCCCATGAACACATCCTCACGGTAAAGAGATGCGGCACAGGAAACCCAGTACTGGGAGAGCTGAAAGAGTTTATTCCATATCTCGTCGGGAGTATAAGTTGTCCACAGAAGCTTGGGCAGAGAAACCACAGAGGGCTTATTTTCTTCCGGCTGTGAATCTTCCTTCCCTCGGTCGGTTCCGTCATCTGCTACATACGCTTCTGGCCCTTCCTCCGCTTCTTCTGTAGCTGCTGTTTCTTCCACATTTTTCTCTGTCTGATCCGCTGCAGAACCCTCCTGCTTGGCCTTTGCTTCCAGCAACTGTTTTTCCATCATCAGCGCACTGAGGAAAATGAATCGTAATTCTGACTTTTCCAGGCCACGGATCAAGCATAGATAAGCAGCCTCACAAGTTTCCAAAGCAGCTTGAGACCAAAGCCTCTTTGCCATCTCCATCCATTCATAAACACTTAATGCAGCCATGTAAGAATTGACATTGACGTTAAGCTTTAACAGGCTGTCCCAGTAAGGCTTGCTCTCCAGAAAAAAGGGGAAATTACTCCCCGCCATTGTTTCTAGCGCGGGAATAGCCAAACCAAAATCATTCTTTTCGCCTGCATAGATTAGATGATATTGGCACATTTTTGAATCTATGGGGGGAAGAAGGGCAAAATACGACATTAAAAGTGATTTTTGGCCCGCTGTTAATTTGTCTACCTCTGAGTATGTATCCAGGCGGATCTTAACGCTCGCCTGCAAATGCTTTAATGCAGCCACATATGAATTGTCAAAAGGAATCTCCTTTAATGTCTTTACGATATCCCCAGGAGTTTCCTGTAACAGCTTTCGCTCCCCGCTGTTCCAATCGATGGCAAGTATATCTTCGCCCGCCTTCGTCCATTCCTGCTGAAGCACATGGATATGCAGCTGTAAAAAATAGAACCGTTTCAGCTCTTTTTTGTCCACATAAGAAGAACAAGATGAAAAAGCATCCTGGTATTCTTTCTCCGGGAACTGCTCCCACTCCGGCAAAAAAGAACGGAATTTTTCTATATATTCTATAACTTCATCATATTTTTTCAGTTGGTAACATGCTGTGACCATCTGGTTGTAAATGATACCTTTTGCCATAAGGGCAATATCCTTTACGGCCAATAACTGACATCCCAGGTCATAAGCCTCCTGGGTACGCTGCTGAATGATGTATGTCCTAAGCTCTATCATAACCGCGTAAATAGCATATCTGCACCGGTTCAAATCCTTCCAGCAGTTTGGTGCGTTTCTGAGGCTTTTGCACAATTCAATAGCAGAGAAATATTCCCTTACTGCAAAATATTCCTGTATCAACTGCCCTGTGGTGTGTGGGTCGTTAGGATCTTCCTGATGCATTTGAAGAAGCAGCCCTATATTTCTCCAGCTATGTTCATTCTTTGCCTTAGAAGATTTAAAAACATACCCATAATGGTGCACGTAGTCCTTCACATACCGTGTAGGCGGTCTCATAGGGCTTATCTGCTCATGAATCTTTCCTTGAAAAGCCGTATTCTTTTCTCGTTTTGCTATGCGTGTTGCCCGGAAATCACTCCAGGAAGTTCCCTGCAGGTTATGGTAATTCCTAACAATATAGGATACAGTGTTGTATTTTTGCCGCTCATTTGACAGAAAAAAATGTTCCAGTTCCTCCGTGCTTTCAAACCATTCGTCATCATCCAGAAACATGAGCCACTCGCCTCTTGCTTTTTTTGCTCCGGCATTTCTGGCAGCGGCAAAGTCGTTGATCCACTCAAATTTAACAATGTTTTCTGTATATTGTTTTACGATATCCATGCAGGCCTGGTTGCCTGCGGTATCCACTACGATCAATTCGCTGGGTACTGTCTCTCGCAGATGCACTAATGATTTCATGCATTTCTCTATCGTATCTTCCCGATCACTTACCAGCATGGTGATGGTCAGCAGTATTTTCTCACTCATGATAACCCCGTTTCCGCGCCGCCACTATTGCCGCGCAGCTATTCTGAACTGATTAAAAAAGATAAAAAAATCTAATACTTTAGACACTTGCTTACTTTACTATTCATGAAACGCTCTGTAGAAAAAAGGGAACAGCACGGGATGGCGGTATCTGCCATCCCTGAGCCGTTCCTCTTTAATTTTAGTACTGGGAGTTTTACACCCCCAAAGCCTTAGCCAATTAGCCGAGCAAGGACAGGACGCCCTGGTTTGCCTGGTTCGCCTGTGCCAGCATAGCCTGGCCGGCCTGGGCAAGGATGTTGTTGTTGGAATACTTCACCATCTCGGTAGCCATATCGGTATCACGGATCTGGCTCTCAGCGGAGGTGGTGTTCTCAACTACGTTATCCAGGTTGTTGATGGTGTGCTCCAGCCTGTTCTGAGTTGCACCAAGTGCGGACCTCTGGGTGGATACCTTCTGAATAGCGGCAGCAATTGTCTCAATCGCGTTTAACGCATTCGTATCGTCTGCACCGTCTACCTTCAGGTTGTCGATTCCAAGCCCAACAGCGCTCATAGCGTCCAATTTAACAGAAATCTGGTTGTTTTCCGTAGCATCTGCCCCAACATGCAGGGTCAATGTCAAAGCGCCTACCTTATACGGATCGGAAGAATCCACCAGGGCATCTACATCCTTCTGCTCTGCGGCTCTTATACCGTCTCCATCCTTCAGGTACAGATCATTATTTTTCAGTTTGCCGTTATCGTCGATATACTGATACAGGCCGTTGGCAGCGATTTCATTTCCGTCCTTGTCTACAAACTGAACAGCCAATGAGTCCGTTGCAAGAACGTTTCCGCTCACAAGATAAGTATCATCTATTCTGGCGTTTTTCACGTTCTTATAGACATCTGTTGTAGCAGCGAAGACATAGTCAGTGCCTACAGGATCGCCCGCTGTATTATAGACAGTACCAGTAACCTTAGAGTCATCGTAGATATAACCAGTTGAAAGTGTTAGACTACCAGTTGTTCCGCTACTAGCTACCATTGTTGCAGTACCTATGCCGCCTGCCGTATTAAACTCGACGGTATAATACGTCATCGAGCTATCCCATAACATACCAGAAGCCACCTGTTTATATTCTCCGGAACTTGCATCATAGGTATAATAGGCATCGGTATTTACGAAGCTAACAACAGTAACATCGCTATTAGTAAGATTCTCACCTACACGGCCTGCCGCAGAACTGGTGTAATAAGTGTAGCTGGTATTTACATCTCCCATGTAGGTTCCCTTTGCGGCTTTTTGAACTTCACCTTTCTTGTCTACATACCAATAATCTTCTTTGAGAACATCGGTAGCTTTATACTTGAAGTTTTTGCTGGCCTCTGCGTTGGTGTCGCCCTTCAGCAGATAGGTCTCATTGAACTTCGTGGTCTCGGATACACGGTCGATCTCCGTTATCAGCTGGTCGATCTCATCCTGGATATAGGATCTGTCGTTTGCAGACTGGGTGCCGTTAGCTGCCTTTACAGCCAGCTCATTCATTCTCTGCAGCATGTCGTGCACTTCGGTCAGGGCACCCTCAGCGGTCTGCACTGCGGAAATACCATCCTGCGCGTTTGCGGAAGCCTGGGTCAGGCCCCTGATCTGCTTACGCATCTTCTCACTGATGGAAAGGCCCGCTGCGTCGTCAGCCGCACGGTTGATCTTGTAACCGGAAGACAATCTCTCGGTGGACTTTGCCTGGGATGCTGTGGTCAGGCCCAGCATCCTGTTGGAGTTCATAGCTGTTAAGTTGTGTTGTACTACCATAAATGTACCTCCTTTTACGTTTCCGCCCGGAATCCGTTCCGAACGGTGGGCGTTTCGCCCTGGTTTCGTTTTTTTGGTCTTTATTCAGTTTTCTATGAATAAAGAGCTACCCCTAGGTTAGCAGCCCCATATTCCGTTTTAGCAAGAGCCCTCTTGTGCCCCCTACTTTGAAGATCCCGCCGCGCCGGTTTTCTTTTTGTCCTTTCGGATAATGCGGATGATCTCCTGTTGTGCCTCGTCTGAGATCGGCGTCTTTTTCTTGCGATAGGGAGATGGCGGAACGATCCCTGCCTTCTCTGCCGCACTGCGGACGATGTTGACTTCCCTGTTTCTCCGGTTTCTCCGGCTTCTGCCTTGAATCCTGGCCATACAACATTTTGTATAAAATGTTGTATGATCTGCCCCTGAAAAGGCCTGTTTTCCAGAAATACAGTGGGAAAGTTCCGGAAAATCCCTCCAATTTGCTCCAAAACCCTCCCTCAAACTCGTCTCCCAGAGGATTTCTGAAGGGAATCGGCTTCACGAAATGTTCCTCCTGAGTCTGCTGGACGCAGAAAAAATAACGACGGGAAAGCGGGAAAAAGCCGAATATACGCCGTTCTATGGAATGCCGTCCGAAATATATGAAATTTTTTGCGCACTGGGGTTAAGAAAAGAAAATCAAGACCGATATAATAAGTGTAAGCAAGAAGCCATACAACATTTTATACAAAATGTTGTATAGCCAGGATTCAAGGCAGAAGCCGAGAAAACAGGGAGGTTACCGCATGCTGAATTTATCCGTAAGGCCGGGCGAGTACCTGATGGTAGGGGAAAACGTGAAGATCGTCTTTGTAGGCGGTACCGGGAACAATATCCACCTGATGATCGACGCCCCCAGGGAGATCAACATCGTCCGCAGCGCGGCGGCAGAGAAGGCAGGAGCCGTTCCGCCCTCTCCTTATCGCAAGAAAAAGACGCCGATCTCCGACGAGGCGCAGCAGGAGATCATCCGCATCATCCGAGAGGACAAAAAGAAAGCAGGTACAGCGGGATCTTCAAGGTAGGAGAGCGCAGGGAAGCTCTCATCAAAACGGAATATGGGGCTGCTAACCTAGGGGCGGCTCTTTATTCATAAAAAACTGAATAGAAACCAAAAAACAAAATGCGGGCATAAGCCCGAACGTTCCGAACGGATTCGGGGCGTAACGTAAAAGGAGGTACACTTATGGTAGTACAACACAACTTAACAGCTATGAACTCCAACAGGATGCTGGGCATCACCACTTCTTCTCAGGCTAAGTCCACCGAGAGATTGTCTTCCGGCTATAAGATCAACCGTGCGGCTGACGACGCAGCGGGCCTTTCCATCAGTGAGAAGATGCGTAAGCAGATCAGAGGTCTGACCCAGGCTTCTGCAAACGCACAGGATGGTATTTCCGCAGTGCAGACCGCTGAGGGCGCCCTGACCGAAGTGCACGACATGCTGCAGAGAATGAACGAGCTGGCTGTAAAGGCTGCCAACGGCACCCAGTCCGCAAACGACAGATCCTATATCCAGGACGAGATCGACCAGCTGGTAACCGAGATTGACCGTGTATCCGAGACCACGAAGTTCAATGAGACCTATCTGCTGAAGGGCGACAAAGCTGCTGAGCTGAAGACCAACTTTAAGTATAAGGCAACTGTAGAGGTAACTTCAGAGGACTATTACTATGTGGATTCCGAAGGCCAGGTACAAAAAGTTGAGGCAGGAACCTTTAAGAGTGCGTTGGATCCCAGTGGTGTATATTTCACCAGTGCTGACCCTGGCCTGGTAGGCAAGCAGCTTACCACGACATCTTCTCATTTGGAGACAGTGTATATAGTAGGTAAGACCAATGTATACAAGTCCGACGGAAAGGGTGGCTATGTATTAGTAGATCCTAATGAAGAAATAGTTGGTAATGATACAAGCATGTATTTCAGTGTGACATTCAAGGCGGATGGCACGATTGGATCTGCAACAGGGTATGCAGGTTTGAATAGCACAGCGGCATACAAAGTAAAGGATGATGAAGTAACAAATCAACAGGGCGTAGCTGTTGCTAAGGGAACTATTATTAAAAGTAGTGATGTATCGAAGCATTACAGCGATGTCGGTGAAGGCAGCCTGAATTTTAAGTATGCAATTAAGGGTAGTGCCGTGAATACCACACAAGGTTTGGTACAGTTCGTTGACAGTGATGGCAATGAGATCGCAGCTAACGGCTTGTATCAGTACCTCAACGATGACGGCACTCTAAAGGCTGAGGGTGGCCTGTTCGTAAAGGCTGGCAATAAACTGACCGCAGCAACTCAGGATGATGTGAATGATCTGGTGGATAAGAGCGGTAAGTATAAAGTTGGCGCTTTGACCCTGACCCTGCATGTAGGCGCTGACGCCACCACCAACAACCAGATTTCCGTAGATCTGGATGCTATGAGTGCAGTTGGCCTTGGAATTGATAGCCTGAAGGTGGACGGTGATGACGATAAGAATGCCCGTAATGCTATCGAGACCATCTCCGCAGCGATCCAGAGAGTATCTACCCAGAGATCCGCACTTGGTGCAGTTCAGAACAGACTTGAGCACACCATCAACAACCTGGACAACGTAGTGGAGAACACCACCTCCGCAGAGAGCCAGATCCGCGATACCGATATGGCTACTGAGATGGTTAAGTACTCCAACAACAACATCCTTGCTCAGGCTGGTCAGGCTATGCTGGCTCAGGCAAATCAGGCAAACCAGGGTGTTCTGTCCTTACTTGGTTAATAGATTTGGCCTTGAGAGCTTAATGGTTCCCGGTTCTAAAATTAAAGAGGGACGGCTCTGGGATGGCGGTATACGCCATCCCGTGCTGTTCTATTTTTTTCTACCGAGTGTTTCATGAATTAAGTAAACAAATGTCTAAAGTATCAGATTTTTGTATCTTTTTTAGGCAATTCAGAATAGCTATGCAGAAACGGAGTTATCATGAGTGAGAAAATACTGCTGACCATCACCATGCTGGTAAGTGATCGGGAAGATACCATAGAGAAATGTATGAAATCGCTGGTGCATCTGCGGGAAACCGTACCCAGCGAGCTGATTGTGGTGGATACCGCAGGCAATGAGAAATGTATGGAAATTGTCCGCCAATATACGGACAAGATCGTTCGCTTCGAGTGGATCAATGATTTCGCTGCAGCCAGAAATGCCGGGGTTAAGCTGGCTAAAGGCGAATGGCTCATGTTCCTGGACGATGATGAATGGTTCGAGACCACGGAAGAGCTGGAGGATTTTTTTCTTTCGGGCAAATATAAGAAATACGGCGGAGCCGCCTACATTGTAAGAAGCTATATGAATGTGAAGGGTACAAGTTGGAATGACTTCGACGCGCTCCGCCTAGGACGGCTCACAAAGGGTGCTAAATTTGTGGGAAAGATACATGAGTACTTTTCTGGTCTTGAACCGCCTTTTTATTATGCCAAAGACTATGTCCATCATTACGGATATGTTTTTAAAAATACCCAGGAAAGATATGAACATTCCTGGCGGAACATCCGCCTGCTTTTGGAGATGCACAAAAAAGATCCCAGGAGCTCTCATACTATAGGACAGCTTATCCAGGAGTACGACGGCGTAGGGGAGTATTTCTCTGCCATCGAACTGTGTAAGGAACTCTTAAATCTTCCGGGATGTTGGGATAGTCTGGGGGAAGCCCGCAGCGCTACCTATGCGGCTATGACAGAGGCAAAACTCTATGCCCGCCAGCATAGGTATGAAGACGGGTACCAGTTTGTGAAAGAACTCTTGGAAAAGCCGAAGATATCTCTATTAGCCAGAGGAATCCTTAATAATTTTATGATTTCCTTCTGCTATCAGCTGAAAAAATATGAAGAAACTTTAGAGTATATTGAAAGATATAAAGATTCCTATGAGCGATGGATTCCTTATCCGGACAAGAAACTGATGGACGCTTTCAGCGCCTGCGGCAAATATATGGAAGAAAGCGAACTGAAACGGTTTGAACTGGTACGGATCCACGTTCTCGTTTTATGCGAAAGGTGGCAAGAAGCCGGCGATTGCATCCTGAATTTAGATTGGCAGAGCAAGGAGCAGAAGATCCTTCCGGAAACTCCCGGTGATGTCATGGACGTTTTGCGTAACCTTCCTTACGATTCCCGTTACCTGGATGTAGTAAAAAATTTGAAACGCTCCTTCAACTATAGCCGGGACATGTACAAGGTGTATGATGGAGCTTCCCGGGAGGATCAGCGGAAACTGATGGCATACTTTTCCCTGCTTCCTCCCAAGGATTCCAAAATGTGCCTATATCACCTGATCTATGCCGGGGAACAGAAGGATTTTGGTCTGGCGGTTCCAGCCCTGGAGGAGATGCGGGAGTGCGGATTCCCCTTTTTCCTGACAGATAAGCTATACTGGGACAGCCTGAACACATTGAACGTCAACATCAACTCCTACATGGACAACCTGAGCGTTTATGAATGGATGGAGCTGGCCCGGAGAGTGTGGGCGGAAGCCGCAATGGAGACCTGTGAGTCCGCCTATTTGTGCTTAATCAGGGGACTGGACAGGGGGGAGCTTAGGTTCCTGTATTTAAGCGGGCTGATGATGGAAAAACGTCTGCTGTCGGAAACGGCACCAAGGAAGAATGATGCTTTAGAAGGTTCTGAAGCGGCGGAGAGCCTGAATGAGAAAACAGAAATATCTGAAACGACGGAGGGCTACCTAGTGGTGGATTCACTTATGAATGAGAAGCCTGACTCTGAGGAAAAAAAGAAAGGAGATTCTCATCAAGAGAAAAACGTATCAGAGGAAAGTGATGACAATGGTGCAACAGTCGCAGACGATGCATCTGAAAAAACAGAATCTGTGGTATTTACATGGCAGACATTAGACTTGTACGAACTTTGGGAAAAAGTAAACCAGATTGCCCAGTACTGGGTTTCTTGTGCCGCTTCTCTTTATCGGGAGGATGTATTCCTGAGTGATTTGATCCAGGCCATCCCACCCGCTTATCGGTTCGGCTGGTATATTATGCAGGCAAATGCGGTAAAGGATGAGGACCACAGCCTGTTTCTCCATAAGGTAGCTGATGCCGCAAAGGCATATCCGGTGATGAAGGAACTGTGTAAGCGGGTGATCACTGAAGACGCAATAAAGTAGAGCGCCTGCATTTACCAAGCCACAGGAGGGAACGGATTGGAGAAAAGTCAAATTTATAGGAAAAGGGTTGTGGCCATGGCGCCTTACGATACCCCCTGGAAAAATGTGGAACTGGTCAAGGATTGCGGCCTGATCCCCTACCTGCTTTATAAGAATCACGGCTGCGATGTACGGATGGTAGGAGCAAAAGGCGATAACTACAGCTACCTGGAATTGGTAAAAGGCGTAAAGCTGGAATTTCTTGCAGACGGCAGCGTACAGACCAAGGCCAGGTATATCCGGGAAAATGCCAAAAACATCGACCTGCCGGTTCTTCGCGGCTGCTATCCGACCAATTTTGATGTGGCCTATATATACAAACAGTATAATCCACAGGGTAAAATATACGTCGGCCTGGATGCCAATTCGTTCTGGATGGACAAGATCGACTGGGAAGAGCCTGCCTTTCAAAAATTTATGGGCTGCTGTAATGTAACGGCCACCAGTTCAAAAGCCATGTGCGATCTCTTAAACAGGAAATGGCCTTGGAAAATCGTGCATGTTCCCAACGGATATTATGGTTTCGGAAAGAAGTGGATCCGTCCCCCTTATATCGGGAAAGAAAATATCATTTTAACGGTAGGCAGGCTGGGAACGCAGCAAAAAGCCACCCATATCATGCTGGAAGCGTTTGCCACGATTGCAGATCAAATCCCGGAATGGAAGCTGCGGCTTGTCGGCACGGTAGAATCATCGTTTCAGCCTTGGCTGGAAGGGTATTTTCACCGATACCCGGCATTGCAGGATCAGATAGAATTTGTCGGTTCCATTCAGGACCGAGACTGGCTTTATGCAGAGTATCAGAAGGCTAAGATCTTTACGCTTTCCAGTACAAATGAAGGCGGAACGCCTAATGTTATCGCGGAAGCGCTTCATGCCGGCTGCGTGATCGTTATTACCCAGATTGATGCCAGCCTGGAAGCTACAGACGGTGGGCGCTGCGGCAGGACAGCGCACATAGACCATGTTGAAGAATTGGGGCAGGCGTATCTGGAATTGGCTGTGTCATCAGATCTGGAGCAAATGTCAAAACATGCTTATCAGTATGGGTGCGCCCATTTTGACATGGAAAATATCGTTGATAAACTGTACGAAAGGCTGTTTGGTGGATAATATGTTTTGGGAAATTTGCCTGGAACAGAGAAAATGGATATATCGGTGCGGTGAAAAGCCCTATGAATTGATTGATCTGCAAAACCTTCTTGGAAACAGGAGCCATGTGCCACTGATTACTGGGAGTCAACACAGGCCCTCTCTGACGGATATGATAAACAAGCTGATGCGCACGCATAAAGCGTATTTTCAGGAACAGCTTGCAGACTTGCAGGAGTGTATTTTAATCGATTTTTTGGCTGTGCGGAGGCTGATGAGATCGGCGGAGCCTTTGCAGATTGTCGAGATCGGAGCGGCGGACGGGATCTTAAGTTTCCACTTGGCAAGCATGGTCGGACAGTACAATGAGGAATCCGTTTTGTGTTGTGTTTCCGAAAGAGAGGACACCCAATGGGAGGAAAATGTTTCTAAAGTTGAGAAGCCGCCCAAGATCTCCCGGCGGATAAATTCCCTTGAAAGAACGGGATTACTGTCAGATCAATACGATATTGTCATATTAAACAGCAGAGAACCATTTAAAGATATTGAAAAAGTTGTCCGGGAAGCAGGGCGGTTGGTAAGCTCCGAGGGGATCCTCATATGCCTGGAGAAAGGTATTCCCTCACTGGCAAGAGCGTTTGAGAAAAGTTTTGCAAAACATGAAATTTTTGATGTGAACTCAGAGACAACGGTGCTGTATGCCGAAAGCCAGAAAAGCTCCGCGTCAAGCAGCGAAGTGCCGGAGGATGTCAAAGAAACGGAAAGATACTTAAACTGTCTAAGCAGGATCCTGCAGGACGGGGGGGCGGAACAAGAGCAGTTCCGTGCCTGCTATAAGGAATTGGACAAACGGATCGATGCTGCCATGAAGGCATCGCAACTCGATTTAAAGGTCAAACTGATTGATTTTCAGGAACAAGTATTAACGGCAATGTATCCTGCAAAAGCATATGCGCCCGAACCGCCTCGGGAAGTTCTGCTGTCGATTGTGCTTGTTGCCTCTGCGGAAAAGGAAGCCCTCCAAAGATGCCTGGAATCCCTGTCACCGCTCCGAGAGCAGGTCTGCTGTGAACTGATCATCGCGGATACTGGATGCGATACAGAGATCCGCCAGATGCTGGCAGGCTATGCAGATATTTTAGTAGATGCTTTCCCACAGGAGGATCCGTTCCAGGCAGGGAACAAATGTACCCAATACGCAACCGGCAAATACATGATGTATCTGAACAGCGGGGAATGGCTGGAGGATCCGGACGAGCTGATCCAATTTTTTCATACAGGCGGATACCGTGAATGTAATCGTGTGAGCTGCATTTTAAGAAACTTTTCAGGTATTCATACACTGCGGTTTACGGATACACGTACCGTCCGTGTGATTCAACGGACTGACGATATTTGCCTCACAGATGATGCAGATCCATTTCCTGCATTAGAGTCCGGCAATGAAAAAGAACTGCACAGCATCATAGGCAGGCAGTGTCAGATGGACGCTGCCGCAGTTGAGGCATCAGGGAGAGCAGCAGGGATGATTAGCAAAGACCAAAAGAAACAGATAGAGGATCTGGCGCTTCTACTGGAACAGGCTCTGGGAGAGATCCAGAGCGCCCTGGCATCCGGGAAGACAGAAACTGCCCTGCAGCTACTGGAGGACTGTCAGAACAGCGCCATCTTCCTGGGAAATCAGATCGAGCAGACCCAAGGGGAAGATTTTGCCACGGTCAGGTACCTGGAAGAGTACTGTGAGCAGATTTACCAGACGTATCAAGCCCTGGTTCAAGGGGAGGGCGAAAATCAGGAGACAGCCTTTGACCGGGAACAGGATGAAAATCGTAAAACGGCATCTGGCCAGGTGCCGCATTCCGTTGCGGGTCAGGGCACGGTACGGAACACAACTCAGGAAACTGCGTTAGACCAGAAGGTGGATATCTATCTCGATAAACTGGATACCCTAGCACAAAAAATCACAGAGAGCATCCGCCGTGATATCCCCGTCCGCCGGGAGGCAGTGTTCCTGCCCTATAAAGCTTCTATGTGGGACTCCCTGGAGAGCGTCTGGCAGGCGGCGGATGCGGACCCGGAATGGGATGCCTATGTGATTCCTATTCCTTACTATGACAGAAGACCCGACGGAAAGCTTGGCCAGCTTCACTATGAGGGCGGCCAGTTTCCTGATTATGTTCCTGTGACAGGGTATAGGGACTATGACTTGGGCGAACGGAAGCCGGATGTCATCTTTATTCATAATCCTTACGATGATTATAACCGTGTGACCAGCGTATATCCGGATTTTTATTCAGATGTGCTCAAGCGGTATACGGATCAACTTGTATATATACCTTATTATATACAAGATGAGGCGGAATTTGACAATAGAGAAAGAATTCAGATGTTTGAGAATTTTTTTATTACAAAATGTGTAAGCAACGTAAACAAGATATTTATGCAGTCTGAGTTTTTTCGCAACATTTGTATTGATTCATTGACCAGCCGGTTTGGTTCCAAGAGCAGACCGCACTGGGAGAAAACGCTGTACGGAACCGGATCTCCAAAAATTGACCAGATCCTTAATAAAAGCAGACAGCCCCAGGAGATACCGCAGGAGTGGCTTAAGATCTTGAAAAAGGAAGATGGTACACGAAAAAAAGTCATTCTCTACAATACCAGCATTGGCAGTCTGCTGAAAAGTCAGGAAAAAATGCTGAAAAAAATGCGGGATGTGTTTCGCATCTTTCGGGAAAATCAGTCAGAAATCGCCCTATTATGGCGGCCTCATCCATTGATCAAAACTACGATCAGTTCCATGCTGCCCACGTTATGGGCGGAGTATCAGGCGTTGGTGGATAATTACCGCGCGGAAAACTATGGAATTTATGATGATACACCTGATGCCAACAGAGCGCTTTGTCTCTGTGACTGCTATTTCGGGGATGGAAGCAGTATGGTTGCTTCATGCAGAATTATCGGAAAACCTGTTTTGCAACAGAATACATCAATTATGACATATGGAATGGGATATGAAAAAATAAACGAAAATATCTTACGACAAATGGCAGAGACACTGTATATGGAAAATAAAGAAATCAATCTTTACTCCTTATTAAATCTTGAGACAGATACTCGGATAAATAACAAGGAAGATCTTTTCTGTGGTGAAGCAATCTGGAAGATCTGTAATGCATAGGAGGAAAATATATGCAGGCAATTATATTAGCGGCTGGAATGGGCAAGCGTCTTAAAGATTTAACTCGACATAATACAAAGTGCATGATCAAGGTGAACGGAGTTACTTTGATTGATCGTATGCTACACCAAATTGAAAAACAGCATCTGTCGCGTGTTGTGATCGTGGTTGGGTACGAAGGGGAAAAACTTATAAATTATATTGAAAAGTTACATATTCATACACCTATCGTATATATTAATAATCCTATCTATGACAGAACAAATAATATCTATTCGCTGGCACTTGCAAAAGATTGGCTGTGCAAAGAGGATACATTGCTTTTTGAATCGGATCTGATTTTTGAAGATTCCGTGATAGAGACCCTTTTAACAGACCCCCGCGATACGCTTGCCTTAGTGGATAAATATGAATCTTGGATGGACGGTACCTGTGTAAAATTAAATAAGAATGATGAAATAGAAGCATTTATTCCAGGAAAAAATTTTAGGTTTGAAGAAATCAATGATTATTATAAGACCGTTAACATTTATAAGTTTAGCAGAAATTTTTCTCAGACATATTATGTGCCTTTTCTAGAGGCATACCAGACAGCTTTCGGAGAAAATGAGTATTATGAACAGGTTCTCCGCGTTATCACTATGCTGGATTCGACTGGGATTCAGGCGAAGCGCTTGAATGGGCAGTTATGGTATGAGATTGACGACATTCAGGACTTAGACATCGCGGAGTCTATGTTCGTATCTAATGAAGAAGAAAGGATTACCCTTCTTCAGGGCCGATTTGGCGGATATTGGAGATATCCGAGATTGCTGGATTTTTGTTATCTGGTCAATCCATATTTTCCTCCACAGAAGTTGATCCATGAGATTAAGGCTAGTTTTGAAATACTCTTGACACAGTATCCCTCCGGAATACGTATTAACTCTCTGCTTGCTGCCAAAAATTTTGGTGTTCACCCCGATCTGATTCTAGTCGGAAATGGAGCTGCGGAATTGATCAAATCACTTATGACAAGACTGACAGGGAAAACGGGGGTTATCTGTCCGACTTTTGACGAATATGCCCATAGATATCAGGAGGAAAATATTGTAAGATTCTGGCCGAAAAATGATCAGTTTCGGTATACAGAACAAGATTTAATCGATTATTACAGTCAAAATCCTGTTGAGAATCTTATCCTAATTAACCCGGATAATCCTTCCGGGAATTATATACCGAAAGAAAACCTTTACAAATTGCTTGCCTGGACTAAGCTGCACAATATCAGGCTGGTAGTGGACGAGTCATTTGCTGACTTTTCGGACGAGGAGAATAATACTCTGCTTCATAACGATTTGCTGTATGAGAATCCGCATTTATGTGTAATGAAGAGTATTTCAAAATCTTACGGAGTTCCAGGTCTCCGACTCGGCGTGATGGCCTCAGGAGACATGAACATGATCGCAGATATGAAAAGGGATGTGTCTATTTGGAATATCAATTCTTTTGCTGAATTTTATATGCAGATCGAAGAAAAATATAAAAATGATTATTTTGATGCGTTGGTGAAATTCCGGGCAGAAAGAATCCGATATATTGCGCAGCTTTCAAAAGTAGACGGCCTGCGTGTGCTGCCTTCCCAGG
>CANPZE010000040.1 GCA_947589315.1 uncultured Lachnospiraceae bacterium | reverse complement strand
TGCCGTCTCCGGACTCTGGGTTGCCTGCAGTTCTACTCCTTCTGTATCGTTACTCTCCAGCTCCAGTTTATTCTCGCTCAGCTGGATGCTCTCTGCATCCCCCTGGTCGGGACCATATACACTGATGATCGCATTCAGGATCTCCGGCTGGAGTACATCGCCTGCGCGGCGGTGTCCCAATATGATATCCTGCGCGGGTCCGCGGGAGAAGATGGCATAACCGAAATCTCCGCTCCATCCATTATCCCAATATACCGGCACACAACCATTCTTCTTTGCTTCACTGCACAATTTCCATGCAAAGTAGGCACGGAAGGTGGTATTCTTCGGGTCTGCCTCCCCTTTTGCCGTCAGTCCGCTATTTTCTTTTACACTTTTGTCCACGGCCCCATATTCCCCTATGATAACGGGATAACCTTTGTCCACGAATACTGACTTCAGGGTAGCGAACGATTTCTCCATATCCCCCTCTGCACCATATCCTACGCTCTTTTCCGCATCGGCCTCTTCTCCCCACTGGGTCTGGTTGTAATCCTCCTGCCCGCAGAATTCCCAGGGCGTATAATAGTGGACGGATATCATGATCCTCTGCTGGTCTGCCGGGATATCCGCACTCCGATAAGTGTCAGTGGGCAGTTCAAACCCGTAATCCCCGGCTGTATACTCTATGTTCGTATTGCATCCCGGGATCAGGAGCCACCTCTTATCATTGTTGCCCCCGGTCTGGCGCACCGTGTCCACGAAGGTCTGGTTGTAGGCATTGATATTGGGATAGATGCTCCTTACTGCCGCATCGTTGCTGGCATCGGCGCCAACCTCGTTCATCCCTTCAAAGATCAGGTGCTGGTCGTAGTCCTTGAAACGGTCTGCGATCTGCCTCCATACGGCTGCATACTTTTCCCGGATCTCCTCCTGGCCCGATGCCTGGGGCAGAAGCCATCCTCCTGTTACTGAGGAATAACCGTCCCCATGCATATTGATAATGACGTACAGTCTGAATTTTATGGCCATGTCCACGACTTCCTGTATTCTGTCCAGCCAGGCCTCATCAATGGTATAATCGGGTCCTGCACCGATCTTTTTCAGATAGGATACCGGAATCCGGATACTTTTAAACCCATTGTTCTTCACAGCGCGGATCAGGTTCTCGGATATAAGTACCGGGGTAAATGCCGTCTCATTGGGCATCCCCGTCCCATCCGTTCCCTCCAGCTGGTTTCCCACGTTCCATCCGGCTCCCATTGCCTCTACGATCTGCTTCTGATCCAGATCCTGATAGTTGCTCTCTGCCGCCTGGGCCCCGGGGGTGGGACTATACCCACTCCCCAGCCCCAGGAGCAGGGCAAGACTGAGCAGGACGGCCAGCATAGTTCTTTGCTTCTTGTTCATGTCTGCTCCTTTCCTGGTTTAAAAATTATTACCTGTTCTGTGACGACAGCGCCTATTTAACCTTTACGCTCTTGACACTGCTGTATTGTCCATAATATTTCTTACCGCCTTCCGTCTTGTAAGCCCGAACCTTGATATAATACTTCTTTTTGCTCTTAAGCTTTTTAACGGTGGCCTTTACGGTAGATGCCTTCTTAACAGTTACAGTCTTTTTATTCTTAGTCATCTTCTTATTGGTTCCCAGCTTGATCTGGTAACCAGATACGCCTGCTACTTTCTGCCACTGGATCTGAACCGTTTTCTTCTTCTTGGAGACTACTTTCTTCAAAGTCACCTTTTTAACGGTAGGCTGTGCGGTCTGCCCACCATCATCCGGCGCCTGGCTGGGCGTCAGGGTCGGCTGGGATGCCGGCGGCTGGCTTGTTCCAGGCTGGTCGCTTGTTCCAGGCTGGTTGGTGGTTCCAGGCTGATCGGTGGTTCCAGGCTGGTCGCTTGTTCCAGGCTGGTTGGTGGTTCCAGGCTGGTTGGTAGTTCCAGGATCTGCGCCTTTTTCCTGCAGGGCTGCGATCGCATCCTCGATAGCTTTCTGGGCTGCCGCCAGCTGAGAATTACCTGCATCCTCCGCCAGGGCCTGAGCTGCTGTTACTGCTTCCTGCAAGGCTGTCCAGCTCTCTGCTGTGTAATCTTCTTCCTTCAGGCCGGCTGCCTGCTCAAGGACTGTATCCAGTTGCGCTTTGGCTTCATCAGTAGGTTGCAGGGTCAGTCCCTCCTGGGCTGCCTCCAATGCCTCCTGGGCTGTTGCAAACTTGGAACGTACCTTGGCATTCTCCATAGCCTCCTGGGCTGTTGCTACTGCTTCCTGCAGGATTGCCCAGCTTTCCGGTGTATAATCGCTCTCTGCCATGCCTTCCAGCTTGCCCTGTACGCTGTCCAGGACACTCTGAAGGGAAGCCTTGGCCTCCTCTGTAGGCAATGGCTTTAATTTATTAATTGCCTCCCGCAGGGTTGCCTCATCCTCAATGTACTGTTGCGCTTTGACGTTGACGCCATTGTAGGACTGCAGCGCAATCGCCACATAATCCAGGTATTCGTACCATGCATCCTCTGCTTCCATATCGCCAAGATCATAGTCCAGATAATCCTCTTCCTGGATATCCAATGTCCTTCTATAAGTATAGATCAGGATATCCTTCAAGGCGTTGCGGACTGCATCGGTTGCTCCCTGGTATGCAGTAACTTTCTCGTATAGCCCCGCATCCTGCAGCTGTTCTGTACTAGCCTTTCCATCAGCGACAGCCTGTTGAAGCGCTGCCCAGAGATCGGCATCATAATCTGCCTCTGTCATTCCCTCTACAGCCTTTGCCTCTTCTTCAAATGTCATCTTGAAGCTGTTAGGGGTATACAAAATGTCTTCACTGGGCCAGCTATATTTGTCGTTATAAACCCGGGTTGCAGCATACTGTTGCAGAAGGGTATAGGTATCTCCATCACAGATAACCTGCACCGTTATCGGACAAGCGTAAAAGGTTACATCCGACCAATTGCTGCCATTCTTATATGCCGTCATAGGGAAGGTTGTCTCTGTATAATCGGTTCTTTCAAATACAACAAACTCTAAATTGATACAGGCACCAAACAATCCTCCATTTGATACACTTTGTTTAGTTCCTATGCCCTCAATCTTCGTTACCGTCTCTGGTATCGTGATACGGCGCAATCCACTCCATCCGTTGAAAGTCCTCTCATGTAATGTAGTCAGAGTCGCCGGCAATTCAATGGTCTCCAGGCTACTTGCACCAGAAAATGCATAGTTACCCAGCTCAGTCAGCTGATCAGGAAGCTTCAGGCTGGAAAGAGCAGTCATTCCCTGGAAACAATATTGACCTATGCTGGTAACGGTATTCGGAATCTCCAATGTAGTTAGCTTTGTATTGGAGAAACAGTAGTTTGGAAGAGTGGTAATGCTGTCTGGGATATGGATTTCTGTTAAGGCTTCGCAATAGCTAAAGCAGCTCGTCCCAAAGCTTTGTACCGTATCCGGCACTACAATAGACGGTACCTTTTTGCAGTTATTAAATGAACTATCTCCAAAAGCAATAGCCTCATCGGTAAAAGTAAGGGGCGCCTGCAATTCATTACAGTAGTAAAAGGATTGTTTAGCAGTCGAGCCCTTAATAGTCAGAGGCTCCGTACGATTCCAGCTATTACACTGATAGAATGCATTTTCTCCCACACTGTCCAGAGTATCTGCTACCGGAAAATCCTTTACCAAAGTCAAGCTATCAAAAGCAAAATTACCCACTTTGGAGATCTTGGTATTATCTTTTACAGCCACTGCCGTAATCATACTCTTGTAAGCGTTCCAAGGTTGACTAGTGTTTTTTGCAAAACCATCTTCAATAATACTTGTATCATTAATTGTCAAAACCGTAGTTTTGTTATTAAATACCCACTTATTACCTTCGTCTGAAATATCGCCGTAAATCGTAAATGGTACATAATAACTGGTGCTGCCAAAATATTTCTCATTATCCTTGGTTACAGCCCTCACCCAATAATCACCAGGTATGGCAGGCTTTTGTGTAGGATTATCCGGATCTACCAAAGTCCATTTAGCACCAGCTTGATTCGTGCTGGAAGCGGTATAATAATAATATTCCGGCGTTGCAGCTCCACTTTCGTTCGCAAGCAAGGTAGGCTCCTTCGGTGAATCAGAATCGTAATCCTCCATAGTAATACGTAAAGCTTTATTTTCTTTGGCAACCAGCTCATCAAAGGAAGCTCCATTGGTATCACTTTCGACAGAGAGAACATCGTTAGCAGTGTACTTACACTTTTGCTTCGCTTCATCACTGGATACATAAATCACCGGTTTAGTATCACTGGCAAACCATGCAGATGGAATACCGTTACTCCCGCTAGGCTCTTTACGTATGTAAAGACGCTGCAGGGAAGGCAGGTTGCTAAATTTGGTCCCAGACTGAATGTTCGATGCGTCAAGAACTCCCATGTCCAGCCATACCAGACTGGCCATATCAGCCACCATTTGATTACTCAGGGTAGTCATCTTAGGCAGGGAAAGATACCTCAAATGAGCGCATCCGCCCCACGGCTTCTGATAGCCATTCCCACCGTCATACGTTTCCACGTTGGGCAGAGAAAGGACTTCCAGGTTATAGGAGTTCTGGAAATCCTGACGAGCTAAATTCTGTAATTGAGGCAATTCTAAAGTAACCAGAGAAGTACAGTTACCGAAATTACTGCTTCCATCCAAACTCTCAAGTTTCGGCAAATCTAACTGTGATACTCCGGATCCATTAAACACACCGCCGCCTTTCACCGTTGTCAGGTTCGGCAGGCTAAGCGTCTTCAATGCGGTACAGTTATAAAAAGTATATCCATTTACTTCTGTTACCTCAGGGAAAGATACAGATGCCAACTCTGCACAATCAGCAAAGACATAGGTTCCTGTAATCTTTGTCAAGCTCGGCATAGAAATACCGGTGATCTTCGTTCCCCTAAATCCACCTGCCAGCTCTGTAATATTGGGCAAGGTCAATTCTCCCGACAACGAGGTATAACGGAAGGCATTCGCTCCTATGGAAGTCAGCTGTTCTATCCCCTCCACATTCTCCAGCACAGTAGGCGTTCCGCTGTAGCTACTCTGCTTAGTGGAAGCAAATGCGCAGTCGCCTACAGCCTTCAGATTCGGCGCCTGGGTCAGATCCACATCTTTTAATTGTGTATAATTCTCAGAATAGAATGCATAGTTACCTACCTTGGTCACATCGCCCACAAACTCTACCTTTTTGATCTCTTCGGCATACGTATACCAGGGAGTCGATGTATAAGTAGTTGCTGTATAATCCGGCATGTCTTTGTTTGTGGTGTTTGACACCGTTGTAATGGTCAGCACACCAGTCTCCTGGTCAAAGGCCCAGTGATGGGTGTCTGGCGTAGTTGCTCCAGTCAGCGGATCGGAAGTTCCTCCGAAATCCCCTTCGAGGGCAGCTTCCTCTCCTTCATCCCCTCTCTTTGTTGCTGTCTTCTGCTTCTTCACGGCGGCTGCTGTCCGGACCTGTTCCCCAGGAGCGCCTCCACTTGCTGCAGATGCCTTAACCATCCCTTCTGCCGGCAGCAATGTGCATACCAGAGAAGCAGAAAGCACAAGGCTTATTATCTGTTTCTTCATGCTCTTACCTCCTTTTGATATTGAGCCCTTCTAATGAGATTGCCACATAATGAGAATTATGTGGTAGTCAGAACAAAAACAGGGTAAATAGGAGGTGAACAGATATCTATTTATAATGATTCCACCGAACAACAACAGAAAATGCAAATTAATTATGGCGTGGACCACCCAAAATGAGGCACCCAAAATGAGATAGAAAAAAAGATTGAAATCATTGTTGTGACATGCTATAATACATTATACGCAACTAAGTGACTACCACATAATTCTCATTATGTGGTATCTTTTTCAATATGGTATCTTCTGCCTTATAGACTGTTTAACTGAATACAAGCTTTAGTTCGTCCAGCTGCCTTCGATACTCACAGCTGGATGTTTTTATATAGATCCTTGTGGTCTCTATGCTGGCGTGTCCGAGAATGTCTGCCAGCTTTCCAATGTCCTTGCTTTTTTCATAAAAGGTCTTGGCAAATAAATGCCGGAGGTTGTGCGGAAATACTTTATCCTTGTCTACTCCGGCCTCCTGGCACAGGGCTTTCATTTCCTTCCAGATATTACTACGGTCTAATGCCTTTCCATGGGACGTCTGGAATACGGAACCGGATTTTAATCTCCTGGTCCGGATATAATGCAGAAGCTGAACCTGCAGGGCCCGGGGAAGCAGCACTTGACGTTCCTTCCCTTTACAGTATATATTGGCAGTCCCCCGCCGGGCCGCCGTAACTGTAAGCATCTCCAGCTCGCTGACCCGCATCCCGGTGGCGCAGATTGTCTGAAGCAGTAAGGCCAGCCGCTCTCTTCCCCCGCGCCGGGCCGCATTCACCAGCTTCCGATATTCCTCCCGGCTCAGATCCTTTTCCTCCGGCAGAAAAGTCTCCTTCTGAACCTTATATGTCTTAACCCGCAGTTCATACCAGCCCATGTATTCCAAATAACGGTTGGCCGCTACCAGATAGGAATTGATGCTGCTGGTCTTGTACTGTCGGCATTCCTTCAGGCTTTCCTTGTAGTGTATCATGATCTTTTTGGTCAGTTCCCGCCCTTCTGCAAAATTTACCAGTTTCTGCAGGTCCCGCAGGTACTTTTGGATTGTGGCCGGCTGCTTCTCTTCTTCGTAAAGATGTTCTTGAAATGTTTCCAGTGATTTTTGTGTGATGATCCGTCTCATATGCTTCCCCTCCTTTTTCTTATTGTGCCGCAATGACAGCCTTGTATGTAACCGGTCAGGGGAGAAAAAAGCAGCCTCCCCTTGGACATCCTGATCCATCACAGAGATACTGCTTTTCTCATCACTCCACTGTTATCTATATCTTAATTTTATCACTTTTTTCCTTAAAATTCCACCTCATTTCTGTAGCAGATGTCCTGCGGTTCTGATCCATGCAATCGGTACCCTGGTCTTTTTCGCCACACTCGCCACACTTTATTGCATCTGATGCAGGAACCGGCTTTTCCTGTTATTTTTATGCCATTTCGGCTTTTCTTCTTTCGCTCCCGACATTATCTTTTTCAGATACGATCTATATTTTTTTGCCGATACCGTCTTTCCATCCACAGTATATTTATAGGGAGCAAAATCGGCAAGGCTGCCCTTTGCAGAGCGGTCCTTTTTTTCCCCGGTTACCGCATTATATACAGAATTTCCATATTTTTCAGCAATAGCCTTCATCTTTTTACCTGTAAATTTATAGCATGTTTCAATCTCTTCTCCCATACGGCACGTACTTGAAACATAGAGATGCTTATTCGGATAATAAATCTCGGAGCCGGAAAATCCTGAACCCACCTCCTGAACTTTTCTATTCATATATGAGTATATTTCAACTCGATATGGATCATCGCCAACACGATCCTGATCCCCCAAGATCAATTCAGGAACTCCATCCTGGTTCATATCCAGTAAAGCAAAGAAATGGTAAACTTGTGCAGATGTCTTATTCTTCAATAAAAATTCTGCATATGCCTTCTTTGCCTTTGTTTCCTTTGATGCCGCCTGTACACTGTCAATATTCATAAAATTAACGGTACAGGACAACAATGCTAAAATCAATATTACGGATATCATTTTCTTTTTCATGTGGTTCCTCTTTGCTTGATGTGCTTTGCCTAGTGTCAAATTGTGAAATGCGGTTGTCCCGATAAAAGGACAGAAACTGTGCGCACAGGACGGTTCTTGGCAGATCCCTCAAGCGCATTAACGCAAAGATATTATAACCCGAAACAAAGGCTAAATCAACGGAATTTTTTTCAACAGAACAACAGAAAAATTTTTTTCAATAAAACACAATCCGTGAGAGGATAGGAGAGGTATCCTCCACCTCTAATTCCTATTCGTTATGTAACTTGCAACTCAAAATTATAATAAACTAAAACCTTTTATTTCCAGCATTTGCTTTTACAATCCCACTTCAGTTCAAAATCTTCTCCCATAATAATGGCTCTGGCAATTGGCTCTAAAAATATTCGAAACAGTTCCAATGCTTCTCCAAATTCAACAGTGACCATTGCTCTCTTTTTCTTTATAAACGCTCTCCACCTGCTTTGGCGGATGACATCCTCTGCAAAGTCCGTTTCAAAGGCTACAATATCATTATACCCAGTGTTTCTGTGGTCAAAAGTTTCTACCACGGCCTGCCTTAATATATTTCCGTCAAAATCATATGTTGCAGCTAATATGTATATATCATAAAAATCCTTATATCTGCTGTTTCCATAACCTAATTGGACAATCGCCTCGAATTTCTCGGCAACAACCGAATATAAAGAATATGCATAAATTATTGGCACTTCCATATTTAACAAAACCGGAAACTCCATCATAGCACGGTCCGGATAAATAACATCACCAAACCCTATATCAAGTGACACATCAATCCTGGTCTTGTCCAAGTATGCTTTGACAGTCACTTTTACTCCGTGGTATTCCTTAAATTCTGTTATATTGATTACTTCTAATGTTTCCATGTCATATCTTAAAGCATCATCTGCAGGTATCTGAAGAATTTCCGCAAAAATTTCCTTTATTTCCTTTGTACCATTACTTATATCTTTTGCGAGCAAATCAATATCCGTGGTTGCCCTGGCAAAATTGCCATCAAATAGCGCATACAAAAATATGCCACCCTTTAAAGTAAATTTCGCTGCATGAGGCGATATGAATATTCTATATATCGTTCTTTCAAGTCCGTACATTGTCAATTCACTTTGCAAAGTATGTCCACTCTCTTTTGCATGATTTTTTAACCTGGCTTTTATTGACGCAGCATTTATCATAAAAGTACCTCCAAATAAGTATCTATAATTTCTTTGCACCTTAGTCGTTCTGCATACCTGCACAACTTATTAATATCTCGGTCTGGGCGTTTCAAATAATTTGTTAGTACTTCTTTAGTCTCCTCAATCCCAAGTTTGTTCCTATAATAAACGATATCTACTACCGTTTTCTCAATATCATAAATCTTCATTTTCTGATTACAAATTTCCATATCTGTAACACCCATTTCCAATCGTGTGTCCTCAAAATACCACAGCTTAATGGTCGGCCAGTCTGGAAGTGTGGATACATTTCTTTTCTGTGTCACAGCCACATCTATATCATCCGGTCTATATGTGCTGAGACCATAAATGACTGCCGCACTAAGGAGACATATGATTCCATCCGGTACATAGGCATACGCATAAATATAATCAGATTCTTCACCATCATAATTAGCATTTTCATAGGTAGATTTATTCAGTTTTATCAACTGCCCATGCGCTACCATATTTCTTACCATATAAGCCGAAAAGCCCAATTCGTTCAATTCTGACATAAAAAATATCTTTTTAGAGTCTGGAATAATGGGTGTTTCCATTGTTATCTCCTTTTTTGATGTCGTTCCAATATACTATATTTACTCATATTATAACCCATAATGGTTTTATCTATCAATAATAAATTTGACTAAAGTTAGGATGTTTTAAATATTTTCCTAATTTTAATGCAATAAGTTTTTTTCACACATAAAACAAGTCCAAAACTTCCCTTCCATCAGCCTTGGACTCAATTTTTACCATATTGAAGCTCTTCCCAACCTGTGTTCAAGGACACCTTTATTCTATTATCGGATTGCTTTCCTGCCAATCTGCTATAAATTTTTAAATCCGTCTGGATATAGAAACAAAAATAAGCGTACCACTATTTCTAATGATACGCTTATAGTCATTCAGATATAAACATCAACGGCCAAATCTTCCCATTGATTTTCTCTAAGAATGGTTTTCACCTATTTCTGTGATATCGCTGCCTGTGCTGCTGCAAGCCTTGCAATCGGTACGCGGAACGGTGAGCAGGACACATAGTCCAGACCGATCTTGTGGCAGAACTCTACGGAAGAAGGATCTCCACCATGCTCGCCACAAATACCGCAATGAAGAGAAGGACGAGTCTTCTTACCCTTCTCAATAGCCATTTCCATCAGCTGGCCAACGCCAGTCTGATCCAGCTTCGCAAACGGATCATTCTCGAAGATCTTAGCATCATAGTATGCCTCGAGGAACTTACCGGCATCATCACGGGAGAAGCCAAAGGTCATCTGAGTCAGGTCATTAGTACCGAAGCAGAAGAATTCAGCCTCTGTTGCGATCTCATCTGCTGTCAGGGCAGCTCTGGGGATCTCAATCATCGTACCAACCTCATACTTCATGTTGACGCCTGCTGCTGCAATCTCTGCATCTGCAGTCTCAACAACAACCTTCTTCACATACTTCAACTCTTTCACTTCGCCAACCAGAGGAATCATGATCTCCGGCTCAATATTCCAGTCAGGATGATCCTTCTTCACATTAATTGCCGCACGGATAACAGCGCTGGTCTGCATCTTGGCAATCTCCGGATATGTCACTGCAAGACGGCATCCACGGTGTCCCATCATCGGGTTAAACTCATGGAGGGAATCAATGATCGTCTTGATATCCTCTACTGACTTGCCTTTGGCAGCAGCCAGCTTCTTAATATCCTCCTCCTCGGTAGGAACAAACTCATGAAGAGGCGGATCCAGGAAACGGATTGTAACAGGATTACCTTCCAGAGCCTCATACAGCTTCTCAAAGTCACTCTGCTGTACCGGAAGGATCTTAGCCAGCGCTTCTTCTCTCTCCTCTACAGTATCAGAGCAGATCATTTCGCGGAATGCATCAATCCTGTCACCCTCAAAGAACATATGCTCTGTACGGCACAGGCCGATTCCTTCTGCGCCCAGCTCACGGGCCTTCTTGGCATCAGCCGGAGTATCTGCATTCGTTCTAACCTTCAGGGTTCTGTATTTATCCGCCCAAGCCATGATACGGCCGAACTCGCCGGCAATGGTAGCATCCACTGTAGGGATGATGCCATCATAGATATTACCGGTGGAACCATCAATAGAAATCTCTGATCCCTCAGTATATGTCTTACCAGCCAGTGTAAACTTCTTATTCTCTTCATCCATAGCAATGTCGCCACAGCCGGATACACAGCAGGTACCCATACCACGGGCAACTACGGCAGCATGGGAGGTCATACCTCCGCGGACTGTCAGGATACCCTGAGAAGCCTTCATACCCTCAATATCCTCGGGAGAAGTCTCAAGACGTACCAAAACTACCTTCTCGCCTCTCGCTGCCCACTCTTTGGCATCCTCAGCAGAAAATACTACCTTACCGCAAGCTGCTCCAGGAGAAGCGCCCAATGCCTTTGCAACCGGAGTGGCCGCCTTCAAAGCTGCCGCATCAAACTGAGGATGAAGCAGGGTATCCAGGTTACGAGGATCGATCATGGCAACAGCCTTCTCCTCACTGATCATTCCCTCATCTACCAGGTCGCATGCGATCTTCAAAGCTGCCTGGGCAGTTCTCTTGCCATTACGGGTCTGCAGCATGTAAAGCTTCCTATCCTGAATCGTAAACTCCATATCCTGCATGTCTCTGTAGTGATCCTCCAGAGTGCTGCAGATCTTTACAAACTGGTCATATACTTCCGGCATAACCTCTTTCAGCTGATCGATCTTCTGAGGAGTGCGGACACCTGCAACTACGTCTTCGCCCTGGGCGTTCATCAGGAACTCACCCATCAGCCTCTTCTCACCGGTAGCAGGATCACGGGTAAATGCAACACCTGTACCAGAAGTATCACCCATATTACCAAATGCCATCATCTGCACATTTACAGCAGTACCCCAGGAATAAGGGATATCGTTGTCACGGCGGTATACATTTGCACGAGGGTTATCCCATGAACGGAATACAGCTTTGATCGCACCCATCAGCTGCTCCTTGGGATCTGTCGGGAAATCTTCTCCGATCTTTGCCTTGTACTCAGCCTTAAACTGGCTTGCCAGCTCCTGAAGATCCTCTGCGGTCAGCTCAACGTCCTGTGTAACGCCCTTCTTTTCCTTCATCTGATCGATAAGCTCTTCAAAATACTTCTTGCCAACTTCCATAACTACATCAGAGTACATCTGGATGAATCTTCTGTAGCAGTCCCAAGCCCAACGGGGATTGTTGGATTTTCTGGCCAGCACCTCAACTACATCCTCATTCAGACCCAGGTTCAGGATGGTATCCATCATACCAGGCATGGAAGCCCTTGCGCCGGAACGTACGGATACAAGAAGAGGATTCTCCTTATCACCGAATTTCATTCCTGTGATTTCTTCCATTTTAGTGATATGCTCCATGATCTGCCCCATAATCTCGTCATTGATCTGGCGACCATCCTCATAATACTGTGTACAAGCTTCTGTAGTGATTGTAAAGCCCTGCGGTACCGGAAGGCCCAGATTGGTCATCTCAGCCAGGTTTGCACCTTTACCACCGAGAAGTTCCCGCATGTTCGCATTACCTTCACTAAACAAATAGACCCATTTGTTTGCCATTGAAAAACTACCTCCTAATAATATTTGATGTTGTGACTGCTGCCCTAACTTCCGTCAACAGCTTGTCTGTCACACCGCTATGAGTAGTATAACACACTCCAATGTGGTGTGAAAAGACTTTTTTCAGAATTTTCCAGTGGATTTCCGCAAATATGCCACATTTTTGCCACATTTCCACATTCCGCTGGGAGAAACAGGGCGCTAAATGTTTTCCTCCTCTGGATCCTCCGTCATAAATTCCCGGTTTGTAACGCGTTTCTTCTCCCGGTTCTCCTCCACGAGCCGGGAGATCATTTCCTTCACCTGATCCGGATTCTTGATATTTTTCAACTCAAAATTGCCCATGGTCTTATCTGCCGAAGAAATCTGTATCGTTCCCATTTTAAATATCCTCTGGGACAACGTGCGCGTCAGGGATATATCCAGAATCCGATAGAGCCGGATCTCATCCTCCACTGTTTTCAGAAAACCGGCGTTGACAAAGAGCCGGTCCTCCGACAGGGCATATGTAGTAAACGTCCACGGCAGCCCCAATGCATTCCTCTTTCTTTCCTTCCACAGATAATCAATTGTAGTTTCCATACATTTTCTCCTCCTTTTTTACTGTTCAAAATACCAATTGCTGATCCTGGCCTGCCCCATGCTGCGCAGCCGCAGCGTGAACCCTTCTTGCGGACAGGCAGCCTCCGGCGCATGGGGCCCTTCCCTTTGGCAGGTTCCCTCTGCGGACGTTCCCTCTGCAGGCGTTCCCTCTGCGGACGTTCCCTCTGCAGACCAGGGAATCCGTATCTGCCGGAAGCCCAAGCGCCCCGAAGAAGCCCCGGGGAGACCCTCTCCCACTTCTGCATATTCTCCGGCAAGCTTGTCATCGGCATAAATCCTCAGGCAGGCCCCCGGCTGTACCTGGGCCTCCAATACCAGGTAGTCTGCCGCCTTCTCCAGACGCACCCTCTCATAAACCACTTCCATTTCCTCCGTACTCTCCCTGGGCGCCACGCAGGTACATCCTTTATCCCCTTCCTGCAATACTACATTCTGGCAGGAATCATAATGATCTGCCGGCTCCGGCCTGCTCCCATCGCGCAAGCCCCTTCTTTCTCCCGGCAAGCGGATACGGCAGGTCTGGCGGATATCCTCCGAGGAGGCGGCAGCCTCTATTTCATAGGCCCCCTCCTCCAGCGCCATCCGCCGGGCAATCACATCATAATATTTCAGATCTTCCAGGGGAATGAACAGCTCTAACCGCCTGGTCTGCCCCGGGAGTACCTCCTTGATCCGTTGGAATGCCTTTAGCTGACGGCGGGCGCGCGGGACAGCCGGATCCAATTTTTTCACATAGATCTGGACCACCTCATCAGAAGCCCTGTCCCCTGTATTGGTAATCTCCAGACGCACCCTCAGCCGGACCAAGTCCACGCACTCTGCCTGAAGCCCTTCGTAGCGGAATGCGCTATAGGTCAGCCCATGTCCAAAAGGATAGGTCACATTTCCCTGGAAATATTGGTAAGTACGCCCATGCCGGATGATATCATAATCATTTATATCCGGAAGCTGACGGCTGTCCTGGTACCAGGTCATATTCAGCCGCCCTGCGGGAGAAGCCTCTCCTAAAAGGATATCTGCGATCCCATTTCCCAATTCCATACTGCCGGAGGCCGTTGTCAGGATCCCAGGGATATTCTCTTTTTCCCAACGGAGCCCAAAGGGAATGCTGCTCACCAATACCAGTATGATATTAGCATTGGCCTGATAAAGCTTCTGCAGGAGCGCTTCCTGGTATTCCGGCATCTCCAGATCCTTCCGGTCCACCTCTTCCTTGGAATTGATCACCGGATCGGGCCCCAGCACTACGATAACCTGGTCTGCCTGGGCCGCCGCCTTCCCGGCTTTCTCCAGCCCCGGCTCTATCACCTCTGCATACACCTGCAATTCACTCTCATCCCCACAGAGAAGGGAATCGTTCCAGCCCCGGATCCGAATCTTTCCTCCGTGTTCCAGGACGCTGGTGACGCAGGGGGTGTCCTCCTGTTCATGGGATCCCTCTGCATATAAATGAAACACTTCCTTGACGAACCACCCAAAGGCCTCCTCACTGGATGCCTTGATCAGGCCCTGGGCAAGCGCCCCTCTGGCGAAGGATTCTCTCTGAAGCTGTTCCTCTTCCTGGGACGGATCCTGCCTGACCCCATCCTCCAGCGTCAGAAGCTTTCCATTGCTCCTGCAGCGCAGGGTAGCTTTGCAGCGGTCCCATAATGTTACCTGGAAGCATTCTGCCTGCCGGGCGTCTACCTCCCCCAGCGTAACTCCATCCTCCAGCAACCCCAGATACCGTCCGTCTTCCAGCCTCAGCCTGATCACCGGGATGCCCGGCTCTAATACCAGTTCTGTCTGTGGCAGCCTTTTTTTCAAGCCTTCCCAGACAGTTACATGATATGGCGGTATCCCGGAATACCAGTCTTTGTACCAGGCATCAGCCATAGGGCCTGCCACGGTTATCCGCTTTCCTGCCAATGACTCCTTCTGCAGCGGCAGGATATTCTCCTCATTCTTCAGCAGAACTACAGCCTCCCGGGCCATCTGGCGGGCAATCTCCTGATTCTCCGGCGCATTCAAGGCCTCCATTCCTATCCTGGCATAAGGATTCTCTCCCTCCCTGTCAAACAATCCCAGACGCAGCATTGTCCCAAAATGATTCCTTACCGCACGGTCAATCTCTTTTATAGAGACCATCCCCCGCCGATAGGCCTCCCTCGCCCCAGATACCACCGCAGCCATATCATCGGTAAAACAGTCAACTCCTGCCTTCAGCCCGGCTGCAATGGTCTCCGCATCTGTCCCAAAATACCTATGGCTGCTGACAGTCTGTTTCATATCTCCTCCGTCACAGACTACATGCTGAACCCCCCATTGCTCCTTGGCAATCTTCTGTATTTCCGGATTCAGGATGCACGGAACCCCATTAATCTCATTGTAAGCAGTCATCAACGCCTCTGCGCCCCCTTCTGTCACAGCCCGGCGGAAAGGTTCCAGATAATATTCCTGCTTATTTCTAGGGTCGATCGAAGAAGAAGCAAAGGTCCTTCCTTCTTCTACATTATTGCCATAGAAATGCTTCAATGTAGCCCCGCATCGCAGATAAAAGGGATGCTCCCCCCGTAAGCCCCGCACATAAGCGGCCGCCATCTTTCCTGCCAGAAAGGGATCCTCGCCATACGCCTCTTCTGTCCTTCCCCAGCGGGGATCCCGCTCCATATCCACAGTAGGCGCCCAAAGGCACAATCCGCCCTTCCTCTCCTGAGAAAAGATGGCTCTTGCCTCATTTCCAACAACCCGTCCTGCCTCCCGGATCAGCTCTGTATCCCAGGTAGCGCTCATTCCTATGGGATTGGGGAATACAGTCGTAGGGACAGGTTCTCCTCTGTCAAAATCCTGGTCATGCCGGGCCTGTACCCCATGCGCGCCCTCCCCTCCCATATAGAAGGGGGAGATCCCCAACCGCTCTATGGCAATACACCCTGTACCCAGGCATTGGAGCTTTTCCTCCAAAGTCATTTCCTCCAGCAGATAATCCAGTCTCTCCCCGGGAGTTAAGCTGTTATCCCACAATGGCGTCTTCCAATATTCCTTCTCCTCCATAAACTATCCTTTCAGATCAAATTTTTCTCCATCCATTTTCCTCTCATATACCGAACAACAAACAGGAAGCTGCGTACTACCCAATCCAGTATCATCGCCACCCAAATGCCGAAAACCCCCATATGGCAATATTTTCCCAGTACAAAGCCCATGATGATCCTGCAGAACCACATAGACAGCATACTGATGATCATTGTATATCTGGCATCATTGGCCGCCCGCAGCGTATTAGGAAACGTAAAGGACAACGGCCATATAACAATAGCGCAGATACTGTGGAAGATCAGGATTTTCTCGGTAAGCGCAGTAGTCTCTCCCGACAACTGATAGATCTTCATCACCATCGGCAGGCAGACCAGTATCAGCAGGTTTAATGCCAGCATCGCAATGTATGTATATTTCATCAATTTCCTGGTATAATAACGTACCTGCTGGTAATCCCCGGCGCCCACACACTGGCTTACCACCGTGACCAATGCCAGGCCGATCGCCTGCCCGGGGAGGATTTCAAAAGCAGCAATGGAGTTGCTTACTGCATTTGCCGTGATCGCCGTTGTCCCAAAGGTGGAGATCAGGCTGAGCAGAACCAGCTTTCCCAGCTGGAACATACTGTTTTCCACTCCGTTGGGGATCCCGATCTGCAGGATCCTGGCCACCATATTCCCCTGGAAACGATAGTGAAACGGTTTGCTGATATGTACCTGCAGACTTTGCCGGCGCAGCAGGCCGGTAATAACTACAGCCGCCACAATCCGGGATACTAACGTAGGGATAGCTACGCCTTCCACGCCAAAACGAAAACCGTATATCAAGATGGCGTTGCCCACAATATTGATCCCATTCATGAGCAGAGAAGTCCTCATGGATATCCGGGAATTGCCCTGCACACGGAATAAAGCTGCCCCACAGTTGTACAAGGCCAGAAACGGTACGGATGCCATCGTGATCATCAGATAGGTATCCGCATAACTGCGGACAGATGGCGTGATCTTGCCAAATACCGTATCCAGGATAAACCCTTTCCCCACATAGATCAGCGCCATAATCACCACTGCCATCCCGGAGACAAACACCAGCATCTGCTCCCCGGCACGGCAGGCGCGGGCCGTATCTCTGTGTCCTATGTACTGCCCCGCTACTACGGCTCCCCCGGTAGCTAATGCAGAAAACAAACCAATGAGCAGGATGTTAATATTATCTACCAGTGAAACGGCAGAGATCGCATCCTCGCCTACCGAGGATACCATGATCGAATCCGCCAGTCCTACCGCTACCGCCAAAAATTGCTCTACCAATAAAGGAAGGATCAGCTTCTTCAGATCGCTTCCGCTAAATAAATACCCTTTTGTTTCCTTTTTCATCGTTTCTCCAATCTATGTAACAGCCCTTTTTCCATATCATGCTCTTTCTATCATAACACAGATAGTTCTTTCTGGAAAGCACGCAAACTCATTTCATTGTTTTATTGTCAGACGGGTGTTTTTTTGTTAAACTGTGTCATGAAACAGAACTTTTCAGAAAACGTATGATCGGGAAAGGATTATGGATATGGAACTACAGGAACCAGAAATAGCTTTTCTGGAGGGAATCCAGCGTTTCTTCGGAGAAGGCCGGCGGAACGCAGAACAATATCCTGCGCTGACGCTGGCATACATCGGCGATGGCGTCTATGACTTAGTCATCCGCACCATTGTGATAGAGCAGTGCCCTGGAAAGGTGAATACTCTCCATCGCAAGACCAGCAGTATTGTAAAGGCAGAAGCTCAGGCAGCGATGGCCAGGGCAATTCTGGGGGAGCTGACAGAAGAGGAAGCAGCAATCTACCGCCACGGGCGCAATGCCAAAGCTTCCACCTCTGCTAAAAATGCTTCTATTACCGATTACCGTATGGCCACGGGACTGGAAGCCCTGATCGGATATCTTTACCTGAAGCGCCGTCTGGAACGGGCGCTGAATTTGATCCAGCTGGGACTGGAACGGACAGGCCAGCTGCAAGCATTATTGACAGAAAGCAAAGGAAGGGAGTAATCATGCGTTACGAGGAATTAACAATAGAAGGGAGAAATGCTGTTCTGGAAGCGTTTCGGTCTGGCAAGACGATAGATAAGCTTTTTATTCTGGATGGCTGCCAGGACGGGCCAATCCGCACGATTCTCCGGGAGTCTAAGAAGCAGGATACGATCGTGAATTTTGTGAAAAAGGAACGGCTGGATCAGATTTCGGAGACTGGCAAACATCAGGGAGTGATCGCATACGCTGCCGCTTATGAATATGGAACGGTGGAGGACATGCTTGACGCCGCCAGGCAGAAAGGAGAAGACCCTTTTCTGATTCTCCTGGACAATATTGAGGATCCCCACAATCTTGGCTCGATCTTACGGACTGCCAATCAGGCGGGCGCCCATGGGATCATTATCCCCAAACGCCGGGCAGTGGGATTGACTGCCGTGGTAGCCAAGGCTTCTGCCGGCGCCATCAATTATACGCCGGTGGCTAAGGTGACTAATCTGGTACAGACTATGGAACAGCTAAAAGAGCAGGGATTGTGGTTTGTCTGCGGAGACATGGAGGGGGAGACAATGTACTCCCTAAATCTTACCGGGCCTATAGGACTGGTGATCGGAAATGAGGGCAGCGGCGTGGGAAGACTTGTAAAAGAGACCTGCGACCTGAAAGCCTCTATTCCTATGTTTGGAGATATTGATTCCCTGAATGCGTCCGTAGCGGCAGGGATATTATCTTATGAGATTGTGCGGCAACGCCTGCATCAGAAATAATCTGCATCAGAAATAGACAGGGGGAACATTATGGGACAAGAAGACTTGGAAAAGCTGTCCGAAGATATTCTTTTGGAGCGTGCCAAGCAGCAAGACAGCCAGGCCATGGAATTTCTTCTCAAAAAATATAAGAGTACGGTACGAAAAAAAGCCAGGACTTTGTTTATGATCGGCGGCGACCAAGATGACCTCATGCAGGAAGGGATGATCGGACTTTTCAAGGCCATACGGGATTACAACCAGGAAAGGAATACCTCTTTCGCCACCTTCGCTGAATTATGTATTGCCCGGCAAATCTATTCTGCCATCAAATCTTCTAACCGTCTGAAAAATCTGCCTCTGAATTCCTATATTTCCCTCTATGCTCCAGCTCATCCAGAGGAGGATGGAGAGACAGAAGGAGATTTCATGGTAGATGTAACTATGCTGGACGAGCGCCAAAGCCCGGAGGACATCTTTATCCACCGTGAGACAGCAGAAGCAGCCAGAAAGCAATTATTCCAACGCCTGAGCCCCATGGAACGTCAGGTAATGGATTACTATCTCCAAGGCATGACCTACCATGAGATCGCCAAAACCATGCACAAGGATCCAAAATCTATCGATAACGCCTTACAGCGTATACGCACTAAAGTGGGGGAGAAAACAAAATAGGACCCAGAGGAGGCGGGTTCGTTTCCCTATGAAACAAAATCACGTCCATCTGAGTCCTTTATTATGCCCTGTGCTGATCTATGCCCCATCTAAGAGCGTAAGCGCCGGATCATTCTCCTTCCGAAATCGCCTTATAATCTTCAGGGATCTTAATACCCAATTCCTTACAATTCTTTTCGTTATACTCCTTGGTGGTCTCTTCAGCATAACGGATCTCCATAGTTCCCGGATCCGTTCCCTTTGTCAGAATCTCATAAGCCATTTCGCCGGTAGTGTAGCCCAGGTTGTAATAGCTGATAGACAAAGTTCCCACACCCGCAACACAGATACCTTCCTCACCGGCGATCATAGGAACCTTGGCAGGGATAAAGATATTTTTCAGCATCTCTACATTATCAGCCATAGTATTGTCTGTAGGGACATAAATGGCATCGCATTCATTGGAAGCTGTAGTTGCAACCGACTGGATCTCATTAGAGTCTGCTTCTGTATACTCTTTATAGTCAATATTATCCTCTTCCAGAGCAGCCTCCATCTGCTGTGCCTGGAAAATGGAGTTCGGTTCTGCAGAACAGTAAAGAATCCCTACCTTCTTCACATCTGGAACCAGTTCCAGGATCATATCCTCCTGCTTGTCAATCGGCGCCAGGTCGGAAGTTCCTGTAATATTCGTTCCTGATGCCCCGCTCCAATCCTTTGCATTTAATGCGGTACCATAGTCCGTAATAGAAGTAGCTACAATAGGAATCTCATTGGTTGCTGCAGATGCCGCCTGCAAAGCAGCGGTTGCGTTTGCCATGATCAGATCCACATTGCTGGATACAAAGCCGGTAGCGATGGTGGTACAGTTTGCTTCCTCTCCCTGCGCATTCTGATAATCAAACTCTACCTGATCTCCCAACTTCTCCTTCAGTGCGTCCTGGAATCCCTCTGTTGCGGCATCTAAAGCCGCATGCTCCAGCAGCTGGCAGATACCAACCCGGTATACCTTATCGGCCTTGCCCGCATTCTCAGCGGAATCAGAGCTTGCTGAATTCCCATTCCCAGCGTTATCAGCAGAACTTCCACAGGCGGTAAGACTGCATACAAGCGCTGTTGCTGTAAGTACAGAAACAATTTTCTTTGTTAATTTCATAATGTCCTCCATTCATTCTGTCATAATGTGCATGACTGTCGTTTAGAAGCCTGATTTCCACAAATACTGTGAAGTATCAGGTATTCTTTTGCCAATAAGCATTATTATACGAAGAAACCTCTGCAAAGTCAAATAAAAAGCTCCAGGATCATGTTTTTAACACAATTCTGAAGCTTTTTTTCTCAAGACCACCGCAATGATCTAATCGAGGCGACAATCAGATTTGAACTGATGATCAGGGAGTTGCAGTCCCACGCCTTACCACTTGGCTATGTCGCCTTATGACCCCAACGGGATTTGAACCCGTGTTACCGCCGTGAAAGGGCGATGTCTTAACCGCTTGACCATGGGGCCAGTGATACCGCCAGATCCACTAATAGAATATCCGGCAACAAATACCATACTACCATAATTTATCTTCTTTGGCAAGTGATTTTTTCATTTTTATGATTTTTATGCTTTTATGATTTTCCGCCTTTATCTTCCGGCCAAATATGCTTTATAGGCGTTATCGATCACCGGCGCAAATTGATGATACATTTCCCAAGAAAAACGGACTCTTAAAACCGTCTCCCCCATTTCTTTTTCTATAAACCCGCAATAATCACGGAAATACCCCTGCCCCTCATAATATTCATCCACAAAATCTAAAATCTCATCCTTCATAAGAATGCTTGGAAGAACGCCGTCACAATAATTCATAAGAAAATCGACCCCGTTGATCTTCTCCTCCCTGATCAGGCTACATCCCTCTTCATCAACCTCTTCTACCTTAAAGAAATCATTTTGTATCAGCCAGATCAGAAAAAAGGCGATATGGTTCCCGGCAAATTCCCAAATGACAGTCTCTGCCTCTTCGTCTAACTCATCGAGATTTAATTCTTCCTGGGTGATCCCATGAAGGGCGCAATACTCTTCCAATGCGCTCTCCCATTGGTACTCTGCCTTGTCATGCATAAATGCATGCTCCTTTTTCCTTTCCTTTTTCTTAAATAATCCCAAAATTCCCATTCGTATAACTCCTTACTTTTATCACTGTACCTATTATCAGAAAAAGCAAACCACCGGCTAAGCCGGTGGTTTGCTTTGTGGCCTATAAGGCCTCTTTACCGGCATCTGAGTCTAAAGACTCACCGAAAGGTCCTCCAACCGCAACATCAGTTATTCTTTTAATGTCATTTGATCATATTCCAAATCTTCCTGTAATTGATTCCTAATATACTCTTCGATCTTCTTTGCATTTTTTCCAATGGTATCTACATAGTATCCTCTACATCAAAAATGTCTGCTTCCATACTTATATTTCAAATTTGCATGTCTTTCAAATATCATAAGTGTACTCTTCCCTTTAAACTTAGGTGCAAATACGATATGATACTTACAATTCCATGTAATGTGTGATAAACTGTTATTGTTGTTCATACGGACAACCTCCTTTGCTTTTTAATGTGGTTGGCGAACCATCATTATTATAGCAAAGGAGCTTATCTTACTTAACGCTTAAGCTATTTTAACCACTCGCATAGCAAGTGCCCTAACCATCATAATGTCCCTTACACTGGTATACATTTACACCCCGGTCATCTACAGAATATACCAAACGGTCTGTCCCATCCAGTATTGGAATTCTTCCCATGCCCGTTCTGAAAATGAAATATCAGCCATCTGCAAGTTTCTCCAGCTCTTCCAGTGTTTTTACGACATTCTTCTCCGGGTGCTTTTCCATCTGCTCTATGGATTCCTTTAGAATTTTTGTATTGGATTCACCATAAAACGGATCATTTTCTGCCGTAATCTCAAAAGGGATTTTTCTCTGTCTGACAACTGTCCGTGCATAAATGTTAAATGCTGTGGATGCAGACATTCCAAACTCTGCACAAAGACTGTCAAACTGCTTCTTAATGGTGTCATCTAAACGTACACTAATTGTAGACTGTCCCATTTCCATCGCCTCCATCAAATAATCAAGCATTTTGATATAAATACTGTAACACTTTTGATAGCAAATAGCAATCAAAAATAGACAATTTGCAAAATTTTCAAAATTTATTGTAGCAGACAGCCCTACGTCCGGTTTCTGTTTGCACTGTCCTCGTCCCGTTCTTCCTGTGTTGTAAACAGGCTATCTGCTGTGGGAAGGCTCATGTTTATGCCGCCTTTTTTCGCCATCTCTGGTTTCTGCTGCTTTCACTGTCACCGGAATGACGGTCTGATATACCCGTATTACCCTCCCATAATTCTGTTTCAGACTGTTGGCTGTAGCACGGGCAAGATTTGTCCGCATATCTGCCAGTGTGAGTAATACCCCATCCACTTTTAGTGACGGGTGCCGCAAGCGCATTGATTGTCAGCATACCTAAGCTCGGCATAAATAGAAAAGTTATGTGGAAAAAATAAAAAAAAACATACAGATTTGTATGAGGTCTTGACGAATGTACCTTTTTTGTACATCCCGTAGATAAAGAACTAAAGTTCTTATGTGTTTGTTCTTCGGTTTACAATCACAAAACGAACAAAACCGAACATTTTTGATAGTTTCTAATGATATTTTCTTTAAGAAAAAATCCTGCAAACACCGTGTTTACAGGACTTTTTAACAACTTTAGTTGTTCAGCTCCCCGAGTAGGACTCGAACCTACGACAACGCGGTTAACAGCCGCGCGCTCTACCGACTGAGCTATCGAGG
>CANPZE010000039.1 GCA_947589315.1 uncultured Lachnospiraceae bacterium | reverse complement strand
AATATTAAGCCTTTACCTTTTTATGATCATACACAATAACGTTAACTATCCTATATTTATTTAAAGCCTTATTTTTACCTACAATATTTCCTATAAATTCTATAACAGCAGGAGTATCTACAACTTTATTCTTAATTTTTTTATCTGGCGCACTATAGGGATTACCCGTTTGATATATTCCATTTG
Organism: uncultured Lachnospiraceae bacterium; assembly: GCA_947589315.1. GTDB lineage: Bacteria > Bacillota > Clostridia > Lachnospirales > Lachnospiraceae > Jutongia. The sequence goes on along the minus strand of CANPZE010000039.1, from coordinate 24,390 downwards.
AATAGGTATGTTCTTTTAAATCACCTGCAACACAACGTATATAATATGGCTTTTTACTATTCTTCTTAATTATTACTGCATCTAACTCTTTCCCATAACAAGAAGCAAAGTGACCAGTAACATTATTTAATTTTTTAAATTTTTCTATTACTTTTTGGTCCGAATGATTTTCTTTGTAATCTCTAAATACCTTTGACAAAACTATCGGACCAACAGCAACAGCATATCTAGGCCCCTTCTTAGTAACTCCCGGTTTAGTAATGCGCATCTCATTTTCTCCACTTATTTTAATCGCATTTTTTACATTTTTATTGGCATGTATATTAATAGGATCCAGGTCATCTACAAACTCACACGAGTTCCAGCCATACTTATTTGAGTCGGATTTTGGAATTTTGACTTTGCGCTGTTTTGCTTTTTTGTATGAGGGTTTTGAATACACCTTACACCAACCTCCTATTTTTTTAAGCCCATTAGGATCATGATAATTTATAGGGTCATTCCCCGCATAGATATAATAATTTCCGCTATTATCCTCATAACGAATAGGGTCTTCCCTTGTAAATCTCCCACTTTTCGAGTTATAGTAGCGATTTATCATATAATAGGTTTGCATCTCATCATCAAAATATTGACCATCAAACCTCCAAGGGTTATCGTCATTTTGAGATGGATTGTATCCTGTTGAAATCTCATTCCCAAAAGAATCATACTCATAGATCTTGATGACTGCTCCGCTTTCATCCGTCAGCTGCACCACATTTCCATGCGGATCCGCCACATAATACTGTTTCTCGGTATCAGCACCCTTATCCGCATACACTAGATCATTGCCACGGATGTACCGTTTCTGTACCTTGCCGCTTTCTGAGAGTTCCATCACCAGCTGGTCTCCGTCCCAGACAAAGACCGTCTTCTCCCCATTGACTGTCTTGCTGGTACGCAGACCTTCGGCATCATAAGTAAAGCTGACTTTGTAGTTCTTTGTTAACGTCTTTGTCAACTGATTCAGGGCATTGTAATGATTCACGACGTTCTCGTTCAGACGGTTGTCTCCCAGCGTGACGTCAATGTCGATATAAGTCTGGTCTTTCTGATCGCTTGGGATTTCATAGCGGTTGACCGTGGCCAGCTGGTTTCCGTTCTTGTCGTTTTTGTAGATGATAACGGAATCCTCCTCCGTGTCGGTATTCAAGGTATCGGTGCGGAGCAGCTCATCGTTTTTATTGTATTTGTAGGCAGTCACCTTTTTCCCAACCGTCATTTCTTTCCGGTTGTTGTTGCTGTCATAGGTATAGGAAATATCCTCACTGCCCGTCTTGGTCTCTTTGGTAATACGCCCCAATAAATCATAAGTGTAAGTCGCAGTCTTTGTGGACTTCTTACCATCCTTATCAACTGTATCAGAAGTTTCCTTAGATTTCTGTCCGTTGACAAGATATTCAGAAGTGTACTCGGATATCACTCCGGCACTCTCTGTCTGGTTCTTTAAGGATGTCAGATGGTTCTGGTAATCGTAGGTGTAAGAGGTCGTCATGCCATTGCCTGCCACCGTTCTCTGGGACAGATTCCCATCCGTGTCATAGGCATACTCCACCACATCATTCCCGTTTTCATCGGTGACGGCAGTCAGTTTAGACTCTCCATCATAACGGTATTGCAAGGAAAGTTTGGTATCATCTCCCACCCGTACCGAAAAGGCGGACTTATTCCCGGCACTGTCATAGGTATAGTTTTTCACCACATCCTTATTCTTCGTCACCTTCGTGGTTTCCTTTGTCACCTGTCCGGAGACATCGTCATACACAAAGGCGGTGCCGTCCTGTGTTGCTACCTCGCCATAGGCATTGTAGGTATAGGTATGTACCGTCTCTTTTCCGGTTTTTTTCTCTTTTGCGATCATTTCGGTCAGGCGGTTCTGGTAATCATAAGTGTTTTTCTGGGTGTTGCCATTCTTATCCACGGTTTTCGTCAGGTTGCTGTTGATATCGTAGGTATAAGTCTCCGTCCTCCCCTCCGGGTCGGTATAGGAAACCAGCTGGTTTTTCCCATCATAGGCATACTTCGTCTCCCGGATGTCATCGGATTTCTTTTTGCCACTGATGGTAATACCATAAGTTTTCCCTGCATAGGAGAAGGTATCCTCTGTATCATTTTCGCTTTCAGAAGAAGTATCTGCATCACTGGAAAGTTCCGATACCGTAAGTGTCAGCGGTTCGGTCATTCCGGTAAACTGGCGCACTTTATTCCCCTGCACGTCATAGACATACTGAACATACTGGGCTTTCCCATTTTTCAGACAGCTCTTGACCATGACAAGATTTCCCTGTTTATCATAAGTATACTCCGTTTTGGCTGTCCTGTTATCATCGATCTGCTCCTTCTTTTCCGTCACATTCCCCACATTGTCATAGGCAGTTTCTACCTTCTGGTATGTAACTGCCCCGTCCGTTTTTTCCTGCGGAATCTCCGACTGGATCATCCGACCAAGGATGTCGTATTGATACTTGGTGGCAACATTCTCCTTTGTCCCTCTCGGCGTATATTCCCTGGTTACCTGCCCCTGCTCGTCATAGTCGATATTGACGATCTGGGAGTTCCATTCTATTTCACCCTCTTTCCGACTCTTTTTCTCCGTCTGGCTGACCTTGCCGTTGTCACCATAAGTGGAAAGGGTCTGGGTCTCATAGGCAGGAAGCCACTTCCCACCCTGATAATTCTTTGTGACAGTATCCTCTTTGACCGTTCTGCCAAAATCGTCACTCTCATAGGTTGTGGTGGATACGGATTGATTCTTTCCCCGGATGGTGGTAGTTTTCCGGGAAAGGGTATTCCCTTCTGCATCCGTTACGGTTTCGGCGATGGTTTCGGTCAGCACAGCGTCGTCAAACTGGTTATAATAGCCGTCGGTATCTACATCGGACTGATAAGCGGACGGATTGATTTCCTTGCTGCAGCTGGTGGAAATCGTCTGTGCCTCATCGTCTTCCCCGGTCACCTCGTTCTCACTCTTGGAAAAAGTGAAAGAAGTGCAGTAGGCAGCATCCAGTTCCCCGTTGCTAAACTCCGCAGTTCCAATCTGATTGCCCAGATCATCGTAGAAATATCTGGTGCCGGAAAGGATGGCCTCCCCTTTTCCGGTCATGTAAAAGTTTGCCACCGTTTCCCCGTTTTCGTTGATGATAAATTTTTTCTCATCCGGCTCAAAAGAATAGGTCTTTTCCTCAATCAACCTTGCGGTTTCCTCCACCTCAGCTTCTGTGTCGTCCTCGTCCTCTGTATCACCAGAGCCGCTGTCATCTTCCTCCTCATCTCCATAATCATAGGTGCTCTCCGTCCAGGTACCTGCCGCTTCATCCTTGCTGACAATGGTGTTGCCAAAGGCATCCTGAATGTCAATGGATACCCGTCCATAGTTGTCCACTGACATGGTTTTCAATCCGTCTGTAGAAATATATTCCTTCTCTTTGGATTCATGCTCTGTCCCCACGGCGTTGATGGTTTCGGTTTCTTCTCCCGTCTCCGGATCATAGCTGGTTTTCGACACCAGACCATTCTCATCCGTATAGGATAACTCATTGCCAAACGAATCATAGGCCACTTCCTCCTCTGTATAAGTGCGGTTATCCTGGGGACGCTTCGCAGAGGTGATGGTTACCGTGGTTTTGGTCTGCTGTCCCAGACTGTTGTAGGTGTAATCGTTCTGGATGACTTCCTTTTCCCCATCCATGCTGTAGGAAGGGTAGACTTTCCCTTGGGTTTTATTTCCCTGATCGTCATACTGGAAATCTGTTTTGGAAATGGTTTTATATGCCCCTCCGTTTATACTTCTCTGTTCGGAAATGCTGGCATAATCCACGCCATTCGCTGCCACAGTACTTACCAGTTTATTTTTTGTCGTTGCTGATGTATAGGATTCCTCCGTCACCAGCGGGCAGACGAAGGCGGTGTCTCCGGCCGGGTATCCCTTTCCTGTTCCCTGATAAGTATAAGATGTGGTATACAGATGCTCTTTCCCTTTATTTTTTGCCAGATAGGCTTTGGAAGATTTGTCGGTCAAGACATTCCGGTAACTGTCATAGGTATAGCCCTGCTTTGTGGTGACTGCCTTATCGCCCTTTTTCCCATAAGACTTGTCTGTTTCCAGCACCACAAGGGAACCCTTCCCGCTGTTGTCATAGCTGTAAAGGGTTTCTTCCTTCTCTTCCCCATAGCTGACCTCATCGGTCAGCAGCTTATTCTCATTATATATGTATAACGTGACATTCTTTTTCGTATTACTCTTTAATTTCAGCGTATTGGCATTGATTTTTGATTTTTTGTACTTATAGTCGTAATACTTCCCATTAGTCTTATATTTGTTGGGATTAAAGTTACTGACTACCGTTACGGTTTTCAGCCCGCTGTTCCCATACTGCCATACTTCATAGCTGATTCCATCGCCGCCGTTTTCCACCTTTTCCTTTTCCCGGAAATCTGCATAGGAACGGAGGTCATCGCTTCCCTTTTTCTGAAAGTAATCGTATTTGATTCCGTTTGATTTTTTCCCGGTTTTCGTGTCCTTTTCATACTCTCTGGTGACATAGAACTGCTCCGTTACCACGTCACGTTTCTGGCCCGTCCCGGATTCCTTTTCCCCACGCAGGGAGCAGGCACGGTATTCATAGTGCTGTTCGCTGCCGTCTGCTGTAATCTTATTTAACAGATAACTCTGATTGGTAGAGACACGCTGGGATGCCACCCCGGCACCGGAGGTGTTGACCAGTCGCTCTACCGTCTTATAGGAATATTTTTCCTTGCTACCGTCCACCGTTGCGCTGGTCAGAATCACACCGTTTAGCCTGTCCCCATGATGAGGAGTATAGGATTTTTCCTCGGTTTCATAGGTAATGGTCTTGGAAGACACACCCCCAGCAACATTTTTTCCCTGAACGGTGACGGAGGTAACTGCCTTTTCGTCCTCCTCCCCGCTATAGTGGAATACGATTTCCCGTCCCACCGAGTCGGTGATCTTATTAAAATAAATATCATCGGTATAGGTAAAGGTAATGGTGTTGTCATGGGCGTCTTTCTGCAGGACAATCACGCCGTCCTCATTGAAATAGGTACGGAGTCCCGTCTTGTCCCGGAGAAGGTATTTGCAGGCAATGCCGTCTACGGTCTTGTCCCAGTCCTCCAGTTTGATATCATCATAATCATAGCCTTCCAGTCCTTTGATGGAATAGGTCTTTGTGGCATCATCTGCCTCGGTTTCGATTTTAATCACTCCGGCACTTCCATAGTGGAGGTAAGCGGGATTCTTTCCCCAACCTTCGTCCTCGGTGAGTGTCACCGTCTCGATCCACGGAAAATCATACCGCCATCCACTTGCCACCCCATAGACGTTGTGTCCCTCGTTGCTGACAATCTTTGTCCTCTGGGTATCATACTCATAGTGTTCCTTCCCATCATAAGAAACCCCTTTCCAGCCTTCGCCCTTTTCGTATTTCACTAACAGATTTTTCAAAGCATTTTTATGGTTTTTCAAAACGGCTGCATTGACCACAATACGCCTCTGGGAACCGTCTGACGCTGTATAGTAAACCCAGAGGGTATCTACCTCTAACTGTTCAATATATTCCACCGTGGCATGACCTAAGTTGGCTTCGTTGCTGTCGTAGTAGCGGTTGAGTTCAAAGTCCATGCCGCCTGTCCCGTCCAACGACAGGTCGTTGCGGGAAAGCATCAGATGTCCGGTAGCGGTATCGACGCCGTCTGCGCACTCCGCTTCTAACGGGGAACCGGCAAGCTTGTTTTCATAGACGCTGCGGAAGGTATCCCCGTAGGCGGCTTCCATGGCGGTTTCATAGGTTTCTCCCGCCGCCTGACAGGTGGTGCCAGCTGCAAAAAGTACTGCGCCGCAAAGCAATGCTGTGGCTGCTGCTCCTGTTATCCTCTTTATGATCTTTCCCATAGATATCCACTCCTTTTCTTGTACTCCTCGTTTTTCTATTTGTCAAATGACTATCCATAATTGTAACTAAGCACGATAAAAGTTACCTGGTTCCTGTTTTATTCCGATTCCTGTCCTTCAGTTCTTCCACCGTTTTCCCGGCATCCAGCTTCTCCAGCACTTCCTCAAAGGTATAGGTCTCATTCAGCAAAAGAACCGCCACTTCCATCCGCTCCTCTTTATTAAGCGATTTGTCTTTTAACTGCTGTATCTGCTCTTTGGTGAGCCCCAACTGCTCCTCCGTACTGAGAATCTCACTGTCCTTCACCACCTCAGACCAGCTTTTGTTTTCCGATGCTTTTCCCTTGGCTCTGGCTAACTCGATGGCTTTTCTTCCGGTTTTGAGCGACAGCTTTTCTGCCTGTTCCAGATCATCCAGGCTGTAGCCCTCTTTGGCCATCTGGTACTTGGTGTTTTCCGGAATGGTAAAAAAAGCCTGTTCCAGCTCCCTGCCCGTCTGCTCCCAGTCCTTTGTTTCGGTCTGTATCTTTGCGACCTCTTCCCGCTCTGTTTCGTAAAGCTGTGCATACAAATCCGCTGTTTCCCGATCCGACTTTGAAAGGGATTGATAAACCTCCTCTTTCTTTTCTTCCGGTTTCTCTTGTTTTTGATGATTCCTTATAAATATGCCAGTTCCCGCAAGCAAACACAAGACAAGCACTACGGCCGCTACAATCCCTATTTCTTTTCTTTTTGGTTTCTTCAACAAAAACTCCCCCATTTCGGATTCTGTATTTTCCAAACACGACAAACAGGACTTACCAGTTATGCGCTTACCACAACCGGCAAATCCTCTTGTACTTATTTTTCCTCTTTATCTGTCAGCGTAATCTCTACCGTGGTTTTCCCGGTTATTTTTGCCTCCACCGGGATGGACTGGTAAGTCTCATAGGATTCTCCCCGCTCTAGGCTTCCGGCCAGTTTCAGCACAATTACACCTTTTTTCGGCTGGTATTTTAATAGGGTGATGCCGTCTGCTCCCTCTTTCAGTGCATCCTCCGTTTCAAAGGAGGATGCGTTCTGGATTTCCATTTCCTCCGGGTTGACATGGACGGTTACTACCTTGCTCTGCCCCTTTTTCAGATTTCCGGCAGTCACCTGTAATTCGTAAGCTTCTCCCTGATTCACTGCCATCTGTTTGGTGGTGGTCTGCACTTTCACGGTGTACTGCTCTACCGTATCCAGCACGCCGAACCCTGTCATTTCCCCGCCGATACTGTAAATGTCATTACCGGAAGCTGCCAGTATGGAATCCTTCTTGGCCAGGTTCATATCCGAAATCCGGCTCCACTCATCGGCGTAAGCATCATACACCAGAACCTCTTTTGTCTCCTCCGTTTTTGCCATGTAGATTTTTCCGCTGATTACGACAGGCGTGCCGAAGGTATCCGAAGCGGCAAACGGGCATGCTGTTCCGGCGTCCTCAAAGAGATTGTCCTCCGGGAGGTATTCCTGCCAGAACATCGTTTCTCCGTCCTCTTTTAACACAAACACACGGTTATCTACACTTGCCGCAGCAATGACAGCACTGGTATCCGGCAGGACGGCCGTTTCCCATGTGTCGGTTTTGATGTCATAGATGTCGGCTTTATCCGTGGTGCCTGCTTTTGTCCAGACATAGAGTTTGTCTTTGCTGAGTGCAGCGGCCAGATTGGTCCGGCCCTCTGTCAGATCCGCCTTTTTCTGCCATTGTCTGGTCTCTGTATTGAAGGCATAGACGGATTTTAGTAACTGCGCTTTCACACTGGTATCGGTCTGGCCGCCGATGACATAGATTTCGTTATGGCAGGCAAACATGGCTGCTTTACAGATGCCGCTTTCTGTGCCGGGGTATGACGGCAGGCTCTCCCATGTCTTTGTTTCTGTATCATACACCGCAAAGGTATTCACAGAACCGGAAGCATTTTCCCCACCAAGCACATAGATTTTTCCATCCAGTGTGGCTGTGGAAACATTTTTTCTGGTTTCCTGCATCGGTGTGGTATACACCCACTCGGACTGGCTGGCGGTGTTATAAATCATCCGGGAGGCTTCGCCGGTCAGGGAAGCATTTTCCCTTGCCGTCACGGTAAATCCCAGCGTTTTCCCTGCTGTTTCGTTTGTGTAAATATAGTCATAGGAAGTGCCTGTCACGACTGCTTCACTGATTTTCTTTCCAGCATCATAGACGCAGACGAGATACTCTTTGGCATTCTCTACGGCGTTCCATGTGACAGTATACTTATCCTGCCCTTTGATTCCCACTGGTTCAGGAATGGCAAAGCGTTTTTTCAGATGAAGGGTATAACTGCCTGTCCCCTTATTTTTTACACTGACCTTCAGATATTTCCGTCCGTCGTAAGCTCCGGTAAATAAGAAGTTGTTGTCCAGACCGGAGTTGTCATCATAGGCAGCCTGATTTTTGTCTGTGTCATACATGGTTGCCTGTGTGTCGATGGAAGAATCGGTGTAAATGTCATAGGCAATGCCTGGTTTTGTATCAAAGTAATAATAGTTTTCCTGCCCTGCTGTAATCACGGAACGAGTGACTGGTACATTTTCCTTTAATTCCACCGCCCCGTCGAATCCCACCACTTCATAATGCACGGTAAAGTATGGGTTGCGGTCTATTTTTGCCTGATAGGAACGGTTAGAATTATCTGCCACTAAGGCAACACCATAGTTTGCTTCTCCCGCATACCAATCCTTGACAACACTTGTCACATCACACTGGTATTTCCCTGCCTTCTGGATTCCCAATGTGGCAGAGGCGCCCGCTTCATACGCCGGACGGTTATTGTAGGTCAGCTTGTTGACGTTCCAGTTCTGTGTCACTTTGTGGACACCAATGTCAAAGGTTTTTCCGGCCCCTAATTTTAATGTCTTTTCATTTTTGATATGTAAGGCCGCATCCCGGATCTGTACGTTTTTGTTTTTCAGCTCGGAGAGTGTGGACATCTTGGTAAATGCCACGCATTTGTTTGCCTGCAGGAGCAGGGATTTGTCATAACCGAAGTTACTATCTGGGGAGCCGGCATAGGCTGCGCCTACTTTTACATCTCTGCTGTGCTTGCTTGTTATATATGTAGTCCGGATTTCTACCGGGAATTTTCTCTTTTTGCTGTTCCACCATTTCTTGTTTGGTGTCACTTTGAGGGTTTTTGTCTTTTTATTATAGGAAAGTTTTACGTTGGTAGTGGATACCCCGTTGGCATCCGTAATCTTGGTGCTCATGCGGGTAAATTTGGTTTTCCCTTTTTTGGTCTTGAAATAGATCTTTTTGCCTTTTACTTTTACGTTCAGTTTGGAATTTAATTTGAAGGAAAGGGATTTATTTTTTTGCTTCTTAGAAACCGTAACAATCTCCTGTACTTTTTCCGGGAAAATATCATAGGAGACGTTGGTATTTTTCAGAACTTTTTTGTAGGTGACTTTGTTCTGGTTCAGGACATCGGTGTATGTCGTTTTCTTTGGATTACTGATCTTTGCTTTGGATTTTTTTAGTTTTTTGCCCTTTAAGGCGATGGATAAGCTGGTTTTACCCCGCTTCATAGATACGACCGATTTTTTATTTGCTTTTTTAGTGACCTTGATGGATAAATCAGTAGCTTTTGTTTTATATTTCTTCTTGCCGGATTTGACAAGGGTGGTGTCGATTTCTTTCCACTTACCGTTTTTCTTATAGTGTACCGGCATGGAGTAAGTAGCGGCTGTGAAGCTGCCATCGGATAGGGCAAACTGTTTGACGAATTTAGTCCGCTTCGCAGTCAGTTCTTCTGTGACGGTTGCTTTAGCTGTGATCGTATTCGTACCAGTCCCTGCTTTTACATCTTTCTGGGCAGAAAAATCTGCTCCCATAATTGCGATAACTGCTATAGCCACAGCCAATATACCACTGATAATTACCTTTTTGATTCTTGCCTTTTCTATTTTTTCCATAAAGTACCTCCCTCTTCGAGTTTTTACTATTTCTACCTGAATCGCTAATCTTTTCATTTTTCTTTTTGACACTGCCATCAAGAAATCTTTTGTAGAATAACTTCACTTAATACCGTTATTACATTGAAACCATGCGCAACTAAAAAAGAGAGCATAAATTTGTCATATCCAAATATGATGAATAATATTTCTGCTAAAATTTCGATGACATAGATAAAGAACACCATCTTATGAAAAAATTTTTTCTCATTCACTTCAATTTTCCGATTTACAGTTTCTACCGGTGAAAAATAATACAATAAAATAAAAAACAGTAATTCTAATGCGACTAGATATTTGTCCATATCTAAAGAAGCAAATCCCCGTACCAGAAAGACATTGCAAATCAGAACTGTTACTGATAACAACATACAGCTTATAGATTTCTTAGTATGATAGCCTCCAGAATAAACTCTTAACGGTATAAATGCAATACAAAATAAAAAAACCTCCCACCACGCATGGAACATAAACCCAATACCAAGCGTTAATATAAAAACACACGTTTTCTCAATGAGAAGACGATATCCATATTGATATATCTCCATCTCTGAAACAGAGATTTTTTTATTCTGTATCTGACGCTCTACTATGCTTTGTATCCATTGGTCCATCTTGAACTCCATTGCTTAATGTTTTTTATATTTTTCAGCCCCCTCTGGAAATTCCGGCTGATGATAAAACCAGATGCATGCCTGGTTAGCACTTTGTGCCACCATCATAAGAGCAAGACTATTTAGCACCCCAATAGACATCACTTTTTTTATCAAGTTTTTCATTTTCATAAAAAATCCCTCCTGCTAAATTTATTTGCGGTTATTATTTCATACAAAGCAAACAAATTCAACCGAAGGGGAATTTTTTGTTGTTTTAGAGGAAAATTATGTAAAATTACCAGCATGTTTTTATGATAGGGGAATAATTAAAGTTGTTTCAAACACCCCACCTGAATATTCCTGCTGCATATACCCATTGTATCTATCTACAATCCTGTGTACATTTTTGATTCCTATACCATGCACTCCCTGTTCCTTTTTAGTCGAAAGAAAGGATCCATCTTTTTTTTGCGGCAATTCTTTATAATTATTTTCTATCCGCATGACAGACAAAGCTCCACCACTTTGCATAAAAAAGGTAACGCATACTTTCCCCTGGTCACATTCTTTCGCAGCCTCCATCGCATTATCGAACAAATTCCCCAAAATAGCTGTTAAATCAATTTCTTTCATAAATTCAATTTTAAAACCTGCTTCTACAAATAATTCAACCTGTATCTGCTCTTTTTCTGCTCTTTCCTTGAAATCAGCTAAAATAGAATTGAGATAATCATTGGCACATATGATTTCTTGTTCTCCTTTTGTAAACTCTATTTGTAAATCTGACAAAGTTCTTTTTATTTCTTCCATCTCATTATTCTCTGCATAAATTCCTATCTGCCTTAAATAATGATCGATATTATGTATCAATTCCCTATGTTTTCCATCCAGTCTCTCCATTCTATCATAGTGTCTTTTCATTTCCTTATATTTCGTTTTACTGATTTCCTGCATCATTTGTTGTTCTTTTATCTTGCTGTATCTGCTAAACATGTAAAACAAACTCACGTTGCCTAAAAGCAGCAGCATATAAAAAAGAATCAGTATCAAATCCATTACCGTATTCCCCTGGCCGCCCCTCCTGACATAAGGGATGGCAAACATAATCCCCAGGGTGGCGACTGGTATTATGATATAATTTGCGAACAGTTTCCATTCTAGTTTTTCTGTCGAATATCTCGAAAATTGTTTTACAATAGACAGAAGTAAAAAATAAATCAATTTAACAGCCAGCATGCCACTGACCATAAAAAACTCATTTTCAAAAGCCTGATCTACTGGAACATCCACTGGCAACGACTGTAGCAACGAAAAAATCATTTCTGCACTGGCACCCAGAAAAATCAATATAATCCAATGAACCATTTTGGATTTCATATCCCCTGTAAATAACGAAAATACAATAAACAAATAAAGAAATGCCGCAAAGGATACGTTGAATATACTGTTCTGCTGCAAATTTACTACAATATTCATAACCACAAAACAAAAATAACATATGAAAAATTTCACTTTCGATTGAAAGAAATCATTGATGTCATGAAACGCTTGAAAAAAATTCAAAGCAAAATATATTTCAAACATACAGGATACAACTATACATAAATTATAAATTGCCGTATATCTCATTTCAATTTCTCCTTGTATTTCAGATTGATATATCTGGTGAACTCTATTGAAAACTGTTCCACTTTTCCTCTGGCTACCGAAAACATCCTTCCGTCCAACTTTATAAACTCTTTTTTCGGATTAAAAGCAGATACATACCGGAGATTGATCAAATAACTGCTGTGAGGGCATACAAAACCCACAGGATATAGCATTTCCTGCAGTTCCTGAAAGTGATACCGGGTAATCAGAGATGCCTCTGAATATTCTTTCTGTCGTTCTTTATTCAGATGAAGAACACTCCCTTTTTTGTGATGCGTAAAATATACAATATCCACAGTCCGAATGATAACCTTTTCCCTCTTATAAGATGCTTCTATTGTAAAACAGGCCTTTTGCCGGTCCATTTCATCGAATATCTCATTGATATCTTTATATGTAGTCTCTTTATCAGCCTGTTTTAATAAATAACGATAAGGGGAAATTTTAATCGTTTCCGGGGTTGGCATAAAAATACCGGAACACTGAATCAACAGCCCCTGGTATCCCATTTTCTCCACTTTGACTGCAGTTTCATTGCCATCCATGCCGTTTAACTGAATATCCAAAAATAAAACATCACTATCCATTGGCAAATTTTCCAACAATTCTTCTCCTGAATAGAATTCGATAAACTCTAATTCCCTCTTGCTTTTATTGCATTCTTTTATCACTTTTTCCAATTCCTGAATATAATTTTTGTCATCATCACAGATTACAATTTTATACATATAACTTCTCCAACCATTTTGTCTAATATAGTATTTAGTTTTACTTTACTTCATGCCAAGTCATCCATACTATGAATCTTTCCGCCTAATGGAGAAGTTTCCTTTTATTTACAACTTCTCAACAAGCATTTCTCTCATGTTGTATTCCCTCATATTTCCCTTGTCTTTTGTAATTTCTATATAATTATATCATTCGTTGGTATCTTTCTCAATTACTTTTCGAAAATTCGGTCTTTCCCACCACACACATATCCCCTCTACAAAATCTCCTCTAAAAAACTCTGGGTCAGTTCCATAGATATCTTCGGCACATATCCAATTCGTAACACACACCGAAATAATACAAAACCAGTGATACATATCAATAAGGGAGCCATCCACCACCGTAACCACTTTCTCCGTTTTCTCAAAATAATCTCCAAAACGCAAAAAAAGCTGCAGACCAGTAGTTTACTCCTGATCTACAGCATAATTTTATTGTTCCTCCCGCTCCCGTACTGAAATTACCAACAGCCTTGCATCCCTCCCCACCCAACTCCTACAGGTGGACAAGGTAAGAAACTGATATTTACGAAAGAACTCTTCTGAAGTATCTTTCTCAAACTCATCCCTTATCTGCTCTCCCATCTCAGTCTGGTACAGACTGCCGGAAATAATCTTTTTCACATATTCTTGATACTCATCCCAGTTGCCAACATCTGTGAAAGAATAGACTGGAGATGAAATATTCGTCTGCATTACCGAAACAACCTGATACTTCCGTTTTTCATCCCCTGCCCGGAAACGGATTTCCGGATGCTCTTTATAATAACTTTCTCTGGAATACGCATGAAGTGCCCCAAACATCCTGCCGCCATTGATATTATGCCCGTAAATAATACAGTTATCACTATCCGTAGTACATCTGGAATCCAAAAATGGGGTGCCGTAAAAACTGTATCTTCCATCAAAGTCCCGATGCAGGTAATATTCGCTGTCTCCCTTTCGCTGCATGACCGGATAAGAAATATTGGTATCCCTAATCTTCAGCCAGCCAATCCAGTCAGGGTTTTCTTTCTCTTTCGGAGCAATGGAAGGAACGGGATTTTCTCGCTCCTCCTCGATTTCCTCCAGCTGGTCAAAACGGTCTTCCTGTTTTTTATCATTCTGGTAATAGCGGTATACGAAATACCCTGTTACCGAAAATGCCAACAAAAAAAAGAGGCATACGATTCTCTTTGTCCGTTTCTTCCTGCTATTTACCTTTTTCTCCTTTTTCATCTTGCACGCACCCTTTTTCTGCGGAAGAGAAAAACACCAGCACTCCCCAGTATGGACAGTAAAATGACTGCTGCCACAAGCGGAGTGGTTCCACCCGTCTGTGGTACTTTCGGTGCCGGTGTCTTCTTATCGGTTACCGACACTTTCTGTACCTCTCCAGTATCTTTTACCGTATACTTTACTTCTTTTGCAAGCTGGTAGCCTTTCGGAGCCTCCACTTCTTTGAAGGTGTAGGTCTCTCCTACCTTCAGCTTCCCAATAATATCAAAGCCCTCTTCTTTGGAAGTAAAGCTCATAACCTTTTTGTCATTGTTGTCATATACCTCAATTTTTGCACCGCGAAGTCCTTGCCCTGTATCACTCGCCAGTTTAATCAGACGGATTTTTGTGGTATCATCTTTCATCTGTACACTTTGAACCTCTCCCGAATCTTTGATGGTAAACTCAATGCTGTCTGCAGTTGCATAACCGTCTGCCGGGCGTTTCTCCGTCAGGAGATAGGTTTTCCCTACTGCCAGTTTCTGCTCTATGATGTGCTTTTCCCTTGTGGAAGTCCATGTTTCAACTACCGTGCCAAACTCTTTTTCCGTAATCTCCATCTCACAGCCTGGTATCTCCTCTGAGCCTGTAATCTCAGTTTTAGAGATCTCCACCTTCGTCGTATCATCTATCATGCGGACCATGTTATCGGTCTGAAGTATCCTGTTTTCACCGTTTACAACAGCCACAAGCGTCTGCCCGTTCTCACCCTGCACAAGCTGGAAAGAAATGCTGTCTGCTGTAACAAATCCATCGGCCGGTCTGGTTTCTGTCAGTGTATAGGTGGTGTCGTGAAACAGGCCGTTTACCTGCACCGAACCAGTTTCATTCAAAACAGCTGTGACATTGCGGTATCCCATGAACTCCAGTTTCTCATTCAGTTTGATGGAATCTTTATTACCGGATACCCAGCTTACGATTACGTTGCCCTCTGCATCCGTAACCTGCAACTCACATCCTGCCAGTTCCCCGCTGTTTGTAATGGATGTCTTGCTGATGGTTGTGGATGTCTGGGTATTGACCGCTTCCACATCTGCTGCAATCACCTTTGTTTCCTGGTCTTTGTACTCAAGATGGACAGGATACTCCGTTTCATTCAGGTAATAGCTTCCGGATACAGAAAGTTCCTTCAGATAGTAATCCCCTGAGTTCAGTCTGAGGGCAGCTCCTGTCTCCCCATCCGGCTCCGGTGTTTCTGCTGTGCCCGGCGTCTGTGCTGCTTCCGGTGTTCCTGTGGCAGGTGTATGAACATCTGATGTCTCCACACCCACTCCCGATCCTGTCGCCGGTGCCACATAGCCCTCACTCATCAACGGGAAGTCGATGTCGGATACAGCCCTGCCGTCAGCGTCTGTCGTGACCGTTCCCAGTCTGGTGCCCGCATCCACGATTTTTTCACCATCCGCGTTATAGATGTCGTGTCTGGTAAAGATGCCGAACTCAGCCCCTGCCACCGCCTGCTTTGTCGCTGCATCGGATTTGAACAGGGATACCTGCGTCTTTGCACGGGCATTCTCCACACGGAGCACACCATTCTCATCTGTCGCATCCGTGGCGTTGAGAACATATTCCTCATCCTTGTTGTCCCACGTAAATTCCACATCCCAGCCTTTGTCCGGAAGCACATAACCATAAAGCGTCTGTTTTTCCTTTACATGGTATTTTCCCAAAGGAAGATGGACGGTTACCATGCCATCCTCATCCACGGTGCAGCCTGTAATATCCTTGCATTCCTTTTCAAATTCTGCACCTTCCCCTGTGGTGATGGTAGTGACCAGATCGCCTTTATCATACCAGTTCGTCCCCTGGTTATCCTGCGTCACGATATCTTCTGCTGCAGTAACTTCAAAAACAGCACCTTTTAGGAAACGGCTCTCATAGACAAATTTTCCGTCCTTGAATCCGGTCAGCATTTCGCCAGTCTTATAAAGTTTCAACCTGCCAGCTGTTTCATAATTCGTATAAGTAACTGTGACAACGGCATGAGTATATCCATCTTCATCGGTAAAGCTCTCATAATTGTCTGCCTTGCTGTTGATGGTAACTTCAATGAACTTTTCACTAATATGCAGGCCACTGGCGGAATCTGTCTCGTAAATACGATAGGTTCCTGACTTCAGTTCCTTCACCGTCATAATTTCACCCGACTCATCCGTTACAAACTGGTTGACCGTCACGTTTTTATTGCCATCGCTGTAGCTCTGCTCTACCAGTTTCTCCCCGTCATCCGTGACCTTATAAATCTGGTATGTGGTACTGGGTTTCAGCACCTGTTTTTCAGTATTGCCGTCTTTCTTGAGGATTCGCAGGTATGCCTTGAACAGTTCATTATTCATTGGGTACGTTTTAATTTCACCATTTTCTTGTACTTTGGCATAAAAATCTTCCACAAGGATGGCATCCACATCACCGGAACCTACCTGATGGACAGTATAATCTCCATAATACAAATCCTTTGAAATGCCATAACCCTTTTCATCTGTCTTAATGATGTCTCTCTCATAATCATCACAGGCATCATAACTCTTTTTATCCGTCAGATAAACCTGGAATGTTGCATTTGCTTCCGGATGGAGCGGACCGGTCTTGCCATCGGAATCATATTTTATGATTTCCACTTTTCCAAGTATTGGCGGCTCAGAATACTCCATAGTAACCAAATCCGGCGTATACTCAATAGGCTGATTTGAGGCATCCACCTGAATGGTCAGAACATGATTTGACAGCAGATATCCCACAGGGGCTTTTATCTCCTTCAGATAATAAGTACATCCACTGCGAAGGTAATCCGTTACCATTTTCTGTTCCTTAACCGTATATACTCCTGCTGTCTTTGCTGTTCCATCCGCATTATAGACCGTTGCCTTATCTGTGCAGGAAGCATCTGCATATAGCTGGAACTGTGCACCATCCAGTTCCGCATTTCCATGCGGTTTTTTATCAGAACTGTAACTGTCTGTTTTTATTACATCTATGGTTGCTTTCTTGTAATTGTTGGTCACGCCAACTGAATAGGCTTTAGAATAATCAGAGGCTACCTCCTCCAGCGTATCTGGCCAAACACCGTCCCCGTTTTTCTCCCAGCTGTTCGCTTTCTTCAGGGTAATTTTTACCCCTTTGGCAAATTCTGGGTTTAAAACGATATGCTGATTATCCCCTGTATTATTTTCTGTCAAAGTATAACTGTTGGAGATGTCATTTTTCATCTCTTTCATTTCCTGGTTCATCAGTTTCTTGGCAGACCCTTTGGTCAGGTCAGAAGCAAAATCCACGCCCTCATCCAGATCCAGATCATCTTTCAGATGTTTTTTTGCCGCCTTCTTGTCATCTGCGGACATATCTTTTAACTCGGAATCCGGATAATAGTAATATTCCTGCGTCTGCAGCCGGTATGTCATGCGGAATGCGATCCGGCCACTGTCCCGGGTAAATCCGGACATACTGAAGGATGTGTCATTATCGTCGTCAGCATCATTGGCTTCGGTACCATCCCGGTCTGTCATAGCAAAAGAATAAAGATCATCCAGATTATCTGCATCCAGTGTAAACTGGATTCCTCCTAATCCTTTTCCATCCTCATCCTTTTTCATTACTGTGATCCTCTGTCGGTAATAGGTGCTGTCGCTGATGCTGGAAACCTCCGGCACGTCATCGGCATCGACCGTTAAAAGCCTCTGATATCTTTTGCTGTTTCCTGTTTTCTGCCAGAAGGTAATATCAGCCGTCCATGCCCCAGATGGTTCAAAGATCGCCTGATACATATCATTAACTGATTTTGTAGGCGAAATGTTAATATTCCCTTTTACCTGCTTGATTACATCCTTTAACTGGGATTCTGAATTCCGACCTTCCGCAATGGACCAGATAAGAGCCTGGCTCATCACAAATGCCTTGTTGGAACGGTTCCGGTCTACCACATACCAACGGATAATCTTCGCATAATACCCATTCTTTTCCCCGCCGGTATCCTGATCCCAGTGATGGGTTTCCTCTGCTGCATAGGTATTGCCAGAGTGACAGGTATATCCCAGATTGATACAGAATGCCTTCTTTCCCCCCAGCTTCATCTGCCACCATGTTCCTGATTTGGTCTTTGAGCCGATGGACACTGTACCTTTCCGTCCCAGGGAGATCAGGCTTACCGTTGTGGAAGCGGCGTCCGCCACGATTGCATTTGCTGGAATCATGCCACATAACATGGCAATCGCCAGCACAAATGTTATTACTCTTTTCAACTTGTTTTTTACTTTCATATTTTAAGTCCTTTCTGATAAATTTACTTGTTATAACTGCCTTTCCCCCTGCAGGAGGACCTCTGTTAAGCATTTTCATTCTGCATTCTCCTTTTTTAGGCATAAGAAAAGAGCCTGCCATAAAAACAGACTCAGTTCAATTCTTTATTTTTTTATCTATAAATTCCCCTATTTATGGATTAGTTTCCCAGTTCAGCTTAATAGTCTTCTAACTGGATATAATCCCAGTTTTTATAACCGCCCTCCCACGGTGTCGCATCATAGTAATACTCTTCCCCGTCAATTACTGCACGGACTACGATATGGAGTGCCCCGTTCAACTGGGTTGTCCATGTATACGCTTCAATGCCAATCATTTTTGCCATGTCACGGAGCAGGTCTGCCGCCCCTCCACAGTCCGTAAAACCAGTTTCCCAGTCAGCCCCGACATTCTCCTGTACAATCCAGATCGTATTGTATCCAAGATAACTGCCGTTGGTATCAATCCTCGGATAGTTCATGTTGTCCCGGATATATTCCTCCAGCCGTTCCATTTTCTGATGTTCTGTGAGACTGCTCCATTTCCCCAGCCCGTCCTCGTTGTAGTCTTCCCTGCTTACCGTCTGGATGACTTTTTCGCAGAAAGCTTTCCGGGCGGCAGCACCGTCCTTTACCTCAATCTGAAACGTATCCACTGTCCTCCAGGTATTTTTCTGCTCACCCTCTTCCAATTCCTGTATTGATACCGTATGATTTCCAGGAGATTCTGCTATACAGGTATATATCCATCCACCCTGTACTTTTTTGAAAAAGGTGGTATTTGTTGCCTCTTGTGGGAGGTATGAAATGTCTTCGTAAGTATACGCCGGACCTCCCATAACATCCTCTTCATATGCCCCCATCTTCACATACACCTCACCATTGGGATTTGGATTATCCGTCTTCACATACAGTACAATCGGCACATCCTCGTAGATGGTAAACTGATTCAGCACGCTTACCTCATAAGAATATTTCGCCTGATATGGTGTCGGCTCCGGTGACGGTTTCGGTGTTGGCACAGCTGGTGTGTCCGGTGTGGGTGACGGTTTCGGTGTTGGATTTACGGCATCGTTGCTGCCTGTTCCAATTTTCCCAACTTGAATCCTTACCGTATTGCTATACTGAGTGTAGGTGCCGGATACCCTTGCCTGTACCCGGTAATAGTATACCGTATCTGCCTGTACGGTCTGATCCGTGATGCCTGTCTTCCAAGCAGTCTTTAACTTTTTCCAAGTCCCCGTTTCCGTTTTCCTCTGAATCACATAATAATCTGCACCATTGATTTTACTATACTGAAGTTTCACATATCCCGTATCATTCAGGGATGCTGTCAGCGTTCCGGCAAAGGCAGGCCGGTTCCCAGTCTGACTGGTCTTATCGGTCTTACGGCTCTTTGTTACCCTGACCTTATACTGATATACCTTTTTCTTTCCCTTTTTAAGATAACACCGAACCGTCACTGTCGCTGTTCCCGGCTTTTTCCCCGTAATGACAACCCGTCGTTTCTGTTTCGTCTTCTTATATTTCACCTTCACCACAGAGGGCTTGCTGCTCTTTACCCGAACCTTTTTCGCCCTTGACAGTGCGGCCGGCCGTTTAGTCTGGGATGCCGCTTTGGTCATATCAATTTTGATTGTCTTCGCCTTTGCAGAAACGATACCTGTCCCTGCAAACAACGCCGTGCTAAGTAGTACCATTGTAAATAGGATTGTTCTTTTCCAGTTTTTCATGTTCATCAGTCCCTTCTCATTCTCCGGTTCCGGTCTCAGACCGGTTCCAGACTTATTTAAATCATAACACGATGACTACAAACATTCCAGAAAAACTTTATTCCCACATCTTTGCCACTACATCTGCTTCCTTCACAAACATCTCTTCCCAGTATCTTGAGTCAAGGGAATTTTCTGTATTGTCACCCAGTACAAAAAAGCATCCATCCGGTACCGTGACTACCTCTTTATCCCGTTTTGGAATAATCCAGCCGGGAGTATAAGGCAGGCTTCCCAAATCCACGGTGTCCCCACCCACGGCAGCAATCCGCTTTATCAGCAGTTCCCCATTCCGTCGGAATACAATGACATCCCCGGTCTCCAGACTGGCATATCTTCTGACCGCTATCAGGTAACTTCCTTTCTTCAGCATCGGCTCCATAGACTCCGAGGGTACATAGCCGATTATGAATATTGTATGGAACAAAATCCAGATGAATATACTGAAGCTTGCCGGAGCCATCCACCAATAACTCCGTCTTCTTCTGATTCGCCTCCGCCCTCTTCTAGCCTGCTCTGTCTGTCTCATAACCATACCCTTCTGCAATCTGCTGCAGTTCTGCCAGTCCCCGAAGATATTTTCTTGCCTTCGATACCCATGCACAGACACAGTTTGCTTTCACTCCCATCTGCTCGCCAATCTCCCGGCTGGTATATCCCCTCTCCATCAGTAGCATAGCATGGATGCCCTTTTTCGTGGAGACTGGAATCACACCTTTTGCCTCCTCTAAGACATTTTGCAGGGCGATCTGCAGTTCCTTGTCATCACTTACATAAAAATTTCCTATATCTGGAAGAATCTCCACTGCCACTTCCCGTTTTCCCTTCCGCATGGAACAGATTAGGGCATCACAGATTTCATTCCAGATCAGACGGTAAGCATAGGTAGAAAAGCAGCCTCCTCTATCCGTGGCCACTGCCTTACATAACCCGATACAACCGATTTGGAACAAATCCTCCCTGGAATACATGCCAAACTGGTAAGGACCATGAACTTTGTCCGATATGACCTTATGCACTAAACCAATATTATCCTCCACCTTTTTTCTCTGCCCTGCATCTAACACATCAACCACCTCCAATCACTTGAAAAGGCTTTTTCTTTCTGGACTCCAGCAGTTTCTTACTTTCTTCGATAACCTTCCTGCAGTAATACTCCCCCAGATTCCCTATGTGTGCTTCCGACATAGGGGCACTGATGAGATCCGCCAACCACTGGTAGGCATCCTGCTTGTCCATCAGTCCCAATTCATACAGACGGTTAAAATACCGGTGAGCCTCCCTGCGTAAAGACCGGAGATTATGGTCCGCCAGACTCCCAACCGGAATCTTTGTCCCCCTATGAACCCGAACATAAGCATCACATCCCGGATACCTTGAACACACATATAGCATGGTATGGTTCTTATTTTCACGGTAAATGCCATCCGCACTGCGGAACACCACCGGACTGCCACAATACGGACAGCGCATCTGTTTCGTCTGATTCCCTTTCTTTTTTCTTTCTCTTGCATTCATGGCATTCTGCCTCCTCTCGTTTTTTATTTTGGTAATTATAGGAAGAACGCCGCTTTTGCGTTCTTCTATGTGAAGATGCTTTGCAAAGTGAAGCATAAAAATATCTGCTGAGTTTTTTTCGAGCCGATATTTTTCTCCACATTAAAAAGCCGGAAAACTGCAAAAAAACATACAGAGCCAATGATTCTGGAATTTGGATGTCTCATCCAGACATTGACTCTGTATATTCTATTTAAGCAGCCTTCCGGCTCATATATTCAACAGGCCTGCGCTATTGTGGACCACTCTGTGTGCGTTAATCCGTAACGGTAACACCTTTTTGATATACCGAAAGCCTGAACGCAAGCCCTTGCCACAGTTTCAGTATAGCAGGGGCGTGCTATCTTGTCAAGCCTTATGAGAATATTTAGATTATATTTATCTCAAAATATTTCTTTATGGCTTTTAATCATCCCGCACGCTGGATTTTATTCCAATAGAACGAACGGACAGAGAACTATTCATCCTCATCATCATAGTCCTCTTCATCGTAATCCTCCTGCTCTTCCCTCCGTTTCTGCACGATATGGATAGCAATCAGCCCTCCCACAGCGGCCACCATTCCAACAGAGAACAATACAAGATGTTTGATGGGAATGCCGGCAACTGTGTTTTCCGTATTTCCTTCTTTCACGGCAGATCCGGTACTGGCATCTACCGATGCTGTCTGCTGTACTTTAGTTTCACCGGAGGCATTCTCCCCAGACTGGGATTTCGTTTCCCCTTCCTGGGCTGGGGCATCTGCTGAATCTAAGTCATTCCCTGTGGCAAGGGCCTGCTCCGTATCATCCGGATTTCCGGTAAGCATACAGGTCAGTATGTAGCGTATGCTTCCGCCAAGCTCTGTCCGCAGCACACCATCCTCCCCCACGGTTATCGTTCCCGGATACAGGCCGGCATCCGTTTTTAACTGAAACTCCGTGCCGGCCCATTCTTTTCCCAGCTGCACCTCCAGCTGTTCTGCTTCCATGACCTGTATCTCCGTCCCGTCTGTCCCCTGGTTCTCAGCGGATACCAAAATCCCGGTTCCAAACGTGACAGACAACGCACCTGCCAGTGCAAAAGCGGCCAGAGATTTTCTTATTTTCTTCACTTGCTTCACCTCATTTCTTATCTCTCAGCGTGGTACGGCGATATGAGTAATCGCTCCCCAGATCCGGTTGGAATCATTATTGATCCCCAGTATCCTCACGGTCACGCGGGAACCTCTCGGCGGGCGTCCTCTTTTCGGGTAGCTGCAAAGACAGTCAATGCCTCCATCCAGTGCCACAAAGACTCCGTTGGTATCCACCATGCTGACTGTCCCCACATACCGGTTACCGACCGAATACCTGCGGAGTGCTTTTTCGTATGGGTTTTCACCTGCCTGCTTGACCGATGCCGTTACCCGGATGTTATTACGGTCACTCCGGTCCACACTCAGCACCTTGACTAAGATCCTCTGCCCGGACTGGAAATACACCGCTGCATCCATCCACCTCTGGTAGCTCAGTTCCCGGAGCGGGATATACACCTCCAGACCAAACAGATCCACAAAAATACCTGCCCGGATGACAGATACGACCCTTGCTTCCGCACACAGATCCGAATAAATCCGGTAATTGCCATCCCGGTCTGTCCCCAGATAGTATTCTTTTCGCTTAGCACGCATGGCATCCAGCCTGCTTGCCGCTGCAATCCCAGACTGGGGATCAATGCCCTTCACGATATAATCCACCTCCGCACCGAGCCGTTTGGTCAGCATGTCGTGCAGCACATCTTCCGGCAACCTCCCTCGGAAATCCTCCGGTGCTTCCACTGCCTCCTCCGCAGGAATAATGATTTTGAACTCACCGTGATAGATGACTGCCAAAGAACGGTTCTGGCCGCTTTCCTGCCGCTCCACTCCCTGAATTGTTCCTGTCAGGATTCTCCCTGTCTTTTGGGACTCCATTAAATCTAACAGGTCATTCCTTGCTTTTTCAGCCTCTGTTTCGGCAACCAGGTGCCCGTCGATTGCAAGCACCTGTGATGAACCCAGTCTGACAGAACTGGTACTTCTTCGATGTCTGGCGCCTTCGCCGGGAACCTGAGCTTTTGAATTATCCCCCTCTGTGTCAGACTGACTCTGATTTTCAGAATCCCTGGTGTGATCTAACGCGTCTTCAGGCGGATACACTTTATCTTCCATGTTTTCTAAATCAGTCTGGGGAATCTCTTCACCATCAGTTTCACCCTCGGTACCCTCTGAGCTTTTTTCATCTGAGTCTGACAAAATGGCTCCTTCCTGCTCATCCGGAGTCGTGCTCATGGTTTCTCCTGACTTTTCTTCTATTACTTCTGGTTTTTCTGCTTTCTTTCTTGGCATATCTATTCCTCCCATATTTCCATCAAAAAAGCACCTCTTTCGAGATGCCATACGTCTTGTTATCATTTTTTTATGCAAAAAGGACACCGCATGGATGTCCTGTCGCACTTTATTCCACTGGTTTTATCAAGCCCTGAATCCGACGCTCTGCCTCTTTATAAACCTCCTCGTCATCCCTCACCGAAATGATGATAATCTTCATGACACTGCCCTCACGGACT